>NZ_JBIBVN010000044.1:0-57899 GCF_043080425.1 Streptomyces sp. NPDC015032 | reverse complement strand
TCAGGCGCATGCCGACGAAGTGGGTGCGATCAACGTTCTACGGGCCGGGCTGGTCCGTCGCGACGCCAACTCGGTATAGCGAGAAGCCCCCTCATTCATGAGGGGGAGGAGTCACAACCTCCCCACATGACGTCAGTTGACTCGCAACCCAGCGAACCCCGCAGTTCGGAGCAGCGCAAACGCGAGGCGCTTGAACGGCTCGCACGGGACAACGACGTATGGGTCGCCACTGCCGACGCCACCGGCGAGCCCTGCCTCGTTCCGCTGGCCTTCTGGTGGGACGGCGAGGTGGTGTGGCTGTCCACCCGCGACACCAACCCAACTGGGCGCAACCTGTGCGTCTCAGGCCGGGTCCGGCTCTGTTTCGGCCATACCCGGGACGTGGTCCTGGTGCACGGCACCGCGCGCAGGCTGACCCGCGAGGATCTTCCGGCCGAGGTGGGTGACGCCTTCGCCGCCAAGGATGGTTGGGACCCTCGCGAGGACCACCCCTCATACGTCTTCTTCCAGGTCACCCCGCAGGTGCTGCAGGCGTGGGGGACGGTTCCCGAGATGGCCGGGCGGACCCTGATGCGCGACGGGAAGTGGCTGGTCTAACGCGTGTCTCGAACGGGGCACATTCTGTGGAGAGTGTCACTACGCGGTTGGTACGTCGATTCGGTCCACAGGTTGCCGAATGGTGCGCTGACACGCCGGATCTCATCGCGCGGCTGACGTCCCAGTGGGGACTTTCGCTCGGTGAGTCCCTCCCGGACGGTGTTGTGTCGGTCGCGTTGCGGTGCCGTTGGCCCGACGGCACGCCTGCAGCGCTGAAAATCAGTCCGGAGCGACGTGGTGTCCAAGGTCGAGACGAACGTCATCCTCCGAGAGGGCGAGCAGGCACCCACGGCCGAGAGGTTGCTTACCTCCATCGGAATGCGTGAGCTGGTCCGCGTCGAGAAGACCCGCACCAGCTACCGCCACCCGGACACCCCCGGCGTCACAGTCAGCATCGACACCGTCGGCGGAGTCGGTACCTTCGTCGAAACGGAGGTCAACCGGGCCACGGCCGCCGGTGCTGCCGAACTCGTCGAGGACATCGAGAAGCGCCTCGGTATCGTCGGTCACCCCACGGTTGCGCTCCCCTATCGCGACCTGGTCCTCGGGCAGCGCGCCTAGAAGACTCATGAAGATCTTGGGGTTCTGGCCCCGCCGCGTGAGCGGCGGGGCCAGACTCTTTGTTGTGGTGATGGGGGAATGGGCCGAGGAGACGGTCGGGCCGGATGTGTGGGAGCCTGCCGGGAGTTGATCCCGGCGGGAGGTGTGTTCGCGTTCCTGGCTGAGCATCGTGGTGCGCTGTTTCCGGCGGAGATGTTCGCGGACATGTACCCCTCGGTGAACGGGCGGCCGAGTTTGCCGCCGCAGATGCTGGCCGCAGCGATCACGCTGCAGGCCCTCCATGGGCTGTCGGACTTCGAGACGGTGCAGGAACTGCGGTGTGACCTGCGGAGGACGGCCGCCTGCGGGCTCGGTCTCAACGACATGGCCTTCGACCCGTCTTTGCTGGCCTACTTCCGCCGCCGCCTTTCCCGTTCTGCCCGGCCCAACCGGGTGTTCGAAGCAGTACGGGAGGTCGTGAAGGTCACCGGTGTCCTCAAGAGCAAGCACCGGCGAGCGCTGGATTCCACCGTTCTGGACGACGCAGTCGTTACCCAGGACGCCGTTACCCAGCTCATCGCCGCCGCCCGCGCGGTCATCCGGGAAGTCCCGGGAGCGGGCCGGGTGGCAGCGGTGCAGTGCACCGCGCATGACTACACCGACCCCGGCAAACCAAGGATCGCCTGGAACGACGAGCAGGCCCGCGCCGCCCTCGTCGACGCCCTGGCAGGCGACGCACTCAGGCTGCTCGGGCATCTGCCCGAGCAGAAATTGGGTGAGAAAGCAGCGAACGCGGACGGCATCCTGTCCCTGGTTGCCGGACAGGACGTCGAACCTGCCGAGGACTCCGACGGCCGCATCAAGATCGTCCAGCTCGACAACGGGCGGAATCCGGGGACTGCGAGCAGGTACGCGGTGCTGGCGATGCCGACCCTGTTCGTGTTCCACTCCGGCGAACCCGTGAAGTCGATGGTGGGCGCCCGGCCCAAGCGCAAGCTGCGCCAGGAGCTGGAGGACGTGTTCGCGACGGTGTGAGGCGGGACCGGGGCGTACGTCCGGACAGCGACCGGCAGCGCGCAGCCGTGGAGCCGCGCAAGGGCGGCCTCCAGGGCCCGCGCCTACTCGAATCGCTTCAGGCGCTCGATGAGACCGCCGATCTCGGTGAGTTCGGGTGTGCCCGGCCCGCGACAGCGCCTGGTCGCGTCCCGGAGCGTGTGCAGGGTCGCGTGTGGCCCGCCAGATGAACTGACGGGCCACACGCGAAAGATCGAGGTCAGGGACAGGCTAGTTGTGGATTGTGGCGCACGCCTTGCCCTCTGGATAGTTGCTCCACCAAGCGCATGCCTTCGTGTTGTTCGGGAAGCTCAGGCCAACCGTGTCGGTGAAACTGAAGTCTCGGCCGTCGCAGATGTTTCCACTGGTGGTGGCGTAGTTCCTACCGATTTCAATATGCGCCCGGCCGCAATTGGGGTTGGCGTGATTCCTGGTCAAGGTGGTCTTTATTTTGTCCACATGAAGCTTGGTGCCAGTGACGTAAATGCACTTCATGCCGTTGCTTCCAGGATTTCCAGTGCAGCCACTCCCAGACATCGGCGTAATTTCTGTCGCCGAAGCCTGGGTGGCCGGAACGATAACGCAACCGATCACGAGCGCGGTGGCAGCAGCAATGCGAGTAAACAAAGTCCCTCCCCTTTTGAGTGAAGGGACATGATCACTCCGTCGATCAAGAAGATTCAAATGAAATACAGCGCATCCAGACGTTTTGGCTCGATCGCATCAATTGGGCTTGAAGTGATCGCCGAATGCGTCACAATAAACGACCCATGGACCCCTTGGTCGAATATTTTCCTACTTAAGGTGCATAGGTGGGCGAGATGGGGCATAGTCGTACTGGGGTGAGTTTGCGCGGTTAAAGGGAATCTTGCTCAGTGGGGCGAAGTTACAGATCTCCATCGTTGTGACAGCAAAGCGAGATGGCGGCTTACCGCTACTGAATTTGAATGCGTGATGTCGGCGTGTTCACGGGCAAACGCCTATGGTCGGGCGGGTGCCCGCGAGGCAGTCGTCGACCAGGTGTGGGCGGTACTGGATCTTCTTGAGGCTGCGCTTGACGGCGGCCGCAACACGGCAGCAACCTCCCAGTTCTTCTCCCCGCCCTCGAAACGGCCGACCGCCTCCAGCCGGATCCGCTCCCGCGCGGGCCCTCCCGGTGTCGGTCAACCCGCCATCCTGCGCGTGTCTCACGGCCCATGACTACCGACCCGACCCGCACACCGTCAGGCGAACAACCCGGCTTCACTCAATCAAGTTCAGTAGCTCTAGCAGAGACCTCCGACCGCAGGAGGCGTGCCATCGAGATACCAGCGTGACTCCTTCTCGGTCGCCGCCCAAGGGGTGCACGCCGCAGCACCATTACGGCTGCCCCCCTTCACCACGACGTAGCTGACATCTCCGCGCTTCTCAAGAGTGGAATCGAGTGCGTCGGCGCCCTTGAGGCGACCCAAAAAGCTCTTCGCGTAACCGTCCGCCACACTGTCTTCGTCGAACAAGCTCTGAAGGCGGTCGGCATCGTTCTGCTGTACGGCAGTCCGTACGTCATTGCGCAGGGCTTCCAGTGACGCCGCTCCCCCGGGGGGCTCGTTCGCGATGGCGACGCACAGCCAAACAATCCAGCCGAGGAAAATAGCCAGGCCGCACCCTTGAAGTGTGCGCTTCTTCCACGTCTGCATCCCGTACGCAGGCACAGGATTCCTCCCCGAAAAGTATCAGTTGCGGTATGCAACCTTGCCGTCCAGCTTCAAGCTCTCACCCTAGCCTCGGGCTTTCACGTCGGTGGAGTCCGAGGTGCGATCAGAAGCGCAAAGAGTGCTCCTGAACTGCAACGATGGGGCAGCCCCTAGCTTCTCAGGCCGGGCTGTGGCCGTTCGTCGGCGCGTGGGAGTGCGCAGGGGCGTTTGGGCATGCCTCGGAGTTCGGCGACGAGGCCGCGGACGTCGTGTTCGGCGTTGGTTCCGGTGACTTGCTGGCCTGTGGTGCCCGGGTCGGACGGTGCAGTCAGCGGCGGAGAGCGCCAGGCGCGGTTCCAGTCGGCCCAGTTGGGCCAGGGCGAGGTACGCGGGCGAGGGGTGCCCCGGGGGCGGTTCGGGGGCCGCTGCTGTGGTACTACGGGTACGGGAGCGTGTGGCGCTGCGGGCTCGGCCGGTGTCACGGGGGCCAGGGGCGGCGGTTCTGCCCCGGCTTGGGAGCGGGTGCCGGCGTGGGGCCCCGGGGCGGCGCCGTGAGCAGCCGCGACGGCACCCCGCAGACTTCGGCCTCATCCGCATATTCGGATGGGGCCTCCCGTCTGCTCGGGTGAGCGTCTCCTGGACGCAAAAAACCCTGGTCCGAATTGACGGACAGGGTATTTATTTGCCTATATTGAATAGTTCCGTGTGCGCGGAAGACTCGGCATGCGGAAAAAAATCAATAAGTTTATTCTATTACGTCAGGTGCTGAATTGTCTACCGAGGAAATGCGGCAGGAACAGCAATTCGTCTCCCTCGCCCACGAGCGGCTCGACCAGCTCCGGGTGGCGGCCGAAGCCGCCATGCGCGCCACGGTCGCGCAGCTCAGCACCGGCCGACAGGCGCGGGTGGAGCGCGATGTCGGCGTCGCCGAGCACTCCGCCACGCTCGCCGCGCTGAATGCCACCGACACGGGACTCTGTTTCGGACGGATCGACAGGCGCGACGGAGTCACGTACCACATCGGGCGTACCGGAATCCGGCGGGACGACGCCGGGCGGACCCCGTTGCTGATCGACTGGCGGGCTCCCGTCGCGCGGCCGTTCTATCTCGCGACCGGGTATGAACCGATGGGGCTGCGCCGCAGGAGGCACATCACCACGCAGGGGCGCACGGTCACCGGGCTGCACGACGAGATCATGGATCTCGCCGACACCACCCGTACCGGATACGAGTCGCACGACGCCGACGAGGTGCTGCTCGCCGCGCTGAACAGCGCCCGCACGGGCCGGATGGGCGACATCGTCTCGACCATCCAGGCCGAGCAGGACCACATCATCCGCGCCCCGCAGCGAGGGGTGCTCGTCGTCGAGGGAGGGCCGGGCACCGGGAAGACCGCGGTCGCGCTGCACCGGGCCGCGTATCTGCTGTACGCGCACCGGGAGCAGCTCGCCCAGCGGGCCGTGCTGATCGTCGGGCCCAACCCGGCCTTCCTCGGCTACATCGGCGAAGTGCTGCCCTCGCTCGGTGAGACTGGCGTGCTGCTGTCGACGGTCGGCGAGCTGTTCCCCGGCGTGCATGCCACCGGCACCGACAGTCCCGCGGCCGCTGCCGTCAAGGGCCGGGCGGACATGGCCGGCGTACTGGCCGAGGCCGTACGGGATCGGCAGCAGGTGCCCGAGAAGGGCGAGCCGATCGTCATCGCGCACGACGACGGGGAGCTGACCCTCGACTGGGGCATGGCAGTCGAAGCGCGCCACAAGGCCCGCGAGACCGGGCTTCCGCACAATCTCGCCCTGCCCGCCTTCGCTTTCCGGGTCATCGACGATCTCACCACGCAGCTCGCCGACCGCATCGGCGCCGACCCCTACGGCGGCCCGAATTTCCTCGGCCCCGACGACATCGCCCAGCTCGGCAAGGCCATCGCCGCCAGCGCGGAGGTGCACGCGGCCATCACCTCCCTGTGGCCCCCGCTCACCCCGCAGGAGTTCCTCGCCGGCTATCTGGAGGAGCCCACACATCTGGCCGAGGACGACACCGAGCTGCTCCGGCGCGCGAAGAACGCCGACTGGACACCTGCCGACGTGCCCCTCCTCGACGAGGCCGCCGAGCTCCTCGGTGCGGACGACTCCGCCGCCCGGGCCGCCGCCGAGGCCGAGCGGGCCCGCCGGACCGCCTACGCGCAGGGCGTCCTCGATGTCTCGTACGCCTCCCGTACTTACGAGTTCGAGGACAAGGAGGACATCGACGAGGATGCCTCCGAGGTCCTCGCGGCGCACGACATCATCGACGCCGAACGGTTCGCCGAGCGTCAGGAGGAGGTTGACCACCGCAGCGCCGCCGAGCGTGCCGCCGCCGACCGGACCTGGGCGTTCGGGCACATCATCGTCGACGAGGCGCAGGAGCTGTCGGCCATGGCCTGGCGGCTGCTGATGCGGCGCAGCCCGACCCGTTCGATGACCCTGGTCGGCGACCCGGCCCAGACCGGCGACCTGGCAGGCTGCGACTCCTGGCAGGAGATCCTCGCGCCGTATGTCCAAGGCCGCTGGCAGTTGGCCCGGCTCGGGGTCAACTACCGTACGCCCGCCGAGATCATGGAGTATGCGGCCGAGCGGCGCCGGGCCACCGATCCCGCCTTCGAGCCCCCGCGCTCCATCCGCTCCACCGGTGCACGGCCCTGGGAGCGCACCCTGCCGCTCGCCGACGTGGCCGAGCTCGCCGAGGCCGAGACCCCGGCGGAGGGCAGGCTCGCCGTCATCGCCCCGCGCGAGCTCCACGCGGAACTCACCGGACTCGACGACGGGCCGCCGGATCTGCGCCGGCCGGTCGTCCTGCTCGACCCGCGCCAGGCCAAGGGCCTGGAGTTCGACACGGTTCTCGTCGTCGCGCCCGCGCTGATGACCGCCAACGATCTCTATGTGGCGCTGACCCGGGCCACCCAGCGGCTCGGGATCATCACACCGGCTTCAGCCACACCGTCGCCAGCGGCGGCAGAGTGAGCTGGACGCTCGTGCGGTGACCGTGGGCGGCGACGGACTCCGGTTTGAGCGGATCCGGGGTGAGGACGTCACCGCCGCCGTACCGTGCCGCGTCCGTGTTGAGCACCTCCGCCCAGGCGGACACGGACGGCGGCACGCCCAGCCGGTACTCGTGGCGGACCACCGGCGAGAAGTTCGACACCGCGAGCAGCGGCGCACCGTCCGCGTCGAAACGCAGGAAGGCGAAGACATTGTCCTCGGCCGCCCCGCCGTCCACCCAGGCGAAGCCCTCCGGAACGGTGTCGCGCTGCCAGAGCGCCGGAGTGGCGGCGTACACCGCGTTCAGATCGCCCACCAGGGCGCGTACGCCCCGGTGGTCGCTCCCCGCCTCGTACGAGGGGTCGAGCAGCCACCAGTCCGGGCCGTGACCCTCCGACCACTCGGCCCCCTGGGCGAACTCCTGCCCCATGAAGAGGAGTTGCTTGCCCGGGTGGGCCCACATGAAGCCGAGGTACGCCCGGTGGTTGGCGCGCCGCTGCCACCAGTCGCCGGGCATCTTGCTGACGAGTGCCTGCTTTCCGTGCACCACCTCGTCGTGCGAGATCGGCAGGACGTAGTTCTCGCTGTACGCGTACACCATCGAGAAGGTCATCTCGTTGTGGTGGTACTTGCGGTGCACCGGCTCCTTCGACATGTACTGAAGGGAGTCGTGCATCCAGCCCATGTTCCACTTCAGCCCGAAGCCGAGCCCGCCGAAGCCGTCGGGGCCTACATGGTGGGTGGCGCGGGTGACGCCGTTCCAGGCGGTGGACTCCTCGGCGATGGTGACGACGCCCGGGTTGCGCCGGTAGACGGTGGCGTTCATCTCCTGGAGGAAGGAGACGGCGTCCAGATTCTCCCGGCCGCCGCGCTCGTTCGGGGACCAGTCACCGTCCTCGCGCGAGTAGTCGAGGTAGAGCATCGAGGCGACGGCGTCCACCCGCAGGCCGTCGACGTGGAACTCCTCGCACCAGTAAGTGGCGTTGGATACCAGGAAGTTGCGCACCTCCTTGCGTCCGAAGTCGAACTCCAGCGTGCCCCAGTCCGGATGCGCCGCCCGCGACGGGTCCGAGTGCTCGTACAGCGGACGGCCGTCGAAATCCGCGAGTGCCCAGTCGTCGCGCGGGAAGTGCGCGGGCACCCAGTCGATGATGACGCCGATGCCGGCCCGGTGCAGCGCGTCGACGAGGAAGCGGAAGTCGTCCGGTGTGCCCAGACGCGATGTCGGTGCGTAGAAGCCGGTGACCTGGTATCCCCACGAGCCGCCGAAGGGGTGCTCGGAGACCGGCATCATCTCCACATGCGTGAACCCCAGGTCCTTTACGTACGCCGGGAGCTGGGATGCCAGTTGACGATACGTCAGGCCGGGGCGCCAGGAGGGCAGATGCACCTCGTACGCGGAGAACGGCGCCTCGTGCACCGGCACGTCCCCCCGGTGCGCCATCCACTCCTGGTCCCGCCACTCGTGATGCGGGGCCGTCACGACCGAGGCGGTGGCGGGCGGTACCTCGGTGCGGCGGGCCATCGGGTCGGCGCGCGTGGTGTGCGAGCCGTCCGGGCGGCAGATGTCGAACTTGTAGAGCGTGCCCTCCCCGATCGCGGGCAGGAACAGCTCCCACACCCCGCTGGAGCCGAGTGAACGCATCGGGAAGCCGGTGCCGTCCCAGAAGTTGAAGTCACCGACGACCCGCACACCGCGGGCATCGGGCGCCCAGACGGTGAACCGGGTGCCCGCGACGCCCTGGTGTTCCATGGGCTGCGCGCCGAGGGCGGTCCACAGCTCCTCGTGCCGTCCCTCGCCGATCAGGTGCAGATCGAGGGCGCCGAGCGCGGGCAGGAAGCGGTACGGGTCGTGCACCTCGATCTCGTTGTCGTCGTAGGCGACCAGGAGTTGGTACTCGGGAAGCGTGGGCATCGGCAGCAGCCCGGAGAAGAGGCCGTCGCCGTCGTCGTGCAACTGTGCCCGCAGCCCCTTGGCGAGCACGGTGACGGACCGCGCGTACGGGCGCAGCACCCGGAAGGTGACACCGCCACGGACCGGGTGGGCGCCGAGCAGGTCGTGCGGGGCATGGTGCTCGCCGGAGAGGAGCCGGGCCCGGTCGCCGTCGTCGAGGGGCGGGGCCGTGCGTACCCCTTGGCTTCCGGCGCCCCGCCGGGGCCGCTGCGACGCGTCGGCCCTTGAGCCGGCGGCCGTTCGCCCGGCCGCCGGTTCCTTCCGCCCGGCCGGGGCGGTCGCTTCCGGGGAGGGCCGGGCGGCCGCCTCCGCCGGAGCGGCGGGGGATGCCGTCCCGGCCGGTGGCGGCGGCGGGACCCGGGGAACCTCGGTCTCGGTACGGGCGGGCGTGGGGCAGGACGGCTTGCGGGCGGTCACAGGGACAGCCTCCTCGGAGGGTGTTGACGGAGCGGAACGGTGCGGTGTGGGGCGGGGAAGGAACGGTGCGGGGCGGGGAAGGAACGGGGCGAAGCGGGTGGAACGTGGCCGGGCGGAAAGAGGGCGGGCGGGGAGCGGGCGGCGGTGGCGGGGCCGGGAGCGGGGAGGAGCGGTGTCCGGTCCGTCAGTCGGCGACGGTGGCGAGGCGGTGGATCGCCGCCATCGGGACCGGAAGCCAGTCGGGCCGGTGCCGTGCCTCGTACAGCACCTCGTAGACCGCCTTGTCGGTCTCGTGGGCGCGCAGCAGTTCCGGTTCGCTGCGCGGGTCGACCCCCGCGGCCTCGGCGTATCCCTGGCAGTAGGCGGTCCGGCAGCGCGCCGCCCACTCGGCGTTCCACGGGCGGTGCGAGCGGGCCGCGTAGTCGAAGGAGCGGAGCATGCCCGCGATGTCGCGCACCGGGGACTGCGGCCGGCGGCGCTCGGGCAGCGGCCTGGCCGGTTCGCCCTCGAAGTCGATCAGCGACCAGAAGCCGTCGGCCGCGCGCAGGGTCTGGCCGAGGTGGAGATCGCCGTGCACCCGCTGGGCCGCCCAGCCGCGGCCCCGGTGCCCCAGCGCGGCCACCGCGTCGAAGGCGGTGCGCAGCCCGGGGACGTACGGCACGAGCGCCGGCACCGCGTGCGCGGCGGCTTCCAGCCGCTGCACCATCGCCGCGGCGAGATGTTCGGTCTGGGCGCGGTGCTGGGCGGGCGTCGGCAGGGCGGCGGCGAGCGCGGTGTGGACCTCGGCGGTGGCCCTGCCGAGGGCACGCGCCTCGCCGGTGAAGTCGAGGCCCTTGGCGAGGGCGCGCAGGGCGAGCTGCCAGCCGTCCTCCGCGCCGCGCAGGAACGGCTGCAGGACACCGAGGGTGAGCGGCTCGGGGACGGTGGCCTCGAACCAGGCGACGGGGGAGGGCACCCGTCCGCAGCCCTCGCGCGCGAGCGCGAGCGGCAGTTCCAGATCGGGGTTGGTGCCCGGGAAGATGCGGCGGAAGATCTTGAGGATGTAGGCGTCGCCGTAGACGAGTGAGGTGTTGGACTGCTCGGTGTCGAGCAGTCGCGGCGCCGGCCCCGCGGCGATCGGGGTGCCGCCCCGGTCGAAGCGAAGCGCGCCGAGGGTGCCGGGGGAGCGTAACCGCTCCAGCAGGAGTTCGGCCAGGCGCGGGTCGCGCAGTCCCTCGTAGACGCTGCGGCCGGCGAGCGGCCCGTCCACCACATGACCGATGAGCGCGGGGGCCAGCCGTGGCGGCAGCGCGGACCGTACGCCGAGCAGCAGTTGGTAGCAGTCGTCCGGCGACTGGCCGGGCATGGCGGGCTGATGGGCTCGCACCAGCAGATGGAGCAGTCCGGTCCGGGTGCTGACGGTATCCGTGCCCACCGGCAGTATTTCGGTCGCCGACAGCAGCGAGAAGGCCGCGATCGGCTGGCCCTTGCCAGCGAACCACCGCTGCCGGGGCAGCCATTCGTGCAGCAGGGGGGCGAGGGACGGGAGGAGAGCTGTGCTGTCGGTCACGGCGACCCGAGTGGATGCAGCCTCCGACATGGCATCGCGTCCTTTCCCCCGGCACACCACAGGATGCGAAGAGTGTCCCGTATTGCGGCAATAGCTGTCCGGCTGTGCGGGACGTGTCGGGTCAGGATGGTCCGTACGGACTCGACTCGAAGGGGCCGGAACGCCGGAGGGACCCGGAAGGGTCCGGAAGCGTGCGACGCGGGCGCGATCGCTCCGTGCGGGGCGGCGGAAACCGCCCCGCGGTTGGCGGTGCGCGGTGACGCCCGGTCAGCTCGGCAGCACTTCCTTGCGCAGCCGGAACCAGTAGAACCCGTGCCCCGCGAGAGTCAGCAGGTAGGGCCACTGGCCGATGGCGGGGAAGCGCACCCCGCCGATCAGCTCCACCGGATGACGCCCCTCGAACGACCGCAGATCGACCTCCGTGGGCTGCGCGAACCGCGAGAAGTTGTGCACGCACAGTACGAGATCGTCCCCGTGCTCACGGGTGAAGGCGAGCACGGCGGGGTTCGACGACGGCAGCTCGTTGAAGGAGCCGAGACCGAAGGCGGGGTTCTGCTTGCGGATCTCGATCATCCGCCGTGTCCAGTGCAGCAGCGACGACGGGGAAGCCATCGACGCCTCGACATTGGTGACTTGGTAGCCGTAGACCGGATCCATGATCGTGGGCAGGTAGAGCCGGCCGGGGTCGCTGGAGGAGAAACCGGCGTTCCGGTCGGGCGTCCACTGCATCGGCGTGCGTACCGCGTCCCGGTCGCCCAGCCAGATGTTGTCGCCCATCCCGATCTCGTCCCCGTAGTAGAGGATCGGGGAGCCGGGCAGGGAGAGCAGCAGTGCCGTGAACAGTTCGATCTGGTTGCGGTCGTTGTCCAGCAGGGGCGCCAGCCGTCGCCGGATGCCGATGTTGGCCCGCATCCGGGGGTCCTTGGCGTACTCCGCGTACATGTAGTCGCGCTCTTCGTCCGTGACCATTTCGAGGGTGAGCTCGTCGTGGTTGCGCAGGAAGATGCCCCACTGGCAGTTCTCCGGGATCGCCGGTGTCTTCGCCAGGATTTCGGAGACCGGGTGCCGGCTCTCGCGTCGGACGGCCATGAAGATCCGCGGCATCACGGGGAAGTGGAATGCCATGTGGCACTCGTCGCCGCCGGCCTGGAACTCGCCGAAGTAGTCGACGACGTCCTCCGGCCACTGGTTGGCCTCGGCGAGCAGCACGGTGTCCGGGTAGTGTGCGTCGATCTCCTTGCGGACCCGCTTGAGGAAGTCGTGGGTCTCCGGGAGGTTCTCGCAGTTGGTGCCCTCGCGCTGGTAGAGGTACGGCACGGCGTCCACGCGGAATCCGTCGATGCCGAGGTCCAGCCAGAAGCGCAGCGCGGAGATGATCTCCTCCTGCACCGCCGGGTTCTCGTAGTTGAGATCGGGCTGGTGGGAGAAGAACCGGTGCCAGTAGTACTGCTTGCGCACCGGGTCGAAGGTCCAGTTGGACGTCTCCGTGTCGACGAAGATGATCCGGGCGTCCGGGAAC
Source organism: Streptomyces sp. NPDC015032 (assembly GCF_043080425.1). Taxonomy (NCBI): domain Bacteria; kingdom Bacillati; phylum Actinomycetota; class Actinomycetes; order Kitasatosporales; family Streptomycetaceae; genus Streptomyces; species Streptomyces sp. NPDC015032. The sequence continues at coordinate 45,583 of NZ_JBIBVN010000044.1, read as the reverse complement.
TGCTTGTCGTCGTCGGCCCAGACGTAGTAGTCGCCGTACGGCCCCTGCGGGTCGGTGCGGGACTGCTGGAACCACTCGTGCTGATCGCTCGTGTGGTTCATGACGAAGTCGATGATCACGCGCATCCCGCGCTGGTGCGCGGCGTCGACGAACTCCACGAAGTCGGCCAGGTCGCCGAACTCCGGGAGCACGGCGGTGTAGTCCGAGACGTCGTAACCACCGTCCCGGAGCGGTGACTTGAAGAACGGCGGCAGCCAGAGGCAGTCGACGCCGAGCCACTGCAGATAGTCCAGCTTGGCGGTGATGCCCCTGAGGTCGCCGATGCCGTCGCCGTTGGAGTCCTGGAAGGACCGGACGAGGACCTCGTAGAAGACGGCACGCTTGAACCAGTCGGGATCGCGGTCCTTGGCCGGGGTGTCCTCGAACGTGTCGTGGACGGGCTCATTGACGATCATGGTGTGGGTGACCCTCCGGTCGGCGGGGACGGTCGCAGGACGACGATGTGTGCGGGCGTGACGCCCGGCTCCAGACGCACATAGAAGGTCCTGCCCCAGTGATAGGTATCGCCGGTGAGCTCGTCGCGCACCGGCACGCTCTCGTGCCGGTGGAGGCCGAGTCGCGGCATGTCCAACGAGACCGTGGCCTCCTGGGTGTGGTGCGGGTCGAGGTTGACGACCATCAGGACGACGTTCGGCCCCGCATGTTTGCTGTACGCGATCAACGCGTCGTTGTCGACGGAATGGAAGTGGACATCGCGCAGTTGCTGAAGCGCCGGGTGACGTCGCCTGATGCGGTTGAGCCGGGTGATGAGGGGGGCCAGGGAGCGCCCCTCGCGCTCCGCCGACTCCCAGTCCCGGGGCCGGATCTGATACTTCTCCGAGTCGAGGTACTCCTCGCTCCCGGGCCCGGCCGGGATGTTCTCGCACAGTTCGTACCCGGCGTACACACCCCAGGACGGAGAGAGCGTGGCGGCCAGAACGGCCCGCGTCTCGAAGGCCGGACGGCCGCCGTCCTGAAGGTATCCCGGCAGGATGTCCGGGGTGTTCACGAAGAAGTTGGGCCGCATGCAGGAGGCGGTCTCGCCCGACAGCTCGGTGACGTACTCGGTGATTTCCTGCTTGCTGTTGCGCCAGGTGAAATACGTGTACGACTGCTGGAACCCGATGGTGGCGAGCGTGCGCATCATCGCGGGCCGGGTGAATGCCTCGGCCAGGAAGATCACATCCGGATCGGTCCGATTGATATCGGCGATCACCTTCTCCCAGAAGATCACCGGTTTGGTGTGCGGATTGTCGACGCGGAAGATCCGTACCCCGTGATCCATCCAGAAGCGGAGAATGCGAACGGTTTCCGCGACCAGCCCGTGCAGATCCTTGTCGAAGGCGATCGGGTAGATGTCCTGGTATTTCTTCGGTGGATTCTCCGCATAAGCGATCGTGCCGTCCGCGCGGTGATGGAACCATTCGGGATGTTTCTCGACCCAGGGATGGTCGGGTGAACACTGGAGCGCGAAATCCAGCGCGATCTCCATGCGCAGGGTGCGGGCGGTCGCGACGAAATGATCGAAGTCGTCGAGCGTGCCGAGCTCAGGGTGCACGGCATCGTGACCGCCCTCGGCCGAGCCGATCGCCCAGGGCACGCCCACGTCGTGAGGGGCGGGGGAGAGCGAGTTGTTGGGGCCCTTGCGATGCGTGGTTCCGATGGGGTGGACGGGCGGGAGGTAGACCACGTCGAACCCCATGGCGGCGACCGCGGGGAGCCGCTCGGCAGCCGTACGGAAGGTGCCGCTGATGATCCTCTCCGGTCGGGCCGCAGGCTTCGCCGTCCTCCGGGCCCTGCCCTTCTCCGGCGGACCGGCCGGCACCCCAGGGACGGCGGAGACAGCGGGTGCGGCGGGTACCACGCGGGCGCCCTCCGAGCGGGGGAACAGCTCGTACCAGGATCCGAACAGCGCCCGCCGGCGCTCGACCAGCAGGGGGAACGGAGGGGACGTGGTGACCAGTTCGCGCAACGGGTGACGGGTGAGGGCGGCCCGCGCCTCGGGGACGAGCGCCGCGGCGAGCCGGGCGGCGGCCGGACGGGACTCGTCGCGCAAGGCGTCGGCCGCGTCCAGCACCGCCTCGCGCCCGTCCCGCTTGGGCACCCCCGCGGCCGCCCGCTCGTACAGCTCGGCGCCCTCCGCCAGGACGAGCGCGGTGTCGATACCGGCCGGGATCTTGACCCCGGCGTGCTGCTGCCAGGTGGTGACGGGGTCGCCCCAGGCCTCGACGGTATACGTCCAGCGGCCCTCGGCTGCCGGGGTGACGTCGGCGCCCCAGCGATCGGTGCCGGGAGCGAGCTCGCGCATCGCCGTCCAGGGGCCGGGGCGCCCGTTCGGGTCCAGCAGGACCACATTGGCGGCGACGGCGTCATGGCCCTCCCGGAAGACGGTCGCGGTGATCTGGAAGGTCTCACCGGCAACGGCCTTGGCGGGCCTTCTGCCGCAGTCGACGAGGGGGCGGACGTCGAGGACGGGAATGCGACCGATCATGGAATCACCTGGGGACTGGGGCTCGGACCGAACGGGACGCGACGTGGTCGCGGCAGGCGGAATGCGCGCACCGCGACCCAGGGGGTCCGTCCTTTCTAGCTGCTTTGCCGACGGCTGGCGGGGTGTGGGCATGGCCGCTCCTGTCCGCATTCACCCGAGTGGTCCTTCATGGGGCGTGAGGGAATTCGGATACGGATGAGGAGAGGCGGCGCGGACGGGTCGCGGGCCGCCTCGGAACGGAACCGGGAGAAACCGCAGCGGAGCCCGGGGCGACGGCGGGGCGGGCGCCCCGTCCGGCGGCACGTGCGGTGAGCCGGTCGCGCGCCGTGGCCGCGGCGGATGGTCGTCGTCGGCGCCGAGGGTGACGGAGCGGCGCACACCGTGGTGCGTCCCGTCGGATTCGCGCGTGCCCTGTAAAGGTGGAACACGTGAAGGCCATTCGTCGATTCACCGTGCGTCCCGTCCTCCCCGATCCCCTTCAACCGCTCAGCGACCTCGCCCACAATCTGCGCTGGTCCTGGCACACCGAGACCCGTGAGCTCTTCCAGGCCGTCGACCCGGAGGCCCGGCGGACGGCGGAGTGCGACCCGGTACGGCTGCTCGGTGCCGTATCCGCCGGGCGACTCGCCGAACTCGCCGGAGACCAGCAGTTCCTGCACCGGCTGACCGAGGTGTCCGCGGACCTCCGGGGCTACCTGAACGGGCCCAGGTGGTACCAGGAGCAACTGGCCCGGGGGGCGGAGCTGCCGGCCGCCGTCGCCTACTTCTCACCCGAGTTCGGGGTGACCGCCGCTCTGCCCCAGTACTCCGGCGGGCTCGGCATCCTCGCCGGGGACCACCTGAAGGCCGCGAGCGACCTCGGCGTCCCTCTCGTCGCGGTCGGCCTGCTCTACCGGCACGGCTACTTCCGGCAGAGCCTGTCCCGCGACGGCTGGCAGCAGGAGCACTATCCCGTGCTCGACCCGAACGAGCTCCCGCTCACCCTGATGCGCGAGCCCGACGGCACCCCCAGCCAGGTGGTGCTGGCCCTTCCCGGTGGCCGTTCGCTGCACGCCCACATCTGGCGGGCCCAGGTGGGACGCGTACCGCTGCTGATGCTCGACTCCGCCGTGGAGGAGAACGCTCCGGGCGAACGCGAGGTGACCGACCGGCTGTACGGCGGCGGCAGCGAGCACCGGCTGCTCCAGGAGATGCTCCTCGGCATCGGCGGCGTACGGGCGGTACGGACGTACTGCCGCCTCACCGGCCATCCGGCGCCCGAGGTGTTCCACACCAACGAGGGGCACGCCGGTTTCCTCGGGCTCGAACGCATCCGTGAACTCTCCGGCAGCGGGCTGGACTTCGACTCCGCCGTCGAGTCGGTACGGGCCGGCACGGTCTTCACCACCCACACGCCCGTGCCGGCCGGGATCGACCGGTTCGACCGCGAGCTCATCGCCCGTCACTTCGGGGACGACGGCGAACTCCCGGGGGTCGGCGTCGAACGTGTCCTGCAACTGGGCATGGAGACCTACCCCGGCGGCGAGCCCGAACTCTTCAACATGGCGGTGATGGGGCTGCGGCTCGCCCAGCGGGCCAACGGGGTCTCCATCCTGCACGGCTCGGTCAGCCGGGAGATGTTCGCCGGGCTGTGGCCGGGCTTCGACGCGGCGGAGGTGCCGATCACCTCGGTGACCAACGGGGTCCACGCGCCCACCTGGGTCGCGCCCGAGGTCCTCCGGCTGCGCAAGGGCTACGGCGGTACTCCCGGCCGCTGGGACTCCGCCGTCGACGTCCCGGACCGGGAACTCTGGGATCTGCGGCGGGCCCTGCGCGCCCAACTGGTCGCCGAGGTGCGCGAACGGCTCTACGCCTCCTGGCGCGACCGGGGCGCGGAAGCCGCCGAACTCGGCTGGATCGACAACGTGCTGGACCCGGACGTGCTGACGATCGGCTTCGCCCGGCGGGTGCCCTCGTACAAGCGGCTGACGCTGATGCTGCGCGACCGCGACCGGCTGAGGGAACTGCTGCTCCACCCGGCCCACCCGGTCCAGATCGTCGTCGCGGGCAAGGCCCACCCCGCCGACGACGGCGGAAAGCGGCTGGTGCGGGAGCTGGTGCGGTTCTCCGACGATCCACGTGTGCGCCATCGCATCGTGTTCCTGCCGGACTACGGGATGGCCATGGCGCAGAAGCTCTACCCGGGCTGCGACGTCTGGCTCAACAACCCGCTGCGCCCGCTGGAGGCCTGTGGTACCAGCGGCATGAAGGCCGCGCTCAACGGCTGCCTCAACCTCTCGGTCCTCGACGGCTGGTGGGACGAGTGGTTCGAGCCGGACTTCGGCTGGGCGATCCCGACGGCCGACGGACTGGGCGCGGACGAGGACCGCCGTGACGATCTGGAAGCGGGTGCCCTCTACGAGCTGATCGAGGACCGGATCGCGCCGCGCTTCTACGACCGGGGCGGCGGCGAGGGGCTCCCCGAGCGCTGGATCGACATGGTCCGCCGCACCCTGGGCACCCTCGGGCCCAAGGTCCTGGCGGGGCGCATGGTGGCCGAGTACGTGGAGCGGCTGTACGTGCCCGCCGCGATCGCCCAGCGTGCGCTGGACCCCGGCACGGCGCGGCAGCTCGCCGACTGGAAGGCCCGGGTCCGCGCCGCCTGGCCGCGCGTCGCCGTCGACCATGTGGAGGCGGTGGCGTCCGCCATGGCGGGCGGCCCGGCCGAGCGCGGATCGACGCTGCTGCTGCGGGTCAGGATCGCGCTCGGGGTGCTGGAGCCGGAGGATGTGGAGGTGCAGGCGGTGGCGGGCCGGGTGGACGCCGCCGACGGGATCTCGGACGCCCAGGTCTTCCCGCTGAAGCCCGCCGGAGGCCAGGACCTGGAGGGCCGCTGGCTGTACGACGGCCCGCTGGCCCTCGACCGCACGGGTCCGTACGGCTACACCGTGCGGGTGCTCCCCGCCCATCCACTGCTGGCGACCGGCGCGGAACTCGGCCTGGTGGCGCTGCCGACGGAGTCGACGGGGGACGGCGCGGGCCTGCTGATGCGCTGACGTACCGCCGGGTGGGACCCGGCACCGCCGGCCGGTTCCCACCGCGGACGTGAAACCGCCCGGGAGGAAGCGAGAGCTCCTCCCGGGCGGTTCGTGCCGGACCGGGCCGGACCCGGCTCCGGTGGTTCAGCGGGGCAGGCTGGTTCAGAAGGTCAGCTTGAAGCTGTTGAGCTTGCCGCTGTCGCCCGAGAAGACGTCCTGGACCTTCAGCTTCCAGGTGCCGTTCGCCGCCACGGAGGAGGCGTTGACCGTGTAGGTCGTCTGGACGTTGTCCGCCGAGTCGGAGATCGAGGAGTTCTTCAGGCGGAAGGTCGTACCGTTCGGGGCGACGAGGTCGATGGCCAGGTCACCGCGCCAGGTGTGGGTGATGTCCACGCCGACCTTGAGGGTGCTGGGCGCGTTGCCGGTGCGGCCGGTGACGTTGACCGAGCTGGTGACGGCCGAGCCGCCGTCCGGGATGGCGACGGGGGTGGAGTTCTCGAAGACCGTGCCGCCGGGGTCGGTGCCGCCACCGGGACGCTGGCCGACGTTGATGCCGGCCCAGGCGTCGGCGACGGCCTTGTACTCGGCGCTCGTCGTGCCGTACAGCTCACCGGCCGCGGCGAGGGTACCGGTGCGGGCCGCCGCGTAGTTCGTGGTCGAGGTGAACTTGGTGGTGAGCGCCTTGAACCAGATCAGCTCGGCCTTGTCGCGGCCGATGCCGGTCACCGGCAGGCCGTCGGACGTGGGGGAGTCGTACGAGACGCCGTTGATGACCTTGGCGCCGCTGCCCTCGGAGAGCAGGTAGAAGAAGTGGTTCGCCGGGCCCGAGGAGTAGTGGACGTCGATGTTGCCGATGCCCGAGTACCACGAGTCCTTGGACGCGCCGTCCTTGCTCGGCTTGTCCTGGTAGCGCAGCGGGGTGCCGTCGCCGTTGATGTCGATCTTCTCGCCGATGAGGTAGTCGCCCTTGTCGCTGGCGTTGTTGGCGTAGAACTCGACCGCGGTGGCGAAGATGTCGCTGGTCGCCTCGTTGAGGCCACCGGACTCGCCGCTGTAGATCAGGCCGGCGGTGTTGGAGGTGACACCGTGGGACATCTCGTGCGCGGCCACGTCGAGGGAGGTCAGCGGGTTCGCGTTGCCGCTGCCGTCGCCGTACGTCATGCAGAAGCAGCTGTCGTCCCAGAAGGCGTTGACGTAGTTGTTGCCGTAGTGGACGCGGGAGTACGCGCCGACGCCGTCGCCCCGGATACCGGTGCGGCCGTGGACGTTCTTGTAGTAGTCCCACGTCTCCGCCGCGCCGTAGTGCGCGTCGGCGGCGGCCGTCTCGGCGTTCTGCGGTGTGCCGTCGCCCCAGACGTCGGTGGACTTGGAGAACAGCGTCCCGGTGCCGGAGGAGCCGTGGTTCAGGTTGTACGTCTTGTGGTTGCCGCGGCCCGTGTCGGTCAGCGTGTACGACGGCGCGGTGCCGAGGGTGACCTGGCCGCTGTACTCGGTGTTGCCGGTGCCCTTCTCGATGCCCTGCCACTCGTACAGCTTCGCGCCGGTGGTCGCGTCGGTGATGACGTGCAGCTGGTTCGGGGTGCCGTCGTCCTGGAGGCCGCCGACGACGGTCTCGTAGGCGAGCTGCGGCTTGCCCTGGGCCGTCCAGACCACCTTGCGGGGTGCCCGGTCGGCCTCGGTCTTCTTGGAGCCGTCGGCCTTGGCGAGACCCAGCGCCTGCTTCTCGGCGACCGCGGGCGCGAGCTCGGCCGTCGTGTCCACGGCCTTCAGCTGGCCGCTGGTGACCTTGGACGCCTTGGTGACGCTCTCGGTCGTGCCGGCCTTGGTCTCCTCGACGACCAGGTCGCCGCCGAGCACCGGAAGTCCGGCGAAGGTGCGCTCGTAACGCGTGTGCGTGGTGCCGTCGTTGTCCTGGACGACGTCCCGGACGACGAGCTTCTCCTGAGAGCCGAGGCCGAGTTCCTTGGCCGTGGCCGCCTTGCTCGCGTTGGCCTCGCGGATCAGCTCGGCGCGCTCGGACGGGGTGAGCTGCTTGGCCAGGGCACCGTGCTTGGCACCGGCGGTCGCCGTCGGTGCGGCGGTGGTGCTGCCGGGGGTGGCGGTGGCCGTACCGGTCTGGACTCCGACGGCGAGGAGGGCTGCGGCGGCTACCAGAGCGCCGGTTGCGGTGGCACGACGGCGGGGCGTGGGTCTCACGCGGACTCCTTCTGCGAGGGGGGTACCGGCGGCGGGGTGGCCGTCGGAAGAACGAGAAGTGCGCAGAACGGGGTGAAGAGTGTCAGCCGGAAGACGGTTCTGTCAGGAGCGCGTCAACAAGTTGGCCGGAAGTCGTTCGTTGCCGGAAACGTCATGTTCGTTAAGCGGACGTTTCGCCGATCATCACCACGATGTTGTCCGGCATCCGTCGCGGCCCGAATCCGAAGAGTGAGACCAGGTCGAGGCCGAACTCATCGTGTTCGAACAGTGAGTTGAGGAACGGGTCGCCGCCCCTGGCCGAGATGGCATAGAAGTGTGGCTCATTTCTTACCATCCACTCCGCGTCCGACAGCCCGGTGTCCTGCCGCGCCCGCACCTCCGTGCCGGCGGCCATGGCCAGTCCCTGGACGTGGGCGAACAGCGTGAGGTGGATGTGCAGCACGGTGCGCGACGGCAGCCCGGTGCCCGTGAGGGCGCGCGGCACCCACTCTGAGTACCGCATCGCGTGCGGGGACGCGGTGGGCCGGGCGAAGGAAGTCATGGCCTGTGCCACCCACGGATGGCGCCGGTACACCGACCGCAGCCACCGGGCGGCGAGTTCGAGCCCCGACCGCCGGTCACGGGGCGCGGTGCCCGGCGGCCGTTCCCCGAAGACCTCGTCGGACATTCACAGCCGGACCAGTTCGGTCCTGCCCGGCACATGGCGGTACATGGTGGTACGGCGGCATGGTGGAGGTGTACAGCGCGGTCGCGACCCGGCGCATGGACACGCGGTCCGGCCACCCGATACGACAAGACCGCAACCATCTACCTTGCCGGACTCCGCATCGCCGCCATCTTCATCCGGTCGGGCAGGTGATCTGAAAGAAGCTGCCTAGTCCTGCGGTGCCAGGGTGCGCAGGACGTCGAACTCATTGCCCTCGGGGTCGGCCATGACCACCCAGTTCCGGTCCGGACCCTGGCCCACGTCCGTCCTGGTGGCGCCGAGGCCGAGCAGTCTGGTCACCTCGTCCTCGGTACTGCCGTCGATCGGGCTGACATCGAGATGAAGCCGGTTCTTGACGGCCTTGCCCTCGGGTACACGGATGAACACCAGGGTAGGCGGCATCTGGCGGGCCCGGACATCCTCGACGGTCGGGACCCAGGAGCCGATTTCGACCTTGCCCTCGCTCCTGTCGATCACCTTGAACTCCAGGACCTCGCACCAGAAGGCCGCAAGCCTCTCCGGGTCCTGGCAGTCAACGGTCAACTCGGTGAACCTGCTTGTCATGCTTCTCCCAGATATTGCGGACGGGGCTCAGCGTAGGTCGCCCGCTCGACAGATCCGAGATCTTTTTGCCCAGGGACGTCAGCCGGTCCTGATCCGGAGGAAACCGCCCAGGCATCGGCCAGTTTGATGGCGGTGCGCACGATGTGCTCACGGCTCACGGCTCACGGCGGGCCCAGTCCTCGCGCCGGGGCGGTTTCTCGTCGTGTGCGGTCAGGGCCGGGGAGGGTTCCGGCACAGGCAGAACGGATGCCCGGCCGGGTCGGTGTTGATCTCCCAGCCCAGCAGCTCGGCATAGAACTCGGCCAGCTTCCAGGGGCCGGGACAGTCGAGGATGACATCGGTGAACGTCAGCATTCGATCATCGTAAAATGCGGCGCCGGACGCCCGCGATGCCTTAAACGCGTCAGCCGGTGGTGAGCACCATCCGAAAGCGGGCGGCGCCGGACATCATCTTCCGGTACGCCTCGTCGACCGCGTCCAACGGCACGGTCTCGGTCATCGGGCGGATTCCGTGCAGGGCGCTGAACGCCAGGGTGTCCTGCACGTCCTGCGCGGTGCCCGACGGGTGGCCCCGGACGACCTTGCCGTTCATGATCAGCTGGGCCGGGCTGATGGCCAGCGGTTCGGGGTCCACGCCGATGACCACCAGCTCACCGCGCGGGGCGAGCCCGTCCACGGTCGCCGTGATGGCCGCGGAGTTGGCGGCGGTGGCCAGGACGACCCCGGCGCCGCCGAGGGATTGCAGCGCGTCCGCGACGGAGGTGTCCGCCGTGCTGTCGATGTAGTGGTGCGCGCCGAGCTCCTTGGCGAAGTCCGCCTTGGCCGCTCCACGGGCGATGGCCACGGTCTCGAAGCCCATCGCGGCCGCGTACTGCACCCCCAGGTGGCCGAGGCCCCCGATGCCGAGCACGGCGACGAGGTCACCCGGCCGGGCGGAGCTGCGCCGCAGCCCGTTGTACGTGGTCACCCCCGCGCAGGCCATGGGTGCCGCATCGGCCGCCGCCAGTGCGTCGGGAATCCGGGCCAGGGCGTCCACCGGCGCGATCACCGTCTCGGCATAGCCCCCGTCGTACGCCCAGCCGGGAACCTTCAGGTTCTGGCACACGACGAAGTCGCCCTGCCTGCAGGGTGTGCAGTGGCCGCAGCTGCCGCCGAACCAGCCCACCGCCACCCGGTCGCCCACCTGCCAGATGTCCTGCGTTCCCTCACCGAGCTCCTCGATCCGCCCGGCGATCTCATGCCCGGGGACCACCGGAAACCGCACGCCCGGAACCGCGTCGTCCACGAAGAGGGAGTCGCTGTGACAGACCCCGCAGGCCTCCACGGCCACGCGTACGTGACAGGGGTCCGGTCGCGGCTTCTCGCGCTCGACGATCTCGAACGGACCTCCGGCGGTGGTGACCTGCGCGGTTCGGTAGATGTTCATCTGAATCTCTCCGGGTCATGGGCGGACGCCCCCGGATCCAGCAGACCAGCTCCGGCCCGGTCACGCGCGCCGGACGGGGCGGACGAGGGGCCGGACGGAGCGGGCGCGGCGTACGAGGGACGGGCGCGCGGCCGGACGCGTCAGCCGGCGAAGCCCGGCACCACCAGACCGGACTCGTACGCGATCACCACCGCGTGGGTCCGGTTCTGCGCGCCGAGCTTGGTCAGCACGTTCCCGACGTGGGTCTTCACCGTCTCCAGGCTCACCGTGAGCGACTCCGCGATCTCCGGGTTGGACAGGCCGGTGGCCATCAACCGCAGCACCTCCTCCTCCCGCCCCGTCAGCGCCGCCTTCGGCAACGCCTCGGCGGAGCCCAGCGGGCGGGCGGCGACCATCCGGCGCAGTGCCGCCGGGAAGAGGATCGCCTCCCCCGCCGCCACCACCCGCACCGCTTCTGCGATCTGCCGGACCGGAAGCCGCTTGAGCACGAACCCACTGGCCCCCGCGCCGAGCGCGGCGGTGACGTAGCCGTCGTTCTCGAAGGTGGTGATCACCACGACCTTCGGCGGTTCGGCCGACTCGGCAAGGAGTTGCCGGGTGGCCTCGATGCCATTGCGACGCGGCATCCGCACGTCCATCAGAACCACGTCCGGCCGCAGCAGCCGCGCCTGTTCGACCGCCTCGACGCCGTCGGCAGCCTCCCCGACCACCGTGATCCCCTGCTGTGCCGCGAGCAGCATGCGCAGACCGCTGCGGGTCACCTCGTCGTCGTCCGCGATCAGGAGTGTGACAGGGGTGCCGGCAGGGCCGGCGGTGGCGGGGCCGGTGCCGGTCGTGACGGCTGAGCTCGCGCCGGGGCCGGTCGTGACGGCTTCGCTCGCATCAGAGCCGATCATGCCGACAACCGTACCGGCAGCCGGACCGCCAACCGCCAGTGCTGCGGCCCGTCCGGACCGGCCTCGATCTCGCCGTGCAGCAGCCGCACACGCTCGGCCAGCCCGGGCAGGCCGTGCCCGGACGTCGGGAAGGCACCCGGGCCGGTACCTCTGCCCGTACCCATACCCGTACCCGTCCCCGCGCCGGTCCGGTTGACCACACCGAGTTCCAGTCCGTCCGGCGCGACCGTCACACGGACCTCGATCGGACCGTTCGCCCCGTGCCGCAACGCGTTCGTCAACCCCTCCTGCAGGATCCGGTACGCGGCCCGGGAGAGCGTCCCCTGGACCTGTGCCAGCTCGCCCGACAGCTCCGGCTCCACCACCGCGCCCGCGTGCCGCAACCGGTCCAGCAGCTCAGGCAGGTCGGCCAGGGTCCGGGGCGGCGCTGTCTCCGCCTTCTCCTCGCGCAGCACGCCCAGCACGTAGTCCAGGTCCTCCAGCGCGGCCCGGGCCGACTCCTCGATGCTGCGCAGGGCGGCCCGCGCCGCCACCGGGTCGGCGGAGAGCACCTCGCCCGCCACCGCCGCCTGGATGGTCGCCGCCGTCAGCGTGTGCCCGATCGAGTCGTGCAGCTCGTGGGCCAGCCGGTTGCGTTCGGCCAGCCGCAGCTCCCGCTCGGCCGCCAGCGCGAGCCGTTCGGCCGACGACGGCCCCAGCAGCCTCGGCGCCAGCCACCGCAGTGTGTTCGTCACCGCCACGCACACAGCGGCCGCCAGCAGCACGCAGCCGAGCGCCATCACCCAGCTGCCCCAGCCGCCCGCCGCCCGTACCGACCAGCCGAACAGACTCAGCCCCGCCTCGGCGCCGAGCCAATTCCCCGGGAGGGTCAGGCCCGCGAGGATCAGCACACCGCTGACCAGTGCCGCCGTCCACCCCAGTGCCACGTGCAGCAGCAGCCAGACCGGAGTCCGCCAACGGTCGGCGCCGGACGGCACGGCGGGGGCCGGCCCGGTGCCGGGGGAGCTCGCGGACCGACGTGCGGCCACCGGATCCGGCAACGGCACCCCCAGCAGTCGACGGGCGGACGCGATCAGTACCCGCCGCGTGGTGCGGGCCAGCCCGACCGCGCCGATCAGCGTCGCCCAGACCAGCAGGGCCAGAACAATCTGCACTCCCTCCGGAGCGGATCCCCACGCCAGTACCGGCAGCAGTGCGAAAAACAGCAGCGGAATGCTCGCCAACGCGCCGCAATAGGCGAACAGCGCACCCGCATATGTGGAGCCGCGCAGCAGCGGCCGGATTCCTCTGATCACAATCGGCCAGTATGACCGGACAGCTCAGCGGTGGCCTCCCCCGATCGAGGGAGCCCTTTCTCCTGCCTTCCCGTGATGCGCACCTAGGGCCCCGGAAACCAGAATCGAGTTCTGCGCAGTCGACGGGAGGACGGATGAGGAACATGCAAGGGACAGAGACGTCGCGGAACAACACGGCGCCGGCCGAGACCGGGTCGGCCCGGACGACGTCGACGCCGACTCGGGCGGCATCGACCGGGGTCGCCGGTGCGGACTCCGATTCCCCGTATCCGAAAGACGCCGGCCACGGCATGCGGCCTCCGGCAGGCAGGAATGGCCTGGCCGTGGCCGCCATGGTGCTCGGCGTCATCGGCCTCATCACCTCGATCGTCTTCGTCGGCGGCCTGCTCGGCGCCATCGGTCTGATCCTGGGCATCGCCGCGCTGATGAGGGCCAGGCGGACCGGCGTCGGCCGGGGCATGTCCATCACCGGCGTGGTGACGTCGTCCCTCGCGATCGTGGTGTCCATCCTGGCCGCCATTCTCCTGGCCTGGTACGCCAACAACACGCAGAAGTGCTACCAGCCGGAGAGCTTCCAGCAGTACAAGCAGTGCGTCCACCAGCAGCTCACCAAAGACTGACCGGCGGCCCAATCACCTCTCCCAGCAAGGAAAAGCAACACTGTGCGAAACAGACGAGCAGCAACTCTACTGGCTGTCGGTGCCGCGACGACTTTCCTTTCGGCGCTCACCCCCGCAACGGCCTTTGGCGCATCTTTGACGACCGTGGCCAAGGACCCTCTGCGGCAGTACACGCAGCAGAATCCCCGATGGCATCGGTGCGACGCGGAGAACCCCGCCACCTATCAGTGCGCGACCCTCAAGGTGCCGCTGGACTACAGCGATCCCGGCGGGAAAAGGATCGACATCGCGGTGTCCCGGCTGAAGGCAGGCAGCGCAAAGGAGCGCCGCGGTGTTCTGCTGCTCAACCCCGGCGGCCCCGGCGGGGCGGGCCTGAGCATGCCCGTGGACCCGGTACTGAACCTTCCCCGGAAAGTGAAGAGACAGTACGACCTCATCGGGTTCGATCCGAGGGGCGTCGGGCAGAGCTCTCCGGTCAGCTGCGGTCTGACCGACGACGAAGGAAACGACGAGCGCCCGTACAAGGCCGGGACATTCACGAAGGACGTGAAGTGGGCACGCACGGTGGCCGACAAATGCCGGGCCGAGGCGGGTGACACACTGCGGCACCTCACCACTCGCAACACCGCTCGCGACATGGACGTCGTCCGTGCCGTGCTGGGAGAGAAGAAGATCTCCTACCTGGGGTACTCCTACGGCACCTACCTCGGCGCCGTCTACACGCAGATGTTCCCCCGGCGGACCGACCGGTTCGTGCTGGACAGCGCGACCGATCCCGCGCGGGTCTGGCGGGGCATGTTCCAAGCGTTGGCGGAGGGGGCCGAGCCCGCCTTCACGCGATGGAGCGAATGGACTGCCCGGCGGCACACGACGTACGGACTGGGCCATACCCCGGCCGAGGTCCGCGAGACCTTCCGGAAGCTGATCGCCCGGGCCGACGGCAGGCCCATCGACTCCGGCGGGACACCCCTCACCGGTGACGACATCCGCTCCGAGCTGCGCGCCACGTTCTTCCGTGTACAGAGTGCCGCCGAAAGGGTCGCCGAGCTGAAGAAGGCGGCCGAGGGCCAGGAGCCGGCCCCGTCCGACACGCCCGAGCAGGCCCCGGACCCCGCCCCACCGGCGTTCGCCCGTGACGTCCCCTCGGACAATGACGCCGCGAGTGCGTGGGCTGTCCTGTGCGCCGACACCCGTACCTGGCCGCGCGATCCCGAGCAGTACCGCCGCGACGCGATCCGCGACAGGGCCCGCTACCCGCTGTACGGCGATTTCGCGTCCCACATCAAGCCGTGCGCCTTCTGGAAACAGGGCAGCGAGCCGACGACCACGGTGAACAACGAGGTCGATGCGCTGATCCTGCAGAACCAGTGGGACCCTCAAACGCCCCTGGCCGGCGCCCAGGCCATGCACCGGGCCCTGCACGGCTCCCGGATGATCACCGTCGCCGGAGGGGAAGGGCACGGCGTCTACGGCACCAACTCCTGTGCGGACAAGAGCGCCACGGCCTATCTGACCACGGGCAGGCTCCCGGCCGAGGACCTGACCTGCCGAGCGCCGTCGGATACTCGGAGCGGCTGACTCCGGGGCGGCGAGGGGGACGCCGGTTCAAGAGGAAGGTGGCCGCTCGCCGTGCCATGAGCGCCAGAGCGCGGCGTAGGCGCCGTCGGCCGCCACGAGCTCGTCGTGGGTGCCCAGTTCGGTGAGCCGGCCGTCTTCCATCACGGCCACTCGGTCGGCGTCGTGGGCCGTCTGCAGGCGGTGCGCGATGGCGACGACGGTCCGGCCTGCGAGGACGGCGGCCAGCGCCCGCTCCGTGTGCCGGGCGGCCCTCGGATCCAGGAGCGCGGTGGCCTCGTCGAGTATCAGCGTGTGCGGGTCGGCCAGCACCACGCGCGCCAGGGCGAGCTGCTGTGCCCGCGCGCCGTCCGGCCGGTGCGCCCCGTGGCCCAGATCGGTGTCCAGGCCGTCCGGAAGCTCGTCGGCCCAGTCGGCGCCGACGGCGTCGAGTGCCGCGCGCAGTTCGGCGTCGGTGGCGTCGGCCGAGGCGATCCTCAGGTTGTCCCGGACCGTCCCGAGGAAGACGTGGTGCTCCTGGGTGACGAGGACGACGTGCCGGCGCAGCCGGTCGGGGGCCAGGTCGGCGACCGGGACCCGTCCGACCGTCACCGAGCCGGTGCGCGGTGCGTCCAGGCCCGCCAGCAGCCTGCCCAGGGTGGTCTTGCCCGCGCCGGAGGGGCCGACGACCGCGAGCCGCTCGCCGGGACGGACCGTCAGGTCGACACCGTGCAGGACATCGCCCCCGTCGTCGTACGCGTAGCGCACATCCGTCACCTCGATCCGGTCGTCGGCCGGTGCGGGGGCGGCGGCTGGTGGTACCTGCGTCGCCGGGGCGAGGCCCTCGACCCTGGCGAAGGAGGCGCTGCTGCTCTGGAGCCGTTCCAGCCTCTGGAGGATGGTGTCCAGGGGCTGGGAGAGCTGCCGCAGATACAGGGCCGAGGCGACCACTGCACCGAGGCTCACCGTGCCGTGGTCGTGCAGTACGCCGCCGATCAGCAGGACACCGGCCACCGGAATGACGTACGAGACGTCCACGGCGGGGAAGAGCACACTGCGCAGGAACAACGTCCGCGTCCGGGTACGCCGGCACTCCTCGATGGCCTCCTCGCAGGCCGTGATACGGCGCTGCTGCAGCCCGAGGGCCTCGACGGTGCGGGCCCCGGCGGCGGTGGCCGCGAGCTGCTCCGCGAGAGCCGAGTTGGCGTCGCCCTCGGCCAGGTACGCGGTGAGCGCCCGGCGCAGATACCAGCGCGCGGCGAACCAGATCCCGAGCAGGCCCAGCACCCCGCACGCACCGAGCAGCGGGTCGACCGCGAAGACCGCGCCGAGGACGAACAGCGCCTGGACCGCGGCGATGAGCACCTCCGGCCCGGTGTCCCGCAGGGTGGCGCCGACCGCGGCGACATCGGTGGTGCCGCGGGTCATCAGATCGCCCGTGCCGGCCCGCTCGACCACCGGGGCGGGCAGCGCGAGCGTCCGGTCGGCGAACTCCTCGCGGATGCGCGCCAGAGTCCGCTCGCCGAAGCGGTGTCCTGCGTAACCGGCCCAACGGACCAGGAGGAGCTGCGCCACGGCGAAGGCGAGGATGGTGAGCGCCAGGCGGTCCACCGCGGCCACCCCGGCGCCGGCCCCGACCTCGTCGACGATGCGGCCGAGCAGCCACGGGCCGACGAGTCCGGCACCGGCGGCCAGCGCGTTGAGACCGATCACGGCGGCGAAGACGCGACCGTCCAGCCGGATCAGCCGGAGCGCCGCCCGGCGTACCCGGGACGGTTCGGCGATGGGCAGGGCCTGGGCCGTCGGCCCGGATGCGGCAGTCATCGCACGGCCTCCCCGGACGGCGGGACGGTTCCTTCGTCGGCGGGGTCGTCGTCCGTACCACGGGACACCAGGAGGCGGTAGCCGGGCTCTCGGTCCAGGAGTTCACGGTGGCTGCCGACGGCCGCGACGCGGCCGTCGACCAGGTAGTACACGGTGTCCGCCCGGTCCAGCACGAGCGGCGAGGTGCTGGTGACGACCGTGGTGCGGCCGGAGCGCGCGGCGCGCAGCCGGGTGGCGACGGCCGCCTCGGTGTGCGCGTCGACCGCCGAAGTGGGCTCCACCGCCAGCAGTACCTCGGGATCGGCCAGCAGGGCCCGGACCAGCCGGACCCGCTGGCGCTGGCCTCCGGAGAGGTTGCGGCCCTGCGCGGCGAGAGGAGAGTTGAGTCCGTCCGGCAGCCCGCGCACGATGTCCTGCGCGACGGCCGCGTACAGGGCGCGGCCGATGGACTCCTCGTCCCGGTCCCGGGCGCCGCCGATCACCTCGCGCAGCGGACCTGCGAACAGATCGGCCTCGTTGTCCGCGACCAGGATCCGGCGGCGTACCTGCGTCAGGTCGATCTCGTCGAGGCGTATCGCGCCCCAGGTCGCGGCCGACCCGGTGAACCGGCCGAGCCGCTCGACCACCGCCGCGGACTCCGACGGCCGGGCGCCGGCCAGCGCGGTCAGCTTCCCAGGCGCCACCTCCACACCGGACTCGGGATCACGGAGCGTGGACGCAGACCCCGGCCCGTCAGCTGCCGCCTCGCCGCCCGCGGAATCGGACTCCAGGTCCAGGAAACGTATGACCCGGCGGGCGGCGACCAGGCCGCGGCTGAGGTCGTAGCCGCCCTCGATGAAGAACTCGACCGGCACCACGAGCACTGCGGCATACCCGTAGACCGCGACCAACTCGCCGACGCTGATGGTCCCCTGAGCGGCCATCCGGGCCGCCAGCCAGGTCACGGCCGCGAGGAACAGCGTGGGCAGTCCGACGCCGAGGGCCTGGATCCAGCTGGTCACCGCGCCGACGCGGTACCCCTCCGCCAGCAACTCCTGCGAGCCGCGCCGGTAGCGCTCGGCGTACACCTCCTTGCCGCCGATGCCGTTGAGGACGCGCAGGCCCCCGACCATGTCCTCGAAACGGCCGACGAGCCCGCCCTGCCGTTCCCGGTACGTCGTCTCGACGCCCTGCAACCGCCCCAGCAACGGGCCGACCAGCACCACGAGCAGCGGAACCCCGAGCAGCACCACCGCGGCGAGCAGCGGTTCCACGGCCAGCAGCAGCGCGGCCACGACGACGAAGGCGAGGACTGCGCCGACACCGGGGCCGGTGATGGTCAACGTGTTGGCGATCACGGCGACGTCGCCGAACCCGATCGTGACGACCTCCCCGGCCGTGACCCGGCGCGGCAGCGCGCCGCCCAGCCTGGTCGCCTGTGTGACGACGGCCCGCACGGAACGGAACGCGGCGTCCAGACGCACCCTGGTCATCGTGCGGTGCCGCATGATGGCCAGCCAGGCGTTCAGCACCCCCACGCCCAGCAGGGCCGCGACCCAGCCGGCCAGCGCGGGCCACCGCCCCGGTCGCAGCCCGTCGTCGATGGCGCGGGACAGCAGGTACGGAGGCAGCGTCAGACAGACCATCCAGGCGCTGCCGAGCAGCGAACCGGCGGCGATCCGGTGGCGCTGACAGACGATCAGCCACCACAGGTACCGCGTGGCGCTGCGGCGGTCGGGAGGCCGTATCGGGTGCAGTGGGCGGTTCCTGATCTCGATCCCTCCCCGGGGCGGCAGCGGAACGCGGTCGCGGATGCCTGCTCCACGGATCGTACGGACAGCGTGTACGTGCAGTCCGTGTCGGGGACGACGACGAGGAGCGGGGCGCCGCTCTTGATGTGTGCGTGGGCGGCGCGTTGGCTCTCGCGGTTCTCGTACCAGGCGCGGAGTTCCGCGAGGTGGCCGAGGTGCGGGTCGAGGCCGAGCCGGTCCGCGATCCACAGCGCCTGTCCGCCGAGCCATCGCAGCGCGAGGACGGGGGAGATGGTCCGGAAGGTGCCCAGGACGTAGCGCGCTGTCTCGCCGGTGCCGTGCACGAGCCCTTCGGCGGTCGCCGCGCACTGGTAACTCTCCTGATCGGGCGTTGTGTTCACCTCATCGGTCACAGGATCCGCCCCGCGCTCCGGGCATTGCACCGCGCAGTCTCGGCCCGCAACCGCTCCATCGGGCTCGGCGGCCGCACGTTCCCGGGCTCCGCCTCCCACTCCGTACCGCCGCAGACCGGCCGCAACGACCAGTACGGGCCGGCCGTCCCTCGGAACTCGCCGACTTGGTCACGGCGGCTGGTATCCACCAACAGCGTTCCTCTGGTGGGTACTTGTGGGGGCTTCTGCTCGATCGGGGGGTCGTCTTTCGAAGACATGGGCCACTCCTCTCCGTAACGGTTTCGCTACCAAGGGGGATCAATGTGGCCTAGAGTCAAAGGGTCTTCAACTTGCACAAGTTGTTCGGGGAATCGGGCGGTGGCTGTTGAATCGGAAAGAGTTAGACCCTGAGGAATCACTGAGTGCGCAGTTCGGGCAACGTCTACGCACGCTGAGAGATGCACGAGGCTGGACACAGGACGAGCTGGCCGCGCGTATCGGATGCTCGGGAACGCATATTTCAGCCGTAGAAACTGGTCGCCGTCCTCCAACTCGCCGTTTTGCTGCAAGCGTTGACAGCGTGTTCGGCACCGGGGACAGGTTCGAACGTCAGAGCCTGGCTGTGCGTCACACGGCGCTCATCGAAGGGTTCCCGGAGTACGTCGCGCATGAGGCACGAGCCTCGGAGGTCAGGCTGTACGAGGTGGGCGTCATCCCTGGCCTGCTTCAGACGCTGGAGTACGCGGCGGCACTTGAAGCAGACGCAGTACGGCGGGCAGCAATCACCCCCGAGCAAGCCGACGAACGCGTCGGGCTGGTGGCGAAGCGCCAAACCGCTCTCGTGAGGTCGCCATCGCCCCTGATCTTCGCGGTGCTTGATGAAGGATGCATCCGGCGACCAATGGGTTCTCCCGCCGTCACGGACGCCCAGTTCGCGCGCTTGGTCGAGTTCGCCGAGCTGCCGAACACCGTGTTGCAGATTGCACCGTTCTCCATGGGAGAACGCAGACCGTTCAGCCTGCCCATCACCGTGCTCACCATGCCGGACCGTTCGCTGATGTCCTACGCCGAGTCCACTCACCGCGGCCATCTCGAACGGGAAAGTACGTTCGTGCTGCCGATACTGACGGCCTACCATCAGCTACAGGCCGAGGCGCTCTCCCAGGCGGCATCCGTGGCCATGATCGAGCAGGTACGAAAGGGCATCCCGTGACTACCGAATCCCCCCGTTGGTTCACGTCCTCCTACAGCGGCAACGGCGGCCAGTGCATCGAGGTCGCCGCCAACCTCGCCGCCCCGTTCGGCGCGGTCCCCGTCCGCGACTCGAAGAACCCGTGCGGCCCGGTGCTGAACGCCTCCGCCAACGCGTTCGCCTCGTTCGTGGCGGGCGTCAAGGCCGGAGACTTCGGCACCGTCTGACCGCCCGGTTTCGCGCGTACTGATCCCGGACACGACGAAAGTCCCGCCGCCCCCTGGAATCGGCCAGGGGGCGTGGCGGGTCATTTGCCGAATCGCCGCTCACGATGCGCGTACGAGCGAAGTGCGCGCAGGAAGTCCACGTGACGGAACGCCGGCCAGTAGCAGTCCACCCAGTGCATCTCGGCGTACGCGGACTGCCAGAGAAGGAAGCCGGACAGCCGCTGTTCTCCGGAGGTCCGGATGATGAAGTCGGTGTGGTCGGCCGTCGGCGAGTACAGATGCCGGGAAATGTCCTCGATCTCGAACCGTTCGACCAGTTCGGCAGGGTCGCCACCGGCAGCCATGTGTTCCTCGAAGGCGCTCTTCACCGCATCGACGATCTCCCGTCGGCCGCCGTAGCCGACCGC
Source organism: Streptomyces sp. NPDC015032 (assembly GCF_043080425.1). Classification (NCBI taxonomy): domain Bacteria; kingdom Bacillati; phylum Actinomycetota; class Actinomycetes; order Kitasatosporales; family Streptomycetaceae; genus Streptomyces; species Streptomyces sp. NPDC015032. The sequence continues at coordinate 25,007 of NZ_JBIBVN010000044.1, read as the reverse complement.
GACGTCCACCTTGAGCCCGCCGCGCCCGGTGGTCGCGGCGGCGGCCTCCTTGAGCACTTGGGCACTGGTACCGGGCAGCATGTCGAGCGAGCCGATCACCTGGACCTCCCAGGGGCGGCCTGCGGCCGTGATGTCCCGGACGGTCTCTTCAATGATCTCGATCAGCGGGCCGAGCTGCTCGGCGGGGCGCCCGAGGTTGTCGTCGGAGAGCATGAAGAGGGTCACGTGCTCGATTCCGTCGGCAGTGCACCAGCCCAGGAACTCGGTTGTCTTGGCGCCGCCCGCCCGGTACCCCTCCCGGACGTCCGTGTGACCCGCCTGCCGGGCCCAGCGCCGATTGCCGTCGAGCATGATCCCGACGTGCCGCGGGCGTGGCAGCCCCGCCAGGGTGGTGGCCAGTCGGCGCTCGTACACCGCCTCGATCGGCCGTCGGAGAAACAGCGGGAGCAGCCTCATGAACCATCTCCATCGTGTTGTCGATGCTCGCCGCGGACCCTACCAGGGGCTCTTCGGCCGGCTCGGTGAGCATGGAGATGCGATCAGGCGGACGACCGGGATCACGATCAGCAGCACGAGAGACGTGATCGGGCAGGGCCGGGCGGTGGTTCATCGCCCGCCGCAGGCGATCCGGGCGTCCTCGGAGATGAAGGTGGCGTACCCCGCGCCGTTCGACCGCTTCCCCGCGCCGCGTCTGCCCGTACCGCCCGCCGAAGGCCCGCTCACGTCAGGCTCTCCCGCCACGCCCGGTGCAGCCCCGCGAACCTGCCCGTGCCGCCGATGAGTTCGGCCGGGGCGCCGTCCTCCACGATGCGGCCGTGCTCCATCACCAGGACCCGGTCCGCGATCTCCACCGTCGACAGGCGGTGGGCGATCACCACCGCGGTGCGGCCGTGCAGCACCGTGTCCATGGCCCGCTGCACCGCCCGTTCGCCGGGAATGTCCAGGGAACTCGTCGCCTCGTCGAGGATCAGCACCGACGGGTTCGCCAGCAGGGCCCGGGCGAACCCGACCAGTTGGCGCTGACCGGCCGAGATCCGGCCGCCCCGCTTGCGTACGTCCGTGTCGTACCCCTCGGGCAGACCGGCGATGAAGTCGTGCGCGCCGATCGCCTTGGCGGCCTGCTCGATCTCCTCGCGGGTGGCGTCCGGGCTGCCGAGCGCGATGTTCTCGGCGACCGTCCCGGAGAACAGGAACGCCTCCTGGGTCACCATCACCACACCCCGCCGCAGTTCGGGCACGGCCAGGTCCCGCAGGTCCGTGCCGTCCAGCAGCACCCGGCCGTCCGTCGGGTCGTAGAAGCGGGCCAGCAGCCTGGCGAGCGTCGACTTGCCCGCGCCCGTCGAACCGACCACGGCCACGGTCTGGCCGGCCGGCACCGTCAGGTCGAAGCGCGGCAGCACCTCGCCGCCCGTGCGGTAGGCGAAACGTACCGAATCGAAGACGACCTCGCGGCCCGGGTGCTCACCCGCGAGCGCGGGCAGCTCCCGCGGCTCCGACGGCTCGGGGACGGAAGGGGCCTGGGCCAGCAGACCCGCGATCTTCTCCAGTGAAGCGGCGGCCGACTGGTAGGAGTTGAGGAACATGCCGAGCCGGTCGATCGGGTCGTAGAGACGGCGCAGATAGAGCACGGCCGCGGCCAGCACACCGAGCGCCAGGGTGCCCGACGCCACGCGGTACGCACCCCACAGCACGATCCCGGCGACCGCCGTGTTGGCGACCAGCCGGGAGCCGACGACATAGCGCGCCATCTCCAGCGTCGCGCTGCCGTTCGCCTGCCGGTGGGCGTTGTTGAGGCCCTCGAAGTGCGCGTCGTTGGTGCGCTCGCGGCGGAAGGCCTGGACGGGGCGGATGCCGTTCATCGACTCGGCGAACTTCACGATGACCGCGGCGATCGCCGTCGACCGTGCCGCGTAGAGCACTCCGGCCCGCTGCTGGTAGAGCCGTACCAGCAGATACAGGGGAACGAAGGAGAGCACCGCCACCGCGCCCAGCCCGAAGTCCAGCCAGAGCAGCATCAGCGAGATGGAGACGAACGACAGGATGACGCCGATCAGTTCCTGCAGACCTTCGCTGAGCAGTTCCCGCAGCGACTCCACATCCGTGGTGGAACGGGAGATCAGCCTGCCCGAGGTGTAACGCTCGTGGAAGTCCACGCTCAGGGCCTGTGCGTGGCGGAAGATCCGCCCGCGCAGATCGAGCAGCACGTCCTGGTTGATCCGGGCGGAGGCGATGATGAACGCGTACTGCATGGCCCCGGCGGTCGCCGAGCACAGCGCGTACCCCACGGCCACCGCGATCAGCGGCCCGTAGTCCTTGTCCCGGAAGGCGGGCACCCCGCTGTCGATGGCGTACGCGACGAGCAGCGGGCCCGCCTGTACCGCCGCCTGCTGGACCAGCAGCAACAGCGCCGACACCAGCACCCGGCCCCGGTGCGGCCGCAGCAGCGACATCAGCAGAGCACGGGTCGCACCACGGGGCGTGGGCAGGTCGTCCCGGTCGAACCGGTCCCCGGAACCGTCGGAGGAAGACGCGTCCCCGGGCTTCTTCCGTGCGTCGCGCCGCCGGTCGAAGGGCCCGGTCGTCGTCGTACTGGTCATCGGGTGCGGCCCTTCTCGGCAGGGACGTCCGGCACGAGGCGGTCCTCGCCGGACGGGTCGGGGAAGGTGTCCACGGCACAGGCGCCGTCCTGCGCGCCGTCGGCGCCCGACATCAGCCAGGCGTACTCCGCGTTTCCGCGCAGCAGTTCCTGATGGGTGCCGACCGCGGTGATCCGCCCCTCGGAGAGCAGCGCCACCCGGTCCGCGAGCATCACGGTGGACGGCCGGTGCGCGACCACGATCGCCGTCGTCTCCTCCAGCACCTGCCGCAGCGCGGCCTCCACCAGGGCCTCCGTATGCACATCCAGGGCGGAGAGCGGGTCGTCGAGCACCAGGAAGCGGGGCCGGCCGACCACGGCACGGGCCAGCGCCAGCCGCTGCCGCTGACCGCCGGAGAGGCTGAGCCCCTGCTCGCCGACCTGGGTGCCGATGCCCTCGGGCAGGTCGTACACGAAGTCGGCCTGCGCGACCGCGAGCGCCCGCCGCAGCTCGTCCTCCCCGGCGCCCTCGGCACCCATCAGCACGTTCTCCCCGACGGTCGCCGAGAAGAGCGTCGGCTCCTCGAAGGCCACGGACACCAGCGTGCGCAGCTCCTCCCGGGGCATGGCCGTGATGTCCTTGCCGTCCAGCGTGATCCGCCCGCCGGTGGCCTCGTGCAGCCGCGGCACGAGGGCGGTGAGCGTGGTCTTCCCGGAACCCGTGGCCCCGACCAGGGCCATCGTCTCGCCGGGGCGGATGCGCAGATCGATCCGGGAGAGTACGGGTACGGAGCCGGGCGCCGCGTCGGGGTAGCGGAACTCCACGCCCTCGAACACCATTTCGCCCTGGCCGCCCGTGTCCTTCGGCGCGCGGCCGTCTGCGGCGGCGGTGTCGTCCTCCTCCTCGGCCACGTCCATCACCTCGAAGAACCGCTCGGTCGCGGTCGCCGACTCCTGGCTCATCGCCAGCAGGAAGCCGATCGACTCGATCGGCCACCGCAGCGCGAGCGCCGTCGAGAGGAAGGCGACCAGGGTGCCCGCCGAGAGCCCGCCGTCCGCGACCTGGACCGTGCCGAGGACCAGCGCCGCCCCGATGGCCAGCTCGGGGACCGTTGTGATGACGGCCCAGATGCCAGCGAGGAGGCGCGCCTTGCCCAGCTCGGTGCCGCGCAGCCGCTGCGAGAGGGCACGGAACGCGAGGGCCTGGCTGCGGTGCCGGCCGAAGCCCTTGATGATGCGGATGCCGAGCACGCTCTCCTCGACGACCGTCGTCAGATCACCGACCTGGTCCTGCGCGGTGCGCGCCACGACCGAGTACTTCGTCTCGAAGACCGAGCAGACCATCACCAGGGGCACCACCGGGGCGAGCAGCACCAGCCCCAGCGTCCACTGCTGCATCAGCAGAATGATGAAACCGACCAGGATCGTCGTGCCGTTGACCAACAGGAACGTCAGCGGAAAGGCCAGGAACATGCGCAGCAGCATCAGGTCCGTGGTCCCGCGCGACAGCAACTGCCCCGACGGCCAGCGATCGTGGAACGCCACCGGCAGCCGCTGCAGATGCCGGTACAGGTCCGCCCGCATCGCCGCCTCGACCCCCGCCAGCGGACGGGCCACCAGCCATCGGCGTATCCCGAAGAGCACGGCCTCGGCGATGCCCAGCAGCAGGAGGTACAGCGCACCCAGCCAGACACCCCCCGGGTCGCGGTCCGCCACCGGGCCGTCGACGATCCACTTCAGTACGAGAGGGATCACCAGGCCGATGCAGGAGGCGACTATCGCGACCAGCGCGGCGCCGAACATGCGGTGCCGCACCGGCTTCACATAGGGCCACAGCCGCGACAGCGAGCGTACGGCGGACCGTTCCTTGGGCTCTGCATGTTCTTCGGGCATCACAGGCGAGCCTACGGTTCACCACTGACATTGCTCATGTGGTTTTTCGGCCGTCCGGCGGTGCCGGAGCCCGCTGGTCGTACCCCGTATCAACCGATCGGACGATGCCGCTTCGAGCGCGATGGACGATGGTGCGCCGGATCCTCCGCCACGATTCTCGTAGGCATGGCAATCATCGAAGTGAACGCGGTGCGCAAGGCCTACGCCGGGCGCCTCGCGGTGGACGGAGTGAGCTTCACCGTCGACGAGGGGGAGATCTTCGGGATCCTCGGCCCCAACGGGGCGGGCAAGACCACCACCGTCGAGTGCATCGAGGGGCTGCGGGTCCCCGACGCCGGTACGGTCCGGGTGGCCGGTCTCGATCCCGTCGCCGACCACGACCGGGTGACCCGGCTGCTCGGCGCCCAGCTCCAGCAGAGCGAACTCCAGCCCAAGCTCACCGTGGCCGAGGCGCTGGAGCTGTACAGCGCCTTCTACCCGGACCCGGCCGACTGGCGCGCGCTGGCCGAACGGCTCGGTCTGCACACCACGTACGGCACCCGGTTCGCCAAGCTGTCCGGCGGTCAGAAGCAGCGGCTGTCCATCGCCCTCGCCCTCGTCGGCAATCCCCGGGTCGTGGTCCTCGACGAGTTGACCACCGGTCTGGACCCGCGGGCCCGCCGGGACACCTGGAAGCTGATCGAGGACGTACGCGACAGCGGTGTGACGGTCCTTCTGGTCACCCACTTCATGGAAGAGGCCAGGCGGCTCTGCGACCGTGTCGCCGTGATCGACAAGGGCAGGGTCGTCGCCCTCGACACCCCGTCCGGCCTGATCGGCAGGGCCGACAGTTCCACGGTCATCTCCTTCACGCCTTCCCGGCCGATCGACGAAACCGAGCTGGGCCTGCTGCCCGGGACGGCCTCCGTCGAACAGAACGACGGCCGGATCGTCATCCACGGCACCGACGAGACGGTCAACGCGGTGATCTCGCTGCTGGCCCGCCACCGCATCACCGCACACCAGCTCCGCATCACCGAGGCGACGCTCGACGACGCCTTCCTCGACCTCACAGAACAGGCAGCCTGAGATGACCACCGCGAACCCGGCCAAGGCGATGGACGCATCCACTCCATGGGCGGCGGTGCTCAGGACCGAGACCCGGCTCTTCCTCCGCGAACCCGCCAGCCTGTTCTGGATCCTCGTCTTCCCCACCGCGCTGATGACGATCCTCGGCCTGATCCCCTCCTTCCGGGACCCCGATGACGCGCTCGGCGGCCGCCGGGTCATCGATCTGTACGTACCGGTGGCAGTGCTGCTCGCCATGATCATGGCCGGACTGCAGGCCATGCCGCCCGTCCTCACCAGCTACCGCGAGCGCGGCATCCTGCGCCGCATGTCGACCACTCCGGTGCCGCCGTCCGCCCTGCTCACCGCGCAGATCGCGCTGCACGGCGGCGCGGCCCTCGGCTCCGCCGCGCTGGTGATGGCCGTCGGCCGGATCGCCTTCGGCGTCGCACTGCCCGGACAGCCCTTCGGCTACGTCCTGGCGCTGCTCCTGTCGACGGCGAGCGTCCTCGTCCTCGGCGCACTGCTCTGCGCGCTCTCCCGCACCACCAAGGCCTCCGCCGCGATCAGCTCGGTCGTCAACCTGGTGATGATGTTCAGCGCCGGGGTCTGGATCCCGGTGCAGTCCATGCCCGACACCCTCCGGCGCATCGTCGAGGTCACCCCGTTCGGCGCGGCCTCCCAGGCGCTGGACCGGGCGGCCTCCGGCGGCTGGCCCGGCTGGACCCAGCTGGGCGTGATGGCCGTGTGGACGGCCCTGGCGACCCTGCTGGCGACTCGTCTGTTCCGGTGGGAGTGAGACCCGCCTGGGGGGAGACTCCACTCATGACGACGGAGGGCACGACGGACACGGCACAGGCATCCACCACCGGAGCGACGACGGCCGCGCAGTGGTGGGATCGGTTCTTCCGGTACGGGCCGTACGGTCTGCTCGGCCTGGGCAGCGTGGTCTCGGTGGTGACCGCCCACCTCATCATGTCCCGCTCGGATGTGTACGTCACCGCGGTGCTGGTCCCGGTGGTGCTCGTCCTCCAGCTCTGGTGGGGGTGGGTCGAGCCGGGTGTTCCCCCGAAGTCGCGGGCGGCGCAGTTCTACTTCGTCGCCCGGACGTTGCTCGCCGCCGTACTGACCTCGTGCAACCCGTTCTTCTCCATGTTCGCGGTGCTCGGCTACTTCGACGCCGGCCGGCTGCTTCCGCAACGGGCCATGCGCGCCGGGCTGCTGGTCACCGCCGTCGTCATGGCGGGCTCGCAGTCCGGCAGTGGCCTTCCGCCGGCCGACCTCATGAACTGGGTCGCCTTCGGTGTCCTCTTCGCCCTGCACGCCACCCTCACCATGGTGTTCGCCCAGATCGGCGTCCGGGAGGCCGATCACGCCCGTACTCAGGTCGACACCATCGCCGAACTGGAGTCCGCCAACGCCCGCCTCGAACAGGCCCTCGCGGAGAACGCGGGCCTGCACGCCCAGCTCCTCGTCCAGGCCCGCGAAGCGGGCGTCGCCGACGAGCGGCGCAGGCTCGCCGCCGAGATCCACGACACCCTCGCGCAGGGCCTGACCGGCATCATCGCCCAGCTCCAGGTGGTGACCTCGGTCGCCGGCACCGACCCGGCCCTGGCCCGGCAGCACCTCGACCGGGCCGCCGCCCTCGCCCGCCACAGCCTGGGCGAGGCGCGCCGCTCGGTGCACGACCTGGTCCCCATCGCCCTGGAGCACGACGATCTGCCGGGTGCGCTGAAGAAGACGGTCGCCGGCTGGGCGGAACGCCACGAGGTCCGGGCCGAGTTCACCGTCACCGGTACCGTCGAGCCGGTCCACGACGAGATAGCGGCCACCCTGCTCCGCATCGCCGAGGAGGCCCTCGCCAACGTCGGCCGCCATGCCGGGGCCTCACGGGTCGGTGTCACGTTGTCCTTCATGGGCGACGAACTCGCCCTGGACGTACGGGACGACGGCTGCGGCTTCGACCCGGTCGCCCTGCCGCCGCGCAGCCGCGCGGGCGGTTTCGGGCTCGGCGGCATGCGGGCCCGCGCCGAACGGATCGCGGGCACCGTCGAGGTGGAGGCGGAGCCGGGCGGCGGAACGGCGGTCGGCGCCCGGGTGCCCCTGGTCCGGAACAGCGGATGACCAGTACGGTTGGCCTGCCATGGCTGAGGATTCCGCACGCGTCATCACGCTCGTCGTCGTCGACGACCACCCCGTCGTACGGGACGGTCTGCGCGGCATGTTCGAGTCCGACCCGGGCTTCCGGGTCCTCGGGGAAGCGCCGGACGGGGTGGCGGGGGTCGGTCTCGTGGCCCGGCTCGACCCCGATGTCGTCCTGATGGATCTGCGGATGCCGGGCGGCGGCGGAGTGGCCGCCATCGCCGAACTGACCCGGCGCGGTGACCGGTCCAAGGTGCTCGTCCTCACCACGTACGACACCGACTCCGACACCCTCCCCGCGATCGAGGCCGGTGCGACCGGCTATCTGCTCAAGGACGCGCCGCGCGACGAGCTGTTCGCCGCCGTCCGCGCCGCCGCCGACGGCCGCACCGTGCTCTCGCCCGCCGTCGCCTCCCGCCTCATCTCACGGGTGCGCACCCCGGAGGCCCCGGGCAACGAGTCGCTGTCGGCCCGGGAGCGCGAGGTGCTCGAACTCGTCGCGAAGGGCACCTCGAACCGTGGGATAGCCGCCGAACTGTTCATCAGCGAGGCCACCGTGAAGACCCACCTCACCCATGTCTTCGCCAAGCTGGGCGCCAAGGACCGGGCCGCCGCCGTCGCGATCGGCTACGACCGGGGCATCCTCGGCTGACCCTACGACCGAAGAGGGGCGCACGGCGTCCCGGCCGCGGCTCCCCGAGCGTGGTCCTCCCCCTGTTCTGCCCGCACCGGCGCCCGGACTCACGTTTCCCCCGGTCGGCCCCCGTCGTTGGGGGGTCGTGAACCACGTAGCGAAGAGGGCGGTGGCGAACCCGGCCGCCGTGCGGACATGGGCAGGACTACTCACCGTGCCGGCCCTCCTGAGCGGCTGCACCGGCGCCGGCTCCGCCCTCCGCTGACGCCCCGTCGGATCACCCGGGCCGGTCCGGCACACCCGCAACGGACAGGCCCTCGCCCGGCGCCGCCGCACCCGTGCCCGTGCCGCTCGGAGAAGTCCCGGGAAGAGTTGGGACTGAACGGTGACATACCGCGGGGTCTTTTCCTCGTGGCCGGTGTGATTATCTTTCGCTGAGCGCGCAGGTGCAGCGCGCGGGGGCGGGGGCCCGAGGGCCCCCAGTGGCTTGGCTGGGCCAGGCCGTGCGAGGGGAGACGAGCACATTGAACGGGCAGCCGATATCGGGGGCGTCGGCCGGGGCGGACAGCGGGCGGCGTGGACGTAGGGCCACCGGACCGCTGGCTCTGGTAGTGGGTGCGCTGCTGTTGCTGGTGACGGCGTGCGGCGGGGGAGACGGCGCGGGCAAGGACGGCAAGGGCGGGGCGAAGGCCGACGACACCACCGCCTCGCAGGCCGTGGTGACCGTCGCGCCGAAGGACGGGGCCGATTCCGTCGCCACCAGCGGGGCGCTGAAGATCTCCGCCGAGCAGGGGAAGCTCACGACGGTCAAGGTCGCCGGCCCCAAGGGTGCCGAGGTCGAGGGCCGGATCGCGGCGGACGGCGCGAGCTGGACGCCGGACCAGCATCTGGCCGCGGCGACCAAGTACACGGTCCACGCGGTGGCCAAGGACGCGAAGGGCCGTGAGTCGGCCAAGGACACCAGCTTCACCACGCTGGTCCCGCAGAACACCTTCGTCGGGCAGTACACCCCGGAGGACGGTTCCACGGTCGGCGTCGGCATGCCGGTCTCGATCCACTTCACCCGCGGCATCACCGACCCGGCGGCGGTCGAGAAGGCCATCGAGGTGACCGCCGAGCCCTCCATTCCGATCGAGGGCCACTGGTTCGGCAACGACCGCCTCGACTTCCGCCCCGAGGAGTACTGGGCGGCGGGCACCAAGGTGACCGTGAAGCTCAACCTCGACGGCGTCGAGGGGCGCCCGGGCGTCTACGGCAAGCAGTCCAAGACGATCTCCTTCACCATCGGCCGCAAGCAGATCAGCACCGTCGACGCGAGCACGCACCGGATGACGGTCGTCCGCGACGGCAAGCAGATCAGGGACATCCCGATCTCCGCGGGCGCCCCGGCGACCACCACGTACAACGGTCAGATGGTCATCAGCGAGAAGCTCAAGGTGACCCGGATGAACGGTGACACCGTGGGCTTCGGCGGCGAGTACGACATCAAGGACGTGCCGCACGCGATGCGCCTGTCCACCTCGGGCACCTTCATCCACGGCAACTACTGGGGCGGCTCCGGCGTCTTCGGCTCGGCGAACACCAGCCATGGCTGCGTCGGCCTGCAGGACGTGCGCGGCGGCTGGAGCAAGAAGACCTCGGGTGCCTGGTTCTTCGACAACTCGCTCCTCGGCGACCTCGTGGTCGTGAAGAACTCGAAGGACAGGACGATCCAGCCGGACAACGGCCTCAACGGCTGGAACATGTCCTGGTCGGAGTGGACCAAGTAGCTCCCGTCGCAACCGAACACGAGCGGGCCCGGTGCTGTGACCAACAGCACCGGGCCCGCCGTCGTTAGCGCCGGTTAACCTGCCTCTCATGACCGTAACCCTCGAAGTGACCGACGGCGTCGGCACGATCCTGCTGGACCGTCCGCCCATGAACGCCCTGGATGTCGCCACCCAGGACCGGCTGCGCGAACTCGCCGAGGAGGCCACCCGGCGCGATGACGTGCGTGCCGTGGTTCTCTACGGCGGCGAGAAGGTGTTCGCGGCGGGCGCGGACATCAAGGAGATGCAGGCGATGGACCACACGGCGATGGTCGTACGGTCCAGGGCGCTGCAGGACTCCTTCACCGCCGTGGCCCGGATCCCCAAGCCCGTCGTCGCCGCAGTCACCGGCTACGCGCTGGGCGGCGGCTGCGAGCTGGCGCTCTGTGCCGACTTCCGGATCGCCGCCGACAACGCCAGGCTGGGCCAGCCCGAGATCCTGCTCGGGCTGATCCCCGGCGCGGGCGGCACTCAGCGCCTCGCCCGGCTGATCGGCCCGTCCCGGGCCAAGGACCTGATCTTCACCGGCCGCCATGTGAAGGCCGAGGAGGCCCTGACGATCGGTCTGGTGGACCGGGTGGTGCCCGCCGCCGAGGTGTACGAGCAGGCGCATGCCTGGGCCGCCGGGCTGGCGAAGGGGCCGGCCCTCGCGCTGCGTGCCGCCAAGGAATCCGTCGACGCCGGCCTGGAGACGGACATCGACACCGGGCTCACGATCGAGCGGAACTGGTTCGCAGGTCTCTTCGCCACCGAGGACCGGGAGCGCGGCATGCGCAGCTTCGTGGAAGAGGGTCCGGGCAAGGCCAAGTTCCTCTGACCGGCAGTCAGTTGGGGCCGGGCTGACGCGGGTTCATCCGTGCGGGCGGATCGGCGGGACCTTGGGAGAGCCTTGAGGTCCCGCTCTCCGGGGGAGCGGGCAATCCCGTCCGCATGCGGTATTCATGCAGGTCAGCACGGGCGTTTGAAGCTGCATTCTGCCAGTGGCATATGCCTGTCGGCCTCTGGGGGAGAGCGCATTCCGGGGTGCGGATTCCCGTGGAACGGCCCCGGAGCGCCCCTCTTGCGGCCATGATGGTGTGCATGGCGGGCCTGGAGGGTGTGGAACAGCCGCGACCGCACAGTGGTGCGACAGCGGCGCGCTGGATGCCGACCGTCGAGGACGAACGGGCATTCAAGGCGCTGGAGTTGTTCGGAAGTCCGGCGGAGGGTGAAGTGCGGCTGCCCTCCCGCCCGGAGTCCGCGGCCACCGCTCGGCGGCTGACTTCGTGTGTGGTGCAGCGTCAGTGGGGACTCTCCCCGCAGACCGGCGAATACGCCGTGCTGCTCGTCTCCGAGCTCGTCGGCAACGCCGTGCGGCACACCGGCGCCCGGGTCTTCGGGCTGCGGATGCTGCGCCGCCGCGGCTGGATCAGGATCGAGGTGCGCGACCCCTCGCGCGGACTGCCGTGCCTGATGCCCGTCCGGGAGATGGATATCAGTGGGCGGGGGCTCTTCCTCGTCGACAAGCTCTCCGACCGGTGGGGCGTGGATCTGCTGCCGCGCGGCAAGACGACCTGGTTCGAGATGCGGACCTCTGACCGCTGATCGCGGCGGTGCCTGCCCAGGACACACAGAAGCCCCCGGTCCGCCGTGGTGGGGCGCTTCGGGGGCTGCTGTGCGGGGGCCGTGACATGGGGGGTGTGTTCACGGCCGCTTGTGACGACCGGGCTCGGGTCGATGCGGTCGTGTCACCGACTATGGCAGACGGGCGACCTCTCCGCCAAAGGTGCAAATAGGGTAATTATGTAGTTAATGGTGTATCTCTCGCATGAATCGCAGGTGTTTTGGGTCACTTGCCTGGAAAACCATGAATATTTATGGGATTGATTGAGTGATTCATTCGCGGCGCCCACAAGTCTTCATTATTAATTTCTGTCCATTTCGCACCTATTGTTCTGCGCATGAACGCCTCCGACGCACCGGTGCACCGCCGCAGCGCCCTGTGCGCGGGAGCAGGAGCCGTTCTGGCCGGCGCCCTCACCGCCGGATGCGCGGACCGCAGCGATGCCGCCGGTACATCGGCCAGGACCGCCACGGCCGCGGCGAGCCCGAAGAAGGACTCCGCGACCACCGGGGCCCCGGCCCCGCACTCCGCGCCCGCCCCGCACCGCTTTCCCGGGCAGCCGGTCCAGATCGAGCACGGCCCCCGCGATCGCGGCCGCGTCGCCCTCACCTTCCACGGCCAGGGCGACCCCGCCATCGCCCGGACCGTCCTGGCCGAGGCCGAACGGGCCCACGCCCGGATCACCGTCCTCGCCGTCGGCAGCTGGCTCGACGAACACCCCGAGATGGCCCGTCGCATCCTCGACGGCGGCCATGACCTCGGCAACCACACCCAGCGTCACCTCGACATCTCCTCCATGGGCGAGGCCGAGGCGTACGCGGAGATCACCGGCTGCGCCCAGCGGCTGCGCCGGCTCACCGGCTCCATCGGCACCTGGTTCCGCCCCTCGCGCACCCGGTACGCCACCCCTCTCGTCCAGCGGCTCGCCGCCCGCGCGGGCTACCCGCACGTCCTCTCGTACGACGTGGACTCCCTCGACTTCACCTCTCCCGGCGCCGCGGCCGTCACCCGCAAGGTGGCCGGGGAGATCCGCAACGGATCGGTGGTGAGCCTGCATTTCGGCTACGCGGACACGGTCGCCGCCCTGCCTCTCCTCCTCACCGAAATCGACCGCCGCCAACTGCGCGCGGTGACGACCACGGAGCTGCTGACCTGATGCCTCCCTTCACCAAGCACACCGCGGCCCTGCTCGGGGGCGTCCTCCTCGCCGTACTCACCGGCTGCGGCTCCCCCGCCGGGAAGGGGAGCGGAGAAGCCGTCGGCAGTGAGACCGCCGCACCGACCGGCGAAACGGAACGCGCCGCCCCGCCCGTACCGCCGGGGCTGCCCGGCATGCCGCCGGTGCTCGACGCCAAGGACGTCTACGCGGCCGACCGGCCGGGAAAGCTCTCCCCGGTCGTCAAGGACTTCCCGTCCCGGGTGTACGTCCCCAACACCAACTCCGACACGGTGTCGGTGATCGACCCGGCGACGTACAAGGTCATCAGGACCATCAAGGTCGGCCGCCAGCCGCAGCACGTCGTCCCGTCCTGGGACCTGAAGACCCTCTGGGTCAATAACGACATCGGCGACAGCCTCACGGCCATCGATCCCGCCACCGGCAAGGTGGGCCGCACGGTGCCCGTCTCCGACCCGTACAACCTCTACTTCACCCCGGACGGCAAATACGCCGTGGTGATGGCCTCGATGGACCGTCAACTGGTCTTCCGCGACGCCCGCACCATGAAGACGGCCAAGACCGTCCCGGTCGACTGCGCGGGCGTCAACCACGCCGACTTCTCCATGGACGGCCGGTACTTCATCGTCTCCTGCGAGTTCTCCGGCGAACTCCTCAAGGTCGACACGGCGAGGATGAAGGTCGTCGGCCACCAGAAGCTGCCGTACAAGGGCGCGATGCCGCAGGACGTGAAGCTGTCGCCCGACGGCGGCACGTTCTACATCGCGGACATGATCGCCAACGGGGTGTGGGTGCTGGACGGGAAGAGGTTCACCACCCCGAAGCTGCTGCCCACCGGCAAGGGCGCCCACGGCCTCTACGTCAGCCGCGACTCCAAGGAGATGTACGTCTCCAACCGCGGCGAGGGCTCCATCTCGGTCTTCGACTTCGGACAGCGCAAACTGGTGAAGAAGTGGCGTCTGCCGGGCGGCGGAAGCCCCGACATGGGCGGAGTCTCGGCCGACGGCAAGGTCCTCTGGCTGAGCGGGCGTTACGACTCCGAGGTGTACGCGATCGACACCGCCAGTGGCAGGCAGCTCGCCCGGATCCCGGTGGACAGCGGCCCGCACGGCCTCGCGGTCTACCCGCAGCCGGGCCGCTACTCGCTCGGCCACACCGGCGTCTTCCGCTGACGGTCCGGCGTCAACACGCCGCCGGACACGCTCGCTTTGGGGTGACACTCCTCGGCGCGGCGTCGCACTGCCGGGACAGTGATCATCATGATGATCACTTCTCGCCTGCGGCGCCGGGCCGCACTTGCCGTTCTTTCCTTCTCCGCCGTACTCGTCCCGGCCGCCGCCACCGAGGCCGCCCCCGCCGCCACCGAGGTTGCTCCCGCCGCCGCTCCCGCGGCCGCCGCGTTCAAGCCCGGTGGCTGCCCGGTCGTCGCCGACCACCTCTTCGCCGCCGCCGACCCGGTGGACCTCGACCGGGTCACCCCGAAGCCCTCCTGGCGGGACAACTGCCGCCAGCTCTACCGGGCGGACGGCCGGGGCCCGGTGACCGTCTTCGACGAGGGCTTCCACGCCAGGGACATCAACTACGGCCAGTACGACCTGGAAAAGTACGTTCTGGTCAACCAAGCCTCGCCGTTCGTCTCCACCACCTACGACCACGACCTGTACAAGCGGTGGAAGAGCGAGTTCAACTACTACATCGACGCTCCCGGTGGGATCGACGTGAACAAGACGATCGGCGACACCCACAAGTACGCCGACCAGGTGGAGGTCGCCTTCCCCGGCGGCGTCGACCGGAAGTTCATCGTCGGGGCGTGCCCGATCGACCCGGCGACGAAGACCGAGATCATGAACAAGTGCGTCGACAACCCGCACTACAAGCCGTGGCGCAGCTGATCCGCCGAGCACTCACTCCGCGACCAACAGGGCCTCCGAGCCCACCGGCCGGTAGCCCGCCGCCTGGAACGTCCGCACACTGCGGGCGTTCCCCGGCGACTGCTGCGCCCAGACCACCGAGTCCGGCACCAGATGACGGGCCGCCCGCGCCAGCCGCTCGCCCAGCCGCCGGCCACGCGCCTCCTCGGCCACCTCGACCGCCGTCTCCCAGCGCCCCGCGACTCCCCGGCCGAGGATCACCACACCGCCGTCGGCGGACCAGACCCGCACCTCGTCGCGGTACTTCATGGCCCGCGCCACCCGAGGATGCTCCGGGTCCACGATCTCCCGCAGCGCGATCTCCGGCTCGCCCGGCAGCGCGTCCGCGACCGTCAGCAGATCGATGGTGTTCATGTGCCGGCCGCTCCGGGCCAGCAGCGCGCACAGGAAGTGCGGATTCATCGTCGCGGCGAGCGGGTCTCCCGGGGTGGCGTCCAGCGCGGCCCGTACCCACCGGGGGTCCTCGTCGGTGAACACCACCGAGTGCGCGGTGAACGCCAGCACCCCCGCGTCCCGGTCGCCGGGCTGCCCCACCACCGTGGTCGCCCCGTCCGGCGGGGGAAACCGCCCGCTCGCGGCGGCCGCCAGAATCCGTGCCAGTGCGTCGTCCATCGGCGTCCCGCTCTCCCCGTCCGGCTCGCGGCCCGCCGGACGACGGGCACCCCACCCATGATCGACGACCGGCCGCCGCGACCGCCATCCGTCACGCCCGTTAATCTGGCCCCCGTCAATCAGACACTGGTCAGGCTCTGGCCAGGCATCGGCGAGGCATGACGAAGGAGCGGAACTGTGGCGGACATCGAGTCGGCACGCAAGGCATTCGAGCGGTTCGATCTGAACGGCGACGGACTGATATCGGCCGCCGAGTACAAGAGCGTGATGGCTCAGCTCGGCGACCCCTATGTCACCGAGCCGGTGGCCCAGGCGGTCATCAACTCGCACGACGCCAACGGCGACGGGCTGCTCACGTTCGACGAGTTCTGGGCGGCGCAGAACAAGGGCTGAGGTCCGGGAGGACCCCCGGCCGCCGGGCCGGGGGCCGCCGGTCACGCCTTCGTCCGCGGCCTGCCGACCGGTGTCAGCTGTTCCTCCGGTACGGTGCCCAGCCGCGCAGCTCCTCGTCGCGCGGGGCGCGCACCACGGTGGGGGCTCCGGGGCCGAAGCCCATCACCGGGCGCGACGCGTCCCAGGCCGGCCAGCCGGGGTCGCCGGAGGCGGCGAACCGTACCCATGCCGCGTGCATCGCGTCGGCCAGCTCCTGCGGGGCGTCCTCGCCGGCCAGAGCCACCGCGTCGGGCCGGTCCAGCGTGTCGAAGACGAAGCCGATCTCCAGCCCGTGACAGGCGCCGAGCCGCAGTACGGGCGACGGCCAGCCGAACTCGTAGAGATGAGTGCTCCCCGCAGCACCGGCGCGGGCGTCGGCCACCCGGTTCAACGGGACGCGCAGCAGCAGATCGGTGGCGAGCGCGCCGAGCAGCTCACCCGGCGTGGCACCGGGCCGGTTCGCCCGGTACGTACGGGCCGTGGCGCCCGGCACCTTGAACTTCAGCAGGGCCAGTCGCAGTCTGATCCTGGACAGTCCCTCCGTCAGACCGCTCGGCACGAACCAGAGCCGGTACTCCTCGCTGTTGGCGCCCATCAGCAGATCGACGTCGTCCGCGACACCGTCCAGCAGTGCTTTGAGCGGATCGCGGGGCAGCAGATCGCCGTCCACCACGATCTGGAAGGAGTTCCCGCCGGTCAGCGGGGAGCCGCCGGACGTCACCTCGGTCTGCGCGGCCAGCAGCCGCTCCGGGTCCACCGCGGCCAGCGCCCCGGCCGTCGCCCCGACCCCCAGCCGCTTCGCGATCAGCTCCGTGGTGCGGCGGGCGGCGTCGTTCAGGGGCAGCGCGGCCGGCGCCCCGCTCTGCAGCACCGCACGCCGGAACAGTCCCTTCGCACGTGGCGCGGCGAGCAGCGCGGCGATACTGATGGCTCCCGCCGACTCGCCGCACACCGTGACCAGGTCCGGATCGCCGCCGAACGCCGCGATGTTGTCCCGCACCCAGGCCAGCGCCGCGAGCTGATCGAGCAGCCCCCGGTTGGCGGGTGCGTCCGGGAACACCCCGAACCCCTCGATGCCCAGGCGGTAGTTGACCGACACCAGGACCACGCCGTCCCGGGCGAACGCCGCCCCGTCGTACAGCGGCACGGCCGACGAGCCGTGCAGCAGCGAACCGCCGTGGATCCAGACGAGAACGGGCAGCCCCGAGCGGACCGGGGACGGCGTCCACACATTGAGGTTGAGGCAGTCGTCGCCCGCCACGTCGGGATCGGGCAGCAGCCGGTCCAGCGGCGGGGCGTACGGCCGCTTGGGCGCGGTCGGCCCGAACGCCACCGCGTCGCGCACCCCCTCCCACGGCTCGGGCGGCTCCGGCGCACGGAAACGCCGGGCGCCGACCGGCGCGGCCGCGTACGGGATGCCGCGGAAGACGGCGACACCCTGTTCCAGCGTGCCGCGCACCGTCCCATGGACCGTGCTGACCCGCGGTGACGTCTCGGACGGGGGAGGGGGTACGGCGGACATGAGGCTTCAGCCCTTCTGCGGCGCGGAGCCGACGAGTGCGACGGTCGACGAGCGGGACGGATGACGGGTGAGGGAGCCGTCGGGGTGTGGCACCTCCACCGGCACCGGTGATGCGATACGTGCCCGGTCCGGGGCCGCGTCGACCCGGACCGGGCCCCGCGGGGGCGGCACCGCGCCCCGCGCACCGCCGGTGCCGCCGGTCCCGGTGCCGCATCGGCGACCAGGCCGACCGACTGGTGCACCAGGGGGAGGAGGAGCGGTGGGGCGGGAGAGGAGCGGTCGAGGGGGGAGCGAGGCGGCGGTTCAGGAAGAGGTCGCCGTCAGTGCCCGTTTGAGGACCTTGCCGGTCGGGCCGAGCGGCAGCGTCTCGGTGAACCGCACGATCCGCGGGTACTTGTGCCGCCCGAGCCGGTCCCGGGACCAGGCGATCAGGTCCTCCTCCGTCGCCGCGTCCGCATCCGAGCGCAGCACGACCACCGCGCAGACCTCCTCGCCGCGCGCCTCGTCCGGTACACCGATCACCGCGACCTCGGAGATCGCCGGATGGCGCACGAGCACCTCTTCGACCTCGCGCGGATAGATGTTGAAGCCGCCCCGGATGACCAGGTCCTTCTTCCGGTCGACGATGCTCAGGAAGCCGTCCTCGTCCCGCACCCCGAGATCCCCGGTGCGGAACCAGCCGTCGACGACGGCGGCCGCCGTCGCCGCCGGATCGTCGAGATATCCCGCGAAGACGTTGTGCCCGCGCACCACGACCTCGCCGACCTCCCCCTCCGGCAGCAGCACCACGGCGTCCTCGACCGCCGCGTCCGCGAGACCGATCTCCACGCCCCAGACCGGGTGGCCGACCGTGCCGGGGCGTCGGCCGAGCGCCGGCTGGTTGAAGGTGGCGACAGGGGAGGTCTCGGTCAGCCCGTATCCCTCCAGGACCTGCGTCGTGAAGGTCTCCTCGAAGCGTTCGAGCACGGCGACGGGGAGCGCGGCGCCGCCCGAGACGGCCGAGCGCAGCGTGAGACGGCGCGTGGCGTCGTCCCGCGCCGTGGCGTCCTGTTCCGCCGCCGCCTCGACGAGTGCGTGATACATCGTGGGCACGCCCATGAAGACGCTCACGCCCTCGGCGGCCAGCAGCTCCAGTGCGCCCGTGCCGCTGAACCGCGGCATGAGCACGAGCGTCGCCCCCGCCCGCAGCGTCGCGTTCATCGCGCAGGTCTGTCCATAACTGTGGAACAGCGGCAGACAGCCCAGGACCACGTCGTCGCCGGTCAGCCCCAGCAGGTCGTGGGCGGTCACGGACGCGTTCATCACAATGTTGAAGTGGGTGAGCAGCGCACCCTTCGGCCGCCCGGTCGTGCCGCTGGTGTAGAGCACCACCGCGATGTCATCAGGCGCCGCAGGCTCCGGCGCGGGCAGCGGTTCACCGTCCTTCGGTACACCACGCACGGCCCGTACCCCCGCGGCACGCGCCCCCTCCTCGGCCGCCGGCCAGAGCGGACCACCGCTGATCAGCGCGACGGAGCCGCTGTGCCGCAGTACGTACGCCACCTCGTCGGCCACCAGCAGCCCGTGCACCGGTACCACCGTGGCCCCGGCGGCCAGCGCCCCGTAGTACGCGTACAGGAAGTCCGCCGAATTCGGCAGCAGCACCGCCACCCGGTCGCCCGGACGCACCCCGGAGGCCCGCAGCGCGCCCGCGCAGCGCAGCGCCCGGGCCCACAGCTCCTGGTAGGTGAGCCGGGTGTCCGAATCGACCACGGCGACGCGGTCGGGATACCTGCGGGCCGACTCACCGAGGACAGTGGCGACGCTGAGAAACATGACACGCTCCAGGAAACATGGCGTCTACAGGGCTACTGCTGCTCAGAATCGGCCGTCGGCCCGCCTCCGCACAATGTGCAGATGCCCACCATGCGCACAGCCCACCTGGGCAGCAGCCCCTCGGATATGTGCAAGGCAAGGCATCCGCCTAAAGGGCGGGCGGCGCTAACCTTCCGGCATGACGGACAATGCCGGAGCCCGGATCCCTCGCGGCGAGGACCGGGGCAGCGGCGACGACGGCGAGCTGCGCCGTGTCCTGGCCCTCGCCCTGCTGTCCGAGATCGACGAACTGACCCGGCGGGTCGTCGACGACATCCACGTGCACAGCGGCGCATACGCGTCCGGCACGCCGGTCACCCGGGGCGATCTGTGGGAGATCTGCCGCGACAATCTGCTGCGGGCGCTGGAGGACTTCGGCGGGCTGCCCTCCAGCGGGGGCGACATCGAGCACGCGGCGCGCGAGACAGGACGGCGGCGCGCGGAGCAGAACGTACCGCTGGACACCGTGCTCCAGGCCTACCGGCGCGGCGGCCGGGTGATGTGGCAGATGATGGCGGAACATCTGCGGGCCGCACGGGGCGGTCGGGACGACGGGGCGGGGGGCGCCGACCGGGCCGATGGAGACAGCGGGGCCGGTGTCACGGGCCGGGACCGCCGGGACGGCCGGGGCGTTCGGGATGTTCGGGGCGTTCGGGATGTTCGGGACGGGGGTGCTCCGGGGGCCGGAGGTGCCGGGCAGCCGGGGCAGGACGCCGTGCGTACCGTCGCGGGCGACCGGGACACCGAACTCGACATGGCGGGTGCCGTGTGGGAGACCATCGACCGCTACTCGCTCGTCATGGCGGAGTCGTACCGGCTGACCCAGCTGGAGATGCAGGGCCGTCAGGACACCCGCCGCGTCGCCCTCTTCGAGGCCCTGCTCGACGGGCGCGGGGACGACCCGGCGGTCGCCGCGGCGGCCGCCGTCGCGCTCGGCGTGCCGGTCCACGACCGGTACGTCATCGTCGTCGCCGCCCAGGACCCGGCCGCACCGCCCAACCCGGCGCCGGTCCTCGACGACCACGGCATCTGGTCCTTCTGGCGGCCGCGGTCGGGCCGGTACGCGGGAATCGTGCGGCTGGCCGCGGGGGAATCGGGCGTACTGCTCGACCTGCTGCGCCACCGCACCGGCGCCACCGCCGGCGTGTCACCGGAGTTCGGCCGGCTCGCCCAGGCGGGCCGGGCGTTGCGGCTGGCCGAACAGGCCCTGCGTACGCTGCCCGCCGGAAGCGGCGAGGCGGCGGCGTTCGACGACCGGCTGGCGGAGGTCCTCCTCGTCGGCCGGCCCGAGATCGCCGAGCGCATCGTCACCACGCAACTCGGCGCCGTCCTGGACACGGCGGCCGAACGCGACGTACTGCTCGGCACGTTGCGGGTCTGGCTCGACAGCGGCTGCTCGGCGGCGCGCGCCGCCGAGCAGCTCTACTGCCACCGCAACACGGTTCTGAACCGGATCGGCCGGATCGCCGAACTCACCGGCCGCGCCGCGGAGTCGGGCGAGGCCCGGCTGGGCTGGGCGCTGGCCCTGAGAGCACTGCCGCTGAGCGGAGCCGACGGCGAACCGGCGCCCACGGACGCCTACATGGACCGGTCGAACCCGCCGGACGGTGGAGAGCCCTGACGGTGAGGGGCGGCGCCGGGCCGGGGCGGTGAGGAATCGGGCGGCGGCCAAGGGCCGGGAGACGACGGGGGATCCGGCGTCGGCAGGGTGATTGGGCGGCGATGGGGAATCCGGCGTCGGCAGGGGATCGGGGGACGGCGGGGGGATCGGGGGACGGTGGGACCGGGGAGCCCGCCGCCGCGCCTCCGGACCCGGCCCCGGTCCCCGCCCTGCCCCGCCCTGCCCCTGTCCTTCGCTCACCGGCCCCGTGATGCCACGCCCCGTCGGCCTCTCAGGCGGCGAAGTGCCGTGACAGCGAGTCCCGTTCGTCGACCTCCACCAGGTCGGGACGGGTGTAGCGCTCCGCGCGGGCGTGGTAGTCGAAGTCGCCCCGGACCAGCCCGCGGTAGTCCTGCACACACCGCTCCAACGAGGCCCGGGTTTGGCCGTGGATCCCGGCCGCCTCTATTTGCTCGATCAGTTCCCTCTCGGCGCGCCGTACTCGCTCCGCTGTCGCCGCGAGTTGTGCCCCGGCCTCGTCGACGGCCTCCTGGAGGCTCAATCCGCGCTCGCGCTGAATGAGCCGTACCGCATTGTGCTCGTAATCGAGCAGGGCCTCCTTCTCGAAGGAGCAGATGTCGTTGCAGAGCCCTGAGTGATCGGTGACGGCGTTGCGCAGAGCGATATACCCGGGGAGGCTGCGGGCCGATTCAGGAAGGTCGATTCCGGCAGTGATCTCATGAAGGTCCAGGAAGGGCTGCATGGCCACCGAATCCCGGCGGTGCCTCACGAAATCGTCCCTCGTCGGCACCTGCCCGGCAGCCCGCTCCACGGCCTCGGAGTAGTAGGTCCACAGCCAGGCGACCGTGTCCCGCCGGAACTGCCGGACCCAGTGTGCCGAGCGGTCCTGGTACGTCCGCGCCCGCAGCCCGACGAGGGCGCGTTCCATGGCGCCGCGCGGCGGCCCGCCGTCGAGTACGGTCACCAGCCGGTCGATCGCCGCCTCGCACATGCGGGGATCGCGTCCGGCGGGCCCGTCGTCGAACTCGTCGTCGACGAGGAAGGCCCAGAAGAGCCATTGGCAGAAGAGATCGAGATGCTGCTGCGAAGCAGCGGGAAAGATGAGGGAAATCCAGAGTTCCGGCCTTGTCCGGACCATCTTCTTGCGGGCCGTTGGAGAGAGCACGAGACCATTGGATTCGGCCCATTCCCATGTGGCCTTCCTGGTCTCCTCTATGCCGGGATTGCATCCGGTGCTCTGGAACGGCATGTGAAACGCTGGCAGCGAAAACTGGCTCATTGGTGCCCCTCGTCGAGACGATGCGGATGAACGATACGAGCGGGGATCGAAACGAATTCACGCGTCGGCGCCGGTACGCCCAGGGGGCCGCTCCGCCCGACGTCGGCCGGAGGGCCACCGGGCGAGGTGAGGCGGTCATCCCTGCTCACTCTCCTCTGCCGGGCGTCGGGGCATCGGGGCCGGGCCCGTGGGCCCGTGGTGGTAAACGCCCTTGGCTCAGGACGGCGGCATCACCATGGGTGATCCCCAGTCAACCCCCTGTGGGTGAGGGAGGGAAGCCATATGTGACCGAAATTGTTTGGTGGCCAGGAAGGAATGAACAGCTCCGAGCAGTTGGTGATCTCTTGAGGTGACCGCCACTGCTCAACGTCGTCGACCGCCGCCGAGCCTCGTTGAGCGCCCCGAACGCCGCCGACCGCCCGGACAGCAGCCTCGGTCGTACGTCGCGTCGGTCATGTCCGCTGCGGTGCGAACGTAGCTACGGGCGGAGGTGCTTCTCCGCCTCGGCCTGTTCGATCAGCTCCGCATACGAGTCGTCTGCCTCCGACCCCGACCCCGACCCCGGCTCCGGCCCGTGGCGCAGGGATACCGACCACGGAATCGGGCACGGCGGGGCGTGGCCGGGGTCCGGGCACAGCAGCCTGGTGATGTGTTCCTTGACTTCTTCGGCCTGCTGCTGAGTGGCGTAAATGCCCAGCCGTACTTCCCAGACACTCGGGTTCTCAGACATCGCTCACGTCCCGGCCACGCCCTGCGCGGGGCAAACTCCGTATCGGTGGGCACGGCTTCGGCCGGCCTGCTCCCGACGATACCCGCGCCGCCGATATGTGACATGCGAACCGCCTGGAACTCCGCGCCGGTACGGCTCGTGCTGTGACCGCATGGGTTCGCCGGGTTGCTGTCGATCCGAAGTGCTCGATGAAGAGGATGTGCCGGTGTGCCTCAGCGGTAGTCGGCCAGGCCATCCGCGAGTTCTCCTTCATCGTCGTCCCGGATGGCGTAGAGGGCTTGCTGCAGGGCGAACGTGCCGCGGATCGCGGCGATGCGGGTGCGCAGTCCGTGGTTCGACCAGCTGCCCAGGGTGAGGACCTGCTCCAGGAGATCACGGCTGTAGCCGGCGCCGATGGCCGCGAGGTCCTCGGCCGGGTCGCTGAGTGTGACGTCGTCCCAGTCGAGTACGCCGGAGAGGTGCGGCAGGCCGTGCGTCCACTCCCACAGGACGTTCTCGGCACCGAGGTCACCATGCACGACTGCTCGGGTGAGGTGGGGAAGGCTGTCGAGTGCTGCGAGTTCCCGCTCGGCCCGTAGGCGCCCACTGTCGGACATGAGCGGGAACAGCTCCGCGCGCACGCTCTCCGCGAACCGCCGCCACTGGCCTTCTGGTGCCTGAGGGAGAACTGCTCGTACCGCCTCGTCGGTGCCGGCACGGGCCAGAGTGGACAGCAGTGTGGCGTACTGCGCCGCCACCGTGTCGGCCACCCGGGCATCGTTGAGCACGTCGGCCTTCAGCGGTTCCCCGGGAATGCGACTGAGTACCAGGAACGGCACCTCGTCGGTGCCGTGGGCACCGCCCTGGAGCAGCGGCTCAGGTGTGCGAAAGCCGAGGTCGAGCCCGGCGAGTGCGCGTAATGCCGCGACCCGTTCGGGCAGCCGGGCGGCCGCCGCCCGGGTGCGAGGCAGACACACGACTCGGTCCGAGCCAATGATCACGAGGTGGAATTGTCCCTGACGCACGTCGAGATCGTCTGGTTTGTCGTCAGGCAGCAGGCGGCTCAGCAGAGCACGATGTGTCATAGGGATACTCACGGATGGGACCTCTGGATCCTTCGACGGGACGGAACGGAGGCGACGTACACGAGCGTGGTGTCAGGCCGCGCCGGCGAGCCGGCGCCCGCCCCAGAGGATGCCCTTCTCGCTGTGGTGGCCACCAGGTGCGACACGCGGGCCCATGTCTTCCACGGAACTGTTGCCACCACAGCCATTCGGCTCCGGCTCCGGGCCTGAGCTCGGAGCATATGAGTCATCGGGCGGGGTTGCCCACGTTCAAGACGCATCGCAGAGTCCACTTGGCCGCCTGGCCTAGGGTTCCTGCATGACGACCACACTGTGTCTGCGGGAGATCACCCCGGCCAACTTCGATGTCGCGGTGGGTCTGCGGGTGCGTCCGGATCAGGAGCACCTGGTCGCGCCGGTCGTAAAATCTCTGGCCGAGGCATATGTCTATCCCGGCATAGCTTGGCCCCGCCTCATCTTTGAGGGTGACCGTCCCGTCGGTTTCCTCATGGCCTTCTTCGACATCGACTGGAGAGGCGACGGCACAGGCACCGACATCCGTTCCGGCCTCTGGCGGCTCAACATCGCAGATGGCGAGCAGGGTCGAGGTTACGGTCGCTTCGCGGTCGAGTCCATTGCTGCTGAAATCCGCCGTCGCGGCGGCACCCGCCTGACCACTTCTTGGCATCCGGGTACGGGCGGCCCCGAGGGTTTCTACCTCGGACTCGGATTCTGCCCGACGGGTGAGACCAGCGGAGGTGAGACCGTCGGTGAGTTGGACCTGCGTGAGGACGCCACCTGTCGGAACCTGTCGGACAGGCCCCAGTGATGTGACCGCATGGGTTCGCCGGCAAGACGTACAGCCGGCTCGCGTCGGCTCTGACCTCGCTCCCGGAGGAGCACCCGGGAGCCATGTCAACGGTCGGCGCCACCGGCGGACGGATCCAGCAGCGAGGCGTATGGCGGGTGCTTCGCCCATGCCGCCCTGTGCGGCGGTCAAGGTCTCGCCGTCACCTTGTCCCCTTCGAGGAAGCCCCGGCCTTCAGGCCGGGGGGAATCGAAGCTCCCGCGTAGCGGGGCACTGGATAGAGCAATCGCCGTCAG
>NZ_JBIBVN010000043.1:0-58042 GCF_043080425.1 Streptomyces sp. NPDC015032 | reverse complement strand
CGCACCCACCCCAAACGACAACGTCGGCCTTCAAGACCACAACCGGGTCTCGAAGGCCGACGTCACGCACGGCCCCGAATAAACCAACAGCATCCGCCAGGTGCGTGAGGCGGGGCCTGATTCAATGGCCCGGTCGTCCCCGGGAGACGCGCCGACCGTCCTCAACTGCCGGTGTGGGTCAGCGTGCGGCGCCGGATACGAGCCCCAGAAACCCCGCCACCGTCGCGGCCATCGCCTCGCGCCCCGGCGCGATGTACTTCCGCGGGTCCACGCCGGTCGTGTTCTCGGCCAGGTACGCCCGCACCGCGCCGGTGAACGCCGTGTTCAGCGCCGTGCCCACGTTGATCTTGACCATGCCGGAGGAGGCGACGGCCTGGCGGATCTCCTCGTCCGGGACGCCGCTGGAACCGTGCAGCACCAGCGGGACCGGGACCGCGTCGCGCAGCCGGCCGATCAGGGCGTGGTCCAGGGCGGCGGTGCGCTCGGTCATGGCGTGGGAGGAGCCGACCGCCACGGCCAGCGCGTCCACGCCGGTGTCACGGACGTACGCGGCGGCCTCGGCCGGGTCGGTGCGGACGCCGGGGGTGTGGGCGTCGAGCGGGGCCTCGCCCTCCTTGCCGCCGACCTTGCCGAGCTCGGCCTCGATCCAGATGCCGCGCTCGTGCCCCCAGGCCACCGCCTCGGCCGTGGCCCGCACGTTCCCCTCGTACGAGAGCTTGGAGGCGTCGAACATCACCGAGCCGAAGCCCTCCGTGTGCGCCTGGTGCAGCAGCTCCACGGACTCGACATGGTCGAGGTGGAGTGCGAGGGGGGCGTCGGAGGTGCGGGCGACGGCGGCGGCCGCGGCGGCGATCGCGGAGAGCCGTCCGCCGTGGAATTTCACGGCGTTCTCGGAGATCTGCAGGATGGCGGGGGCTCCGGCGCGCTCCGCGCCGGCCGCGATGGCCTCGGCGTGTTCCAGCGTGATGACGTTGAAGGCGGCGATTCCGCGTCCCTCGGCCTGTGCGGCGGAGACGAGTTCACCGGTGCTGACGAGCGGCATGCTGACCCCTGTTGCTTCTCTGTGCTGAACGGCCCCGACGGCCCAAGGAGCCGGGCGGGCCGGTACGGGTGGCGGCTCAGAGCCTGTCGGGTGACCTTCGATCGGGAAGCGTGCGTGCCAGGGCGTGGCCGCCCGGTCAGAGGTCACCCGACAGGCTCTCAGGCCGCCGCGGTGTGCTCCTCGACGCCGACGCGCGGCAGCAGCTCCTCGTACGCCGCGCGGTCGAAGTCACCGGCCGTCGGGGAGAGCACGGTCGCCGTCGACAGTGCCACCGCCCGCCGCAGCCGGTCCGGCCAGCTCAGCCCCTCGACGAGGCCGGACAGCAGTCCGGCCACCGCGGAGTCGCCCGCACCGGTCGGATTGCCCAGGACCTTGGCGGGCGGCGCTGCCTGCCAGGTGCCGTCGGGGGTGACCGCCAGCATGCCGTCCGGGCCCAGGGACGCGACGACGCCGTGCGCGCCGCGGCGACGGGCGTCGCGGGTGGCGCGCAGCGGTTCGCGCGAGCCGGTGAGCCGGGCGAGCTCGTCGGCGTTGGGCTTGATCAGGTCGGGGCGGGCGGCGATGCCGCGGCGCAGCGGTTCGCCGCTGGTGTCCAGGAGCACGGGGACACCGGCGGTGCGGGCCAGGCGGACCAGTTCGGCGTAGGCGCCGACGTGTATGCCCGGCGGCAGACTGCCGCAGAGGGCGACGGCGTCGGCCCCGGTGAGGAGCTCTTCGTAGCGGCCGAGGAGGGCGGCCCATTCGGCGGCGGTGACGAGCGGGCCGGGTTCGTTGAGCTGGGTGGTGTCGCCGGTGGCCCGGTCGACGACGGCGATCGTGCGTCGGGTGTTCCCGGCGACCTCGACGAGGGCGTCGGTGACCGGCGCGGCGGCGGCCGTCGGATCCGTCTCCCGTGGCGCCGGTGCGGCCAGCAGCTCGCGCAGTACGGCTCCGGTGGAGCCTCCGGCGAATCCGGTGACCACCGTGTCGTGGCCGAGGGCGGAGAGCACCCGGGCCACGTTGAGGCCCTTGCCACCGGGCCGCTCGGACATGTCGCTGACGCGGTGGCTGGCGTGCGGGACGAGTTCCGGGACGTCGTACGTCAGGTCGAGTGCCGTATTCAGTGTGACCGTGAGGATCACCGCGGCCGCCCCCTCGATCCCTGCTCCGGAGCGCGAATCCGTGGATGGAATGCGCTTTCTCTGCCTGTTTCCCAGGCGATCATGCCAAAGAGGCGGCGGTCGGCCCAGACCCCCGGACCAACCGCCGTCTCTTCGTTACGCATTCGACTCGCCGTCAGCAACGGGTCAGATTCAACCGATCCGGGGCTCTTTGATCCATGTGCCCTTGCGCATGACGCCCTGGAGCGCGAAGTCCGCGTCCAGGACCACGAGGTCCGCGTCCTTGCCCGGTTCCAGCGAGCCGACCTTGTCGTACACGCCGAGCAGCTGGGCCGGGTTGGCGGAGATGGACTGCACGACGTCCTCGACCGGGATCCGGTCGATGGTCACGGCACGGTGGAACGCGGTGTCCAGGGTGAGCGTGGAGCCTGCGATCGAGTTGCCCTCCACCAGCCGCGCGACGCCGTCCTTGACCTCGACCGCGAGCGGGCCGAGCTGGTACCGGCCGTCGCCGAATCCGGCCGCGTCCATGGCGTCGGTGATCAGCGCGACACGGTGGGCGCCCGCGTGGTGGTACGCCAGCTCCAGGGCGGCGGGGTGCAGATGCGTACCGTCGTTGATCAGCTCGACGGTGATCCGCTCGTCCTCCAGGAGGGCGGCGATCGGGCCGGGCTCGCGGTGGGCGAGCGGAGGCATCGCGTTGAACAGGTGGGTGGCGACGGTGGCGCCCGCGTCGATCGCCTCGACGGTCTGCTCGTACGTGGCGTCGGTGTGCCCGATCGCGGCGATCACGCCGTGCTCGGCGAGCAGCCGCACCGACTCGATGCCGCCCGGAAGTTCGGTGGCGAGGGTGAACATCTTCGCGGTGCCGCGCGCCGCGTCCATCAGCTTGCGGACCTCGGCCGGGTCCGGGTGGCGCAGCAGCTCCTCGCTGTGCGCGCCCTTGCGGCACGGCGAGATGAACGGCCCCTCGAAGTGGATGCCGGCCAGGTCGCCCTGCTCGACCAGCTCGGAGAGGACACCGGCCCGGTGGGCGAGGAAGTCCATCTCCCCGGTGACAGTGGAGGCGACCAGTGTGGTGGTGCCGTGCTCGCGGTGGGTGCGGATGCCGGTGAGGACCTCGTCCACGGTGCCGGAGGTGAAGGACGCGCCGCCGCCGCCGTGGTTGTGCATGTCGACGAAGCCCGGGACCACCCAGTGGCCGCTCAGATCGACCGTCCGGGCGCCCTCCGGCGTCGAGCCGGCGATCCGGGTGCCCTCGACGATCACCCGGCCGTCCTCGACGGTCCCGGTGGGAAGCACCACCCGGGCACCTGCGAGAACTGTGCTGTCTGCGCGTCCGGCCATCAGGCGGATACCTCCGTGGAGAGAAGATCCCAGGCGAGCAGCCCTGCGCCCAGGCATCCGGCGGTGTCCCCGAGGGCCGCCGGGACGATGTGGGGCAGCTTCTGGAACGTGACGCGTTCCTCGACGGCCGCACGGAGTGGTGTGAACAAGGTTTCCCCGGCCTCGGCGAGCCCGCCACCGATGATGAGCATGCGGGGATCGAGCAGGGTCAGTGCGGTGACCAGCCCGGCGGCGAGCGCGTCGACGGCGTTCCGCCAGACCTCCACGGCCGCCGGGTCGCCCGACTCGACGGCCTTCGCGCAGTCCGCGGCGTCCGCCGTCGGGTCGCCGGACGCGGCGGCCCAGGCCCGGGTCACCGCGGAGGCGGACGCCAGGGTCTCCAGGCAGCCGCGCTGGCCGCAGCCGCAGTCGGGGCCG
This sequence comes from Streptomyces sp. NPDC015032, assembly GCF_043080425.1. Taxonomy (NCBI): domain Bacteria; kingdom Bacillati; phylum Actinomycetota; class Actinomycetes; order Kitasatosporales; family Streptomycetaceae; genus Streptomyces; species Streptomyces sp. NPDC015032. The sequence goes on along the minus strand of NZ_JBIBVN010000043.1, from coordinate 54,136 downwards.
TCCGGCCAGACCACGATGTGGCCGATCTCGCCCGCGTACCCGTGCGCGCCGGACTCGATGGTGCCCGCGATGCCGATGGCCCCGGCTATTCCGGTGCCCAGCGGCATGAAGAGGAAGCGGTCGGCGCCCCGGCCCGCGCCGATCCGGCCCTCGGCGAGCCCGCCGGTACGCACGTCGTGGCCGAGCGCGACGGGGACGCCGCCGAGCCGCTCGCCGAGCAGCCGCCGCATGGGTACGTCACGCCAGCCCAGGTTCGAGGCGTAGACCGCGACCCCGTTCTCGGCGTCGACGATGCCGGGCACGGCGACACCGGCGGCGACGGCACTCTCGCCGAAGTGCTCCTCGCCGTACGCCCGCAGGTCCGCGGCGAAGGCGAGGATCGACTCCACGACGGCGTCGGGACCGCGCTCCCTGCCGGTCGCCCGCCGCGCCTCGTGCAGCAGGGCGCCGTCCGCCCCGACCAGTGCGGCCTTCATTCCGGTGCCGCCCACATCAAGGGCGATGACGTGTTTCACGGGAAACAGTTTCGCCCGAGGAACCAAAAAGGTCTAGTCCACTATGGGGGTTTGTTGCGCATCCATACAAAATCGCGCCCGCTCAATCGTCCCGGCGAACCGGGCCGACGGGATCAGGACGAGAGGATCACGCTGCGCGAGAGGTTGCGCGGGCGGTCCGGGTCGCACCCCTTCGACTCCGCGAGCGCCACCGCCAGCCGCTGCGCCCGGATCAGGTCCGCCATCGGGTCCGCGGTGGCGTGCGCGACCAGGGTGCCGCCCACCCGTGCCACATCACCGGCGAGCCCTTCCGGCAGCGGACCGAACACCCATGCCACCCGGTGCGGCCCGGTGATCGAGATCGGGCCGTGGCGGTACTCCATGGCCGGGTACGACTCCGTCCAGGCGCCCGCCGCCTCGCGCATCTTCAGCCCGGCCTCCTGTGCCAGGCCGTACGTCCAGCCGCGCCCCAGGAACGTCCACTGCTCGGCCGAGACCACCGCCTCGTCCAGCGGCTCCGTCACCGCGAGCTCCGCGTCGACCGCCGCTGCGGCCACCGTCTTCACCCCGGCCGGCAGCGGCCCCGACGCCTCCAGGCCGGCCCGCAGAAAGGCCAGCGCGGTGGTGGCGAACCGGGTCTGGACGACCGACTCCTCGTCCGCCCAGTCCAGTACGGCCACCGCGTCGGCGGCGTCCATGACCGGCGTCCCCGGGTCGGCGGTCAGCGCGACGGTGGTGACCTTGCCGCGCAGCTCGCGGAGGAGCTCCAGCACCTCGGTGGTCGTACCGGAGCGGGTGATCGCCACCACCCGGTCGTACGGCCGCCCGGCGGGGAATTCCGACGAGGGATACGCGTCCGTCTCGCCCTGCCCGGCCGCCTCGCGCAGCGCCGCGTATGCGATGGCCATGAACCAGGAGGTGCCGCACCCGGTGACGGCGACCCGCTCGCCGGGCCGCGGCAGTCCGTCGAACACCGCCCCCGCCTCCGCGGCACGCCGCCAGCAGTCGGGCTGGGTGGCAATCTCTGATGCGGTACGGGACATGCTGAACGGCTCCTTGCGGCATGGAACGGGTGGCGATGCGGGCGATGCGGGCGGTGCGGCACAGCGTCGGGGCAAGGATCCGGATCACGAGGGACCCGGAAGTGCCTTGCGCCGAAACCTGCTTAGCAGTCGGCGCCGATCAAGGGCAATGCCCTCGCCGCCGAACCGGACGCGGATCCGGGGACGTTGCGAAAGCGATACCGCGCTGGTGTAGACCTTCGGCGACCGTCGCGGCAGGATCGCAGCTCATCCGGGGGCCCACGGGGACGTGGCCGGCACGGATGACGCGAGGGACAAGGACGGTCTGGGCTGTGGAGCGGCGCTACTCGGGACTGACAGCGGCTGCGGCCGCACTGGTCATGGCAGCGACGCTGTCGGGCTGCGGCGGCACCGGCAGGGGATCGGAGGACGTCACCCTCAGGCTCGTCGCGGCCGACTACGGCACGGGCGCGGCCAACAGTTCCGAGAAGTACTGGGCCCGGCTCGTGAAGGGCTTCGAGGCGTCCCACCCCGGCATCAAGGTCGATGTCAGCGTCTACGCGTGGACGGACATCGACCGCGAGGTCGCCGGCCTGGTGAAGAAGGGACAGGCCCCCGACATCGCCCAGATCGGCTCGTACGCCGACTATGCGAAGGCCGGCAAGCTCTACCGGGCCGACCAGTTGCTGACCATCCCCGCCCAGGCCAACTTCCTGCCGCACCTCGCCGAGGCGGGCAGTGTGGACCGGACCCAGTACGGAATGCCGTTCGTCGCCAGCACCCGGCTGCTCTTCTACAACAAGAAGTATTTCGCGCAGGCCGGCCTCGACGCCCCGCGGACCTGGGACGACATACGTGACGACGCGACCGTGCTCGAACAGCGCGGGGTGAAGTACCCGATCGCGCTGCCGCTCGGCCCGGAGGAGGCCCAGGCCGAGACGATGATGTGGCTGCTCGGCGGGGGCAGCGGCTACGTCGACGACGCCGGCTCGTACCAGATCGACTCGGCCGAGAACGTCAGGACGGTCGACTGGCTGAGGACGAACCTGGTCGACAAGGGCCTCGTGGGCCCGGTCGCACCCGGCAGGCTCGACCGGGGCAAGGCGTTCGCCGCGTTCACGCGCGGCGAGGTCGGCATGCTGAACGGCCACCCGACGCTGATGCAGGAGGCCGAGAAGAAGGGCGTCCAGGTCGGCATGGTCCCGCTGCCCGGAATCGGCGGCCCCTCCAAGGGCTCGATGGGCGTCGCCGACTGGATCATGGGCTTCAAGCAGCGCGACCACCGGGTGGAGATGGGCAAGTTCTTCAACTACCTGTTCACCGACAAGAACGTCATCGACTTCGCCGACGAGTACGACATGCTGCCGGTCACCGACAGCGCTTCCGCGGCGATGGAGTCCGACCCCCGCTACAAGCCGCTGCGCAAGTTCCTGGCCGCGCTGCCGAACGCGGAGTTCTACCCGTACGGCAAGACGTCCTGGGCCCGGGCCAGCGAGTCGATCAAGGAGAACATCGGCAAGGCGGTCGAGCCGGGCGGCAGCCCCGCGAAAACGCTGCGACGGATCGCACGGGACGTGGCGGCGGAGGGCGCCGAGTAGCACAGGGGCGAGCGGCGAGCGGCGGGCGGACGGAGGGTGCCGGGCACCGGAGCATGGACCGGCCGGGGGAACGGGTGGGCTCCCCGGGACGGGCGATATGTTGGCTGATGTGACCACTCCCTCGAACGGCCCCGGCACCACGGACGGCCCCGGCGGCCTCTCCGACCGGGACCGTGCCGTGCTCGCCGTCGAGCGGCAGTCGTGGGCCGGGCCCGGGGCGAAGGACCGCGCGATCCGCGAACGGCTCGGCATCTCGCCCACGCGCTACTACCAACTGCTCAACGCCCTCCTCGACGACCGCCGGGCCCTGGCGGCCGACCCGGTGACGGTGAACCGCCTGCGCCGCGTACGGGACGCGAGGCGAGGGCGCCGCTGAGAGGGCTCGTCCGGGGCGCCGTCGTGTTTTCCGCCCCGGCGGGATCAGGGCGCTCAGCGGTCGAGGAGCGGGGGTCCCGGATTCCGCGCCCCCGGGAAAGCCTGTGACGGGGCCCCCGGCGCCGCGTTGCCGCTATAGGCTCGCCCCATGGGCAGCAACCCGCACGCACCCGCGCCGAGCGAGATCCCGTCCGAGCTCCCCACCCCCACCACCCCACCCGGCCGAGAAGCCCTCGACGCGATCCTCGCGCGCCCCGACCGCGCCGTCATCGCGCTCGATTTCGACGGCACCCTCGCGGACATCGTCCCCGACCCGGACCAGGCCCGAGCCCACCCCCGCGCCGTCGGCGCGCTCGTCGCGCTCGCCCCGAAAGTGGCCTCCATCGCTGTGATCACCGGCCGCCCGGCCGGCGTCGCGGTCCGGCACGGCGGCTTCGCCGGAGTGCGGGGACTGGACCACCTCGTCGTCCTCGGCCACTACGGTGCCGAACGCTGGGACGCCGTGTCCGGCACCGTCCGCACCCCTGCCCCGCACCCCGGCCTGGCCGCGGTCCGCGCCGAACTCCCCGGTGTGCTCGACCGGTTCGGTTCATGGCGTGGCACCTGGGTCGAGGAGAAGGGCCAGGCGCTCGCCGTCCACACCCGCCGGGCCACCGACCCGCCGGCCGCGTTCGAGGCCCTGCGCGAACCCCTCGGCGAGCTCGCCGCCCGGCACGGACTGATCGTCGAACCGGGCCGCCTGGTCCTGGAGTTGCGCCCGCCGGGCATGGACAAGGGCGTGGCGCTCGCGCGGTACGTACGGGAGACGGACGCCGAGTCCGTCCTCTACGCGGGCGACGACCTGGGCGACCTCGCCGCGTACGCCGCCGTGGAGAAGCTCCGCACCGAGGGCCCCGACGGCATCCCGGGCCTGCTGGTGTGCAGCGGCAGCGCGGAAGTGCCCGAACTGGCCGAACGCGCGGATCTGCTGCTCGACGGCCCGGGGGCCGTCGTCGGCTTCCTGGCAGCGCTGGCCGAGCGGATCTGACGGCTCACTCCCGCCGCAGCGCGTCCAGCTGATCGAGGAACCACTGCTGCGGCGGCAGCGCCACCGCCGCCGCGGCCAGCCGCTCGGTGCGCGCGGCCCGTTCGTCGTCCGCCATGGTCAGGGCCTCGTGCAGCGCCGCGGCCGTCGCGGACACGTCGTACGGGTTCACCACGACCGCGTCGCTGCCCAGCTCCTCGTACGCCCCCGCCTCCCGCGACAGCACCAGCGCGCAACCGTGGTCGGAGACGACCGGGATCTCCTTGGCGACCAGGTTCATGCCGTCGCGGATCGGGTTGACGAGCGCCACATCGGCCAGCCGGTACGCGGCGAGCGAGCGGGCGAAGTCGTCCTTGACGTGCAGCACGACCGGTGTCCAGCCCGCCGTGCCGTACACGGCATTGATGTCGTCGGCGACCTGCCGCACCTCGGCCGTGTAGGCGCGGTACACCGGCAGGTCCTGCCGCGAGGGGTAGGCGAAGGCGACGTGGACGACGCGCTCGCGCCATTCGGGCCGCTCGTCGAGGAGCGCGCGGTAGGCGAGCAGTCCGCGCACGATGTTCTTGGACAGTTCCGTCCGGTCCACTCGTACGATCGTCCGCCGCCCGGGGCCGACCTGCTCGCGCAGCGCCGCCATCCGCTCGTCCACGTCCGCCTCGTGCGCGCGCCGGCGCAGGAAGTCCGCGTCCGCGCCGAGCCCGTGCACCCCGACCCTGGTCCGCCCGGTGCCGCCCAGGATCTCCGTGCAGCAGCCGATGAAGGCGTCCGCCCAGCGCCGGGTCAGGAACGCCGCCCGGTCCGCGCCCAGCATGCCGTGCAGCAGCTGCTCGGCGATGTCGTCGGGGAGCAGGCGGAAGTAGTCGACGGGTGCCCACGGGGTGTGCGTGAAATGGCCGATCCGCAGGTCGGGGCGGAGGCCGCGGAGCATGCCGGGCACCAGCGCCAGGTGGTAGTCCTGCACCAGCACCGCCGCGCCGGGGCCCGCCTCCTCGGCGAGCGCCTCGGCGAAGGCCCGGTTGTACGTCTCGAACGACGCCCACTGCCGCCGGAACTCCGCGTCGAAGACCGGCTCCAGCGGGGTCTGGTACAGCATGTGGTGGACGAACCAGAGCACCGAGTTCGCGATCCCGTTGTACGCGTCCGCGTGCACGGCGGCGTCGATGTCGAGCATCCGTACACCCGGCTCACCGACCCCACGCCGGACCGCCTCCCGGTCCCCGTCACCGAGCGCGGCGCACACCCAGAGCTTGTCCTGGACGGCGCTCAGCCCGGAGACGAGCCCGCCGCCGCCCCGCTTCGCGCCGAGCGATCCGTCGGTGCCCAGGGTGTACGACACCGGACCGCGGTTGGACGCGACGAGGACCTGGGCGGCGGGCTGGGCTTCGTGCTCGGAGACCATGTTGCGGAATCTAGCCCGATCACGAACCGCCCAAACGTGCGAAGTCAGGCCGCGCGGCGTGAAACGTACTCCTCGATCTCGCGCATCGGAGGCCGCTCCTCGGTGTCCACCGCATGGGTGCGCGGCACGAAGCCGTGCTCGCCCCGCTCGAACTGGGTGAGCGAAGGCCGCACCAGGTGTCCGCGGGACAGCCGGAGCTGGGCGGTCCGGTAGATCGCCGCCGCCATCCGGCCGAGCGCCTGCCCGTCCTGGTGGCGGTGCTTGCGCACCCCCACGTCGACCTGGGCCAGCGCGTCCAGGCCCACCGTGTGCAGCGCGTCGACCAGGAGACCCAGCTCCACGCCGTAGCCGACGGGGAAGGGCAGCTGTTCGAGCAGGGAGCGGCGTACGGCGTACTCGCCGCCCAGCGGCTGGACGAAGCCGGCCAGCTGCGGCCAGTGCAGATTGAGCAGCGGACGGGCCACCAATTCGGTGACGCGGCCGCCCTGTCCCGCGGTGTCACCGAGCGGCCGGTCGTACATCGCCTTGACGAACCGCACATCCGGATCGGTCAGCAGCGGGCCCACGATGCCGGAGACGAAGCCGGCCGAGAAGTCCTTCAGGTCGGCGTCGACGAAGCAGACGATGTCACCGCCGGTCACCAGGAGCGACCGCCACAGCACCTCGCCCTTGCCGGGCACGGCGGGTATCCGGGGGAGTATGTCGTCCCGGTGGACCACCCGCGCACCGGCCTCCCGGGCCACCTTCGCGGTGGCGTCCGTCGAACCGGAATCGATCACCACGAGTTCGTCGACCAGCTGGACCTTCTCCATCAGCTCGCGCCGGATCGTCGCGACGATCTCGCCGACCGTCGCCTCCTCGTCGAGCGCGGGCAGCACCACACTCACGCTGCCGCGGCCCTGTTCCTTGGCGGCCAGGAGCCGGTCCAGCGGGCGGTCGGCGGCCGACCAGGAACGCCTGGCCAGCCAGCGTTCGACCTCTTCCAGCACGGTCGGTACTCCCTGTATGTGATCCATCTCGCGGTTCGGACGGCTATCTCAACAGTCCGCTGCTTCGGTTACAGTCTTGAACAACGCGGATGGCCATCGCATGTCGGGGTCAGTCCGCCAATAAATGCCCGGATCCCCGATCCGGTGCCACAGCGCTCATCCAGAGGGACTGAGGGAACGGCCCGTTGAAGTCCCGGCAACCCTCCTGCCGACCGCGAGGTCACGTGGGGAAGGTGCCAATTCCGTCTCGCGGCGAAACGCGCCGCGAGGAAGATGAGGAGAAAGGGCCTCGCCTCCATGGCTGCGCAGACTGTTGCAGTAAGCACCAATTCTTCCATCGACGCTGACGCCGGGACCGGCACCGTCGACCTCGGGCCCGCCGCGGCGCTTTCCTGCCGCGAGTGCGGCGAGCGTTTCGAACTCGGTCCCATTTTCGCCTGTGCGTCCTGTTTCGGGCCGCTCGAAGTGGCGTACGACCTGCCGAGCGGCTCCCCCGAAGAGCTGAAGAAGCGCATCGAGGCCGGACCCGACAACATCTGGCGTTACGCACCGCTGCTGCCGGTCCCCGCCGATGTCGCGGACAAGCCCAACATCAACCCCGGCTTCACCAAGCTGGTCAAGGCCGACAACCTCGCCCGCGAGCTGGGCGTCACCGGCGGTCTGTACGTCAAGGACGACTCCGGCAACCCGACGCACTCCTTCAAGGACCGTGTCGTCGCCATCGCCGTCGAGGCCGCCCGCGCCTTCGGTTTCACCACCCTCTCCTGCTCTTCCACCGGCAACCTCGCCGGCGCGGTGGGCGCCGCCGCCGCCCGCGCCGGTTTCCGCTCCTGCGTGTTCATCCCGCACGACCTGGAACAGGGCAAGGTCGTCATGGCTGCGGTGTACGGCGGTGAGCTGGTCGGCATCGAGGGCAACTACGACGACGTCAACCGCTTCTGCTCGGAGCTCATCGGCGACCCGCTCGGCGAGGGCTGGGGCTTCGTCAACGTCAACCTGCGCCCCTACTACGGCGAGGGCTCCAAGACCCTGGCGTACGAGATCTGCGAGCAGCTCGGCTGGCGGCTGCCCGACCAGATCGTCATCCCGATCGCGTCCGGCTCGCAGCTCACGAAGATCGACAAGGGCCTCCAGGAGCTGATCAGGCTCGGCCTGGTCGAGGACAAGCCCTACAAGATCTTCGGTGCCCAGGCCGAGGGCTGCTCCCCGGTCTCCACCGCCTTCAAGGCCGGACTCGACGTCGTACGGCCCCAGAAGCCGAACACCATCGCCAAGTCCCTGGCGATCGGCAACCCGGCCGACGGCCCGTACGTCCTGGACATCGCCCGCCGCACCGGTGGCGCGGTCGAGGACGTCGACGACGAGCAGGTCGTCGACGCGATCAAGCTGCTGGCACGCACCGAGGGCATCTTCGCGGAGACGGCCGGCGGGGTGACGGTCGGCGTGACGAAGAAGCTCATCGAGGCCGGTCTGCTCGACCCGGCGCTGACCACCGTCGTCCTCAACACCGGTGACGGCCTCAAGACCCTGGACGCGGTGGCCGCCACCTCGCAGGCGACCGCGACGATCCGCCCGAGCCTGGACGCGTTCCGCGCCGCCGGACTCGCCGCCGGCTGACCACCCGAGACCGAAGAGAGGCACCCACCATGAGCGTCAAGGTCCGCATCCCCACCATCCTCCGCACCTACACGGGCGGCCAGGCCGAGGTCCCGGCGGAGGGTTCGACCCTCTCCCAGGTCATCGCGTCCCTGGAGGAGAACCACCCGGGCATCGCCGCCCGCGTCCTGGACGACCAGGGCAAGCTGCGCCGCTTCGTGAACGTGTACGTCAACGACGACGACGTGCGCTTCGAGGGCGGTCTGGAGACGGCGACGCCGGACGGCGCCGGCATCTCGATCATCCCGGCGGTCGCGGGCGGCTGCTGACCCCCTGTCCGTTTTCATGGCGTTATCGGAATTGCCCCCTCCGCGAGAGAAGCGGAGGGGGCAATTCTGTGTGGTTGAGCGCGGTACAGTGTGGGAAGTCCCCCCAGCTGCCCGTGCCGCCCGCATATGAGAATGCGCCCGGTCCCGACAAGAAGCAGCCAAAGTGCGCGATCTCCTTGCGCCATAAGTCGCCTTTGCCCGGCCCGACTTGCCCTGGAATCTGATGAATTCCCCATATTCGGGTGTTCGATGCTGCCCAGAATTCTCGTCCGATTGACCTGTTGCAGAGGGCAGTTGGGCAGATACATTCGGCCGCGGTCGACGCGTTCCGGCGCACACACCCTCTCCTGTCGGAGGGTGAGTTCTGACCCGGGTCCGCGAAGTGCGGTCCTGCGCAAGGGCCAGTAATAGGGGAGTTAGGCATGGCTCAGGGCACCGTCAAGTGGTTCAACGCGGAGAAGGGGTACGGCTTCATCGCGGTCGACGGTGGTGCGGATGTTTTCGTCCACTACAGCGCGATCCAGATGGACGGGTACCGCACCCTCGAAGAGGGTCAGCGAGTTGAATTCGAGATCTCGCAGGGCCAGAAGGGGCCGCAGGCGGACATGGTCAAGCTCGCCGTCGGCTGAGCTCGACGCGGTCGGCCAACGACACCACTCACGCACGGAGGGCCTGTACCCCAGGGGTACAGGCCCTCCGTGCGTGAGTGGTGTCCGGGGCATCCGCGAGAGGATCGCGGTTGTCCACATCCCGAGGGGGACGCTTGCACTCGAGGGGGTCGAGTGCTAATCATTGGCGTTAGCACTCTCCAGGTGAGAGTGACAGAACTTGGACCGGGCCGGTGAGGCCCGCAGGGCCGGTGGGGCAAGGAACCACCGGTCGCGCAGGCCGTCCGTCGCGGGCGCCACTCGGTCCGGAGAAATCCACCCCTGTCCGGGAGGACCACTTCACATGGCCAAGATCATCGCGTTCGACGAGGAGGCCCGGCGCGGTCTCGAGCGCGGCATGAACCAGCTCGCCGACGCCGTCAAGGTCACCCTTGGCCCCAAGGGTCGCAACGTCGTCCTTGAGAAGAAGTGGGGCGCCCCCACGATCACCAACGATGGTGTGTCCATCGCCAAGGAGATCGAGCTGGAGGACCCGTACGAGAAGATCGGTGCGGAGCTGGTCAAGGAGGTCGCCAAGAAGACGGACGACGTCGCCGGCGACGGTACGACCACCGCCACCGTTCTCGCCCAGGCCCTCGTCCGCGAAGGCCTTCGCAACGTCGCCGCGGGTGCCAACCCGATGGCCCTCAAGCGGGGCATCGAGAAGGCCGTCGAGGCCGTCTCCGCCGCCCTCCTGGAGCAGGCCAAGGACGTGGAGACCAAGGAGCAGATCGCTTCGACCGCCTCCATCTCCGCCGCCGACACCCAGATCGGCGAGCTCATCGCCGAGGCCATGGACAAGGTCGGCAAGGAAGGCGTCATCACCGTCGAGGAGTCCCAGACCTTCGGTCTGGAGCTGGAGCTCACCGAGGGTATGCGCTTCGACAAGGGCTACATCTCGGCGTACTTCGCCACCGACATGGAGCGCATGGAGTCGTCCCTCGACGACCCGTACATCCTGATCGTGAACTCCAAGGTCAGCAACGTGAAGGACCTCCTTCCGCTGCTGGAGAAGGTCATGCAGTCCGGCAAGCCGCTGCTGATCATCGCCGAGGACGTCGAGGGCGAGGCCCTGTCGACCCTGGTCGTCAACAAGATCCGTGGCACCTTCAAGTCCGTCGCCGTCAAGGCCCCGGGCTTCGGTGACCGCCGCAAGGCCATGCTCGGCGACATCGCCATCCTCACCGGTGGCACCGTCATCTCCGAGGAGGTCGGCCTCAAGCTGGAGAACGCCGGTCTCGACCTGCTCGGCCGCGCCCGCAAGGTCGTCATCACCAAGGACGAGACCACGATCGTCGACGGTGCCGGTGACAGCGACCAGGTTCAGGGTCGCGTCAACCAGATCCGCGCCGAGATCGAGAACTCCGACTCGGACTACGACCGCGAGAAGCTTCAGGAGCGCCTCGCGAAGCTGGCCGGCGGCGTGGCCGTCATCAAGGCCGGTGCCGCGACCGAGGTCGAGCTGAAGGAGCGCAAGCACCGCATCGAGGACGCGGTGCGCAACGCCAAGGCCGCCGTCGAGGAGGGCATCGTCGCCGGTGGTGGCGTGGCTCTGCTCCAGGCCTCGGCCGTCTTCGAGAAGCTGGAGCTCTCGGGTGACGAGGCGACCGGCGCCAACGCCGTCAAGCTGGCGCTGGAGGCCCCGCTCAAGCAGATCGCCGTCAACGGTGGTCTCGAGGGCGGCGTCGTCGTCGAGAAGGTGCGCAACCTGGCCGTCGGCCACGGTCTGAACGCCGCGACCGGCGAGTACGTCGACATGATCGCCGAGGGCATTCTCGACCCGGCGAAGGTCACGCGCTCCGCCCTGCAGAACGCCGCGTCCATCGCCGCGCTGTTCCTCACCACCGAGGCCGTCATCGCCGACAAGCCGGAGAAGGCCGCCGCGGCCGCCCCGGGCGGCATGCCGGGCGGTGACATGGACTTCTGATCCTGACGGATCGGTAGTTCCTGTACAGCTGTACCGCATCGCCCCCGGGACCATCAGGTCCCGGGGGCGATGTCGTTCCTGCCCCGGCCGGGGCTCCCGGGCACCGCCCCCGGACGGCGGGCACCCCGCGGGGGTGCGGCAGGACGCGCCCGCGGTGCCCGCCGGAGCACCGTGAGCGCGTGATACCGCGGCCCGCCCTGGTACCGCGCAGGGCTCCCCGGCCCGCCGGTCCGCCACTCGTCGCGCCGGACGCCGTGCGGAACGCCCTACGGGAGCCGGTCGAGGAGCCAGGCGCAGAGCTCCTGTGTCACGAGGGAGTGCCCCTCGTTGTGGGACGCGAGCAGGAACTCGTCCAGCCCGCTCTCCTCCCGCGGGAGTGCGGAGATGTTCGCGTACAGCTCCTCGTCCGTGTCCAGATCACGGATGTCGACCGCGCTGACGGCCGGCACGAAGCAGTGCGAGCGGATCCGTACGTCGGTCTTGAACCCGAGGACCGGGCTGAGGGCGTTGAAGGCGTCGGCGAGGATGCCGAAGCCTTCCAGCGAGCCGCCGGGCGCACCGTCGATGGACGGGAGTCCGGACGTACGCCCCTCGTTGCTCTTCAATGTCACCACCCGCAGCTTCGCGACGAGTTCGTCGTCGCCCGGCGCCTGGGTGTACAGCTTGGTGCCCAGGACCGAGAGCCCCTTGCCCTCCAGGGCCAGTTCGCCCGCCCGCACGTCGGTGCCGACGCCGTCGGCCGTGCCGTTGGCGACGCCGATCAGCCGCGGCCGGCGCGGCCACTCGCCGACGGCCTGCATCTCGGCGAGGAACGCGGCACGCTGGTCGCTCCGTTCCGGCGTCCCGTCCCACTTCTCGATGTGCCGCCACAGCAGCTGGCGCGCGGCCGGGCTGTTGATCTGGTCGGAGAAGCGGCTGTCGAGATCCTTGATGTAGTGCGCGAACGCCTGGAGCGCGATCGGGATCCAGGCGCCGCGGTGCGGGCTGTCGTACGAGAAGTACAGAGCGGCCTGGTGGTCGACGTCCTGGCTCTCCATCGCGGCCAGCGCGTGCCGGGTGACGAGCCCGCCCATGCTGAACCCGCCGACGGCCAGTGGTGTGTCGCCCCGACGCTCGTCGATGGCGCGCGCGATCGCGGCCTGCGCGGTCTTGGAGTTGTCCGGAATCGACGCACTGCGCTCATGGAAGCCGAGAAGGATGACGTCGTGCCCCCGGCGGCGCAGCTCGCTGATGAGCGCGTAGTCGCCGAACTCCATGATCTCCCAGCAGAAGTCCAGGCTGCTCGGCCCGGTGTTGAACCCGTCGGCGAAGATCACGGGCCGTACGAGGCCCGGGTTCCCCTCGCCGTAGTAGACCCAGGCGGTGCCGCCCGGCAGATCCCACACGGTGCTGGGCGGCAGCGGCAGGGCGCCGTGCGGCTCGGCGTCCAGACGGGGGCCGGGGACCAGGGTGATGGGGGGCCTGCTGTGAAGCTCCGAGACGATCTGCTCGTGGGTCGGTTCGGACATGATTCGTTCCCCTTTGGGTTGGTTCGTTACAGCGCGCCAAGAGGAACACGCAAGGTAGCGACCGGGCGGCGGAAGTGGATCAAACCACTCCCAGGTGGGAGCCGGTTTCGGACACCCCCGGGGTGTGGGGGCGTTGGGGGAGCGGGAGTGGTGGGAGTGCGCCGTGAGTGATGCGCGTGCGCCGCTGCCGTTGGGGTGGAAAACCGGGCCGCGTGCCTGTGGCAGCGTGCGAACGGTCGCACATGTTTGTGATCTTGGAACTCCGGGCCGCCGCGCCGATGCGGTCTGTCTTCCCGTGTTTCTCTCTCGTACGAGGAGTCCCGTGCGTATTCGTTCGATCCTCTCTCTCGCCGCGTCCGCCGTCGCCGTCGCGGCGCTGGCCACCCCCGCCCAGGCCGCCGACGCCGCCGACGGGGCGTACTTCATCCGTGATGTGCGCACCGGCGCGTGTCTCGCGGGCGGTGAAGGTCCGCTGGGCGGTCACATCGAGCCCTGCAACCCGGGCACCGTGTGGGAGATCCGCAACCAGGGCAACGGCCTGGCCGAGATCCGCGACCCGCGCGGGGCGAACCGCTGTCTGGCGCTCTCGCCGGTCCGGATCTACCCGCCGGCGGTGTGGGTGGACGAGTGCGGCCGCCAGCCCGACCAGTGGACCATCCAGGGCCCGGCCGACGAGGTGCCGGTCGTCATTTCCCTCTACCGGGGTGAGCTGGGCCATCTGACCACGGAGGGCAGGCGCGTGGTCGTCAGCCCCGACAGCGGCCGTCCCCAGTGGATCCTGGAGCGGCTCGGCTAGTACCTGCCCCGTCAGTCACCCAACCGCCCCGTGCCGGGATCGTTCGTTCCGGCACGGGGCGGTTTCTCCGTGGGGAGCTCAATCGCGGCGGGGACCGATGACCGACGTCCCGTCGTGCACGGTGATCGCCAGGGCCGGGCAGATGTCGGCGGCGTCCAGAACCCGTTCGTCCGGCTCGATCCCGTCCGCCTTCACCCGGGCGTGCTGCCCGTCCAGGGCGAAGACCTCGGGGACGGTCCCGGCGCACATGCCGGACGCCTGGCAGAGCTGCGGATCGACGCGTACGTTCCAGGTCATCCCGGTCACCAGCCGACCGGCATGACGCGCGGGCCGCGCACCAGCATCTCGGACTTCCACGTCACGTCACCCGCCAGTTTCAGCCCCGGGAAGCGGGCGATCAGCGCGCCCAGTGCTTCCTGGAGTTCCAGCCGGGCCAGCGGGGCGCCCAGGCAGTGGTGGACCCCGTGGCCGAATCCGAGATGCTGATTGCCCTCGCGGGCGATGTCCAGCACGCCCGGGGCGGTGAACCGCAACGCGTCGCGGTTGGCGGCGCCCACCGCGACCAGGACCGGACTGCCGGCCCGGACGAGGGTTCCGCCGACCTCGATGTCCTCGGTGGCGTAACGGGGTTGGCCCGCACCGCTGCCCAGCGGCACGAAGCGCAGCAGCTCCTCCACCGCGTTCGGAACGAGCTCGGGCTCGGCCCTGAGCCTGGCCAGCTGGTCCGGGTGGTCCAGCAGAGTGAGGACGAAGTTGGGGATCTGGGACGCCGTCGTCTCGTGTCCCGCGACCAGGATGCCGACGCACAGGTCGACGAGTTCGAGTTCGGAGAGCCGGTCGCCGCCGTCGCGGGCCTCGATCAACGCCGTCATCAGGTCGTCCTGCGGTTCCCGGCGGTGCTGCTCGATCAACCCGCGCATATAGGCGCGCAGTTCCTCGCGGCTGGCGTCGAACTCCGCCGCGGTGAGGGAACTGGTCGACAGGGCGTCGTCGCTCCACACACGGAAGCGCGGGCGGTCCTCGGTGGGTACGCCCAGCATCCGGCAGATCACCGCGACCGGCAGCGGCAGCGCGAACAGGTCTACCAGGTCCGCGGGTTGTCCCGCCGCCTCCATGTCGTCGAGGAGGGTCGCGGTCAGTTTCCGTACCTGCGGCCGCAGCTTCTCGACCTGACGGACCGTGAACGCCTTGGCGACCAGGGAGCGCAGCCGGGTGTGGTCGGGCGGGTCCATGCCGAGGATGCCGCCGTCGCGCTGCCCCTCGGACTGCCGGGGCTCGTCGTGCGAGGCGGCCGCGGCCCGGCTGAACCGCTGGTCGCCCAGGACGAGCCGGGCGTCGGCGTAGCGGGTGGCGAGCCAGGCCGGTTCGCCGTAGGCCAACTGGACCCGTAACAGGCCCGGCTGGTCGCGAACACGCTCGTACTCCTCGGCGAGCTGCAGACCCTCGGCGGTGTTGAAGGGGTAGGCGAGGGGTGCGATGTCTGCTGTGGTCATTGCGGCCTCCCAAATGTAAGCAGCTGCTTACAACGGTAGGAGTGGCTGCGCGGGCGGTCAACAACGCTTTACGGCCGTTATCCTGACGGGCCGTTTTGAGAGGAAGGCCGCCATGGAGTCCGCCCCCGCACCGCCGTCCGGAGAGCGCCGTCGCGATGCCGCGGCCACGCGCCGCCGGGATGCCGCGGCAACCCGGCGCCGGCTGCTGGAGGCGGCCCGTGACCTGTTCGCCGAACGGGGTTACGAAGGGACGACGGTCCGGAGCATCGCGGAACGGGCCGGAGCCAACCAGGCCCTGCTCTTCCGGTACTTCGGGTCCAAGCAGGGGCTGCTCACGGAGGTCCTCGCGCAGGGCGGCCTCGAACAGTTGCGGGCGACGCCGCCCGAGGAGCTCTTCGAGACCGCCCTGCGCTCGATGCTGACCCGTAGCGCGGACGCCGGGCCCGGGGACCGCTCGCTGGAGGTGTATCTGCGGTCCATCGGAGGCGGCGACGAAACGGCCGGAACTCTTCGGGAGCTGGGCGAGGAGTACCAGAGGGTGCTGGCCGGACTCTCCGACGCCCGGGACGGCGCCCTGCGTGCGGATCTCGCCATGGCGTGGCTTCTCGGCATCGGCCTGATGCGGACGGTCGTCGCACGCGAGCCGCTGGCCGGTGCCGAACCGGACGACGTCTGCCGCCTCGTGCTCGGCACGCTCAGTCATCTCTGGTCGGCGCCGGACCAGCAGCCGTAGGGACGGGTTCGGGTCCGGGAGGCAGGTCCGGGAGAGGGCCCGGGGCAGGCACAGAAACAGATCCGGGAGTCGGCTGGGGAGACAGGCCCGGGCCCCGGAGCTCAAGCCCCGGGGCCCGGACGTGCTGTGTGCTGTGTGCGGTGCGCGGCTACCGGTGGCGGGCCTCGAAGGCGGCGAAGGCCGCCTCCTGGCGCCACTCGGTCGCCGCCTTCGGGTTGTCGGCGAGGTAGCGGGCGCAGCGCGTGCTCGGGTGCCCGGCGCCGGGACGGTTGCCCGAGCAGGCGGCGACCGGACGGTAGCCGGAGGGGGCGGAGCCGGTGGCCCACAGGCTGCGGCCGTTGCGGAACGCGTACTCCAGCGAGGCGCGCGCCAGGTCCTTCAGCTCGGTGTAGCGGAGGCCGTACGTCTTGGCGGCGTACCGGTACTCGTGGCTGATGTCGATCCGCGAGACCCCGGGGTCGTCCGTGGACAGGACCACCGGGACGCCGTAGCGGCGGTAGGCGTTGAACGGGTGGTCGTTGCCCGCGATGCCGAGGATCTGCTTGTTGCTGGAGAACGGCACCTCGACCGCGACCTTGCGCCGTGCCATCGTCCGGGCGAGCCCGCGCCAGTCGTTCTCGTGAACCAGGTCCACGCCGTGCCCGATGCGTTCGGCTCCGGCGACGAGTACGGCCTCGCGGATGTGGAACGTCAGGTCCTCGGGCTTGACCAGGCCGGGGGCCAGCTCACCGGCGTGCAGGGTGAGGTGGGCGCCCGGGTACTGGCCGCGCAGGTACTTCAGCATCCGCATCTGGAGGCTGTAGTTGGCCAGCGAGCTGTCCCAGTCCTCGGGCTGTACGAGGTTGACGGCGACGAACCGCGGGTCGCGCTCGGCCAGCCGCATGCCGAGTGCCATCTGCGTGAACACCCGCGCCGGGGAACTTCCCCGGGATACCTGGGAGATCCACCTGACGGGCAGCCGGCAGCCCGGGTCGGGGCGCGCGGTGTCGCAGTGCGCGGCCTTGCGGAACTGGACGTCGGTGTCGTCGGCCTCCTTGACCGCCTCGTCCACGACCCGGTCGAGCTTCCCGCCGGCCACGAGCTTGCGGTGGAACGCCGCCAGGTCGGCGTCGTAACCCACGGACTCCGCAAGCTGCTTGGCGCTGTCCGAGGCGGGGGAGACCATGGTCTCCAGATAGAACTGGTTCTGCTCGACGACGGTGTTGGCCACATTGGCGAGCATCTTGCCGCGGGTGTACCAGGTCGCCATGCCGAACTTGTCGAACGTGTCGAAGAAGTGGTCGTGCCCGGACTGATTGGCCGGGAAGTCCTGCATGGACCAGGCCCGGATGATCTGCTGCTCGAAGGCGGCGTCCGTCCGCGCGTCGGCGGCGGGCCTGGTGCCCGGTCCGCACGGCGGCGCGACCGCCTTCATCGTCGCGTCGATGCACAGGCCGCCCTCGGCCGCGAGCTTGATCAGATACTCGGTCGTCACTGCGCCGGACAGGTGGTTGTGGAGGTCGCCCCCCTTGGGCAGGGCCTTGAAGAAGGACTTCAGCCTCTCGGGGCTGTTCCGCAGCGAGTCGAGGTAGGCGGAGGTCCTGCGCTCGGCGGCGGTCACCGCGCGGGGTGACGTGTACGAGGCGACCCGTGACGAGGACTCCTTCCCGGGCGTGGGCGCGGCGTTGGCCGGGATCGCCGGGAGCAGAGTCAATACGGCAAGTGCGCCGAGCCCTGCCGGGAGCAGGGACTTGGGACGGTGAGCCGTCCGGTTCGATGAGATCACCGAGGCATGATTGCGTCCGGGGAGAGCATTTCTCACCCAAATCGCATCTATGGCCGGAAACCTCCACCCGATGGAGTGTGCGCGCGGACACGCTCCGTGGCGCGATCGCACGCGCTTTCCGTGCCCCGGGCTCAGTGGCGACGACCTCTGCCCTCGTTCGCCATCCGCCCTGTTCCCCTCCGTGCGGGGGTATCCCCCGATCGCGAATCCCGGCGAGCTTTTTGGGGCCAGGCATGACAACTCCCTGTGACATTCGTGCGGTTGCCCGTTCTGCGCCTCGTCCGGACCGACCGCACGTTGGACACGCTGGGTATGCATTGTCATTACTCAGCGTGGAAAGGGATGAGGCATGACGATCAAGGAACGGCGCAGGGCGGCAGAGGGCAGAGTGCGGGCGGCGGAGGACGCGGTGACGCGGCTGAAGGAAGGGCTCTCGGGGGTGGGCATCACGTTGCCGTCGTTGCGGATCGACCCGGTGTCGTCCGCGGGGAGCGACTCGATGACGCCGTTGGTCGACCTCGGCCGGTGCAACCTCGACACGGCGCTGCGGCTGAGTGTGGTGCTGGAGAAGCAGGGGCTGGCAGGCCATGACGGGTGAGGGGCCGGAGCGGTGCGGGCCGGAGCCGGGGTCGTTCGCGGTGGACACCCGGGACGGGCGTGTGGGGCGCGTGATGGGGCGTGTCGGGCCGTACGTACAGCTGCGTGCGCCGGGCGGTGGGGCGGAGTGGGACTGCCCGCCGGAGTCGGTGCGCCCGGCCCCGCTCGGGGAGGTGCTGCGGGCCCGGGTCAGGGAGGTCAACCGGGAGGGGCGGCTGCCGTGACGGTGCCGGCCGGGTAGGCCCGGGTGGGGCCGGCGCGGCGGTGGACGTATGGAGGGGCGGCGCCCTGAGCGGGGGGCCGCTCTCCGGTCGTGCCGGTGGGTTCGGTCAACTCGCCGCGCGGAGCGGGGCACGGCACCGGGCGCGGTCAGGAAAAATTCAGGAAGGCCCTGCCAGCGTGCCGTCCCATGACGACCGACACGACCGACACGTATGCGACCGGCACGCGCTCCCATGCGCGGCAGATGCTGAACAAGGTCCCGGAAGTGACCCTCTACTTCTGGGTGATCAAGGTGCTGTGCACCACCGTGGGAGAGACCGCGGCCGACCTGCTCAACGAAAACCTGGGCATGGGGCTGACCAACACCTCGTACCTGATGAGTGCGCTGCTGGTCGTCACCCTGGTCTGCCAGTTCCGGGCGCGTAGGTACGTACCCGGGCTCTACTGGCTGTCCGTGGTCCTGATCAGCGTGGTCGGCACGCTGATCAGCGACAACCTGACCGACAACCTCGGTGTTCCGCTCCAGACCACGACGGTGGTGTTCGCGGTGGCGCTCGCCGTCACGTTCTTCGCCTGGTACGCGAGTGAGCGGACGCTGTCGATCCACTCGATCCGGACGACGCGCCGCGAGGCGTTCTACTGGCTGGCGATCCTGTTCACGTTCGCGCTGGGCACGTCCGCGGGGGACCTCGCGGCGGAGAAGCTGGACCTGGGGTACTGGCTCTCCGCGGTCGTGTTCGCCGCGCTGATCGCGGCCGTGGCCCTCGCGCACCGCACGCTGGACTTCAACGCGGTGTGGTCGTTCTGGATCGCGTATGTCCTGACCAGGCCGCTCGGCGCCTCGCTGGGCGACTACCTGTCGCAGCCCACCGCGGACGGCGGGCTGGGTCTGGGTGCGGTCGGCACCAGCGTCCTGTTCCTCGTCGTCATCCTCGGCCTGGTCGTCTTCCTGACCCGGACCCGGTGCGATGTGGTGGGGAACGGTGCCGTCGAGACGGCCGGCGCACGGGAAGTCAGCCCGCGGGAAGGGTGACGACGAAACGTGCGCCGGGGGCCGCGGTGTCCAGCGTGATGTCGCCGCCCGCGGCCCTGGCCAGTCGGCGGGCCAGGGCCAGTCCGAGCCCCGCGCCGTCGTGTCCGTCCTCCGGGCGGGCGCGACGGCCGGGTTCGAAGAGCGAGGCGACGAAGTCCTCGGGGACACCGGGGCCGTCGTCGCAGACGTACACCGTGACCTCGCCCGCGCTCGCCGCCCAGGTGAGGGTGATCGAGTGGGCGGCGTAGCGGCGGGCGTTGTCCAGGAGGGGCGTGAGGATGCGCTCGGCGGTCTCCTCACAGACGCCGATGCTCACGTCGGCCGCGTCCCCCGATACCTCGACGGTCACCGCGGGGGCGTCGGGGAACAGGACCGCGTTGCGTTCTGCCAGGCGGTGCGCGACATCGGCGGGACGGGAGCGGCCGGGGGTCTGCGCGGTGCGGGTTCGGACCTCCGAGAGCAGTGAGTCACAGATCTGCCGCATGGTCGCGGCGGCGCCCGCGATGGCCTCCAGGGAGGCCGCCTGCTGTTCCGCATCGCGCGGTCTTCCGGTCAGCCACTCGGCCTCCGCGGTGATCCGGGCGAGCGGGGTGCGCAGTTCGTGGGAGAGCTCGGCGGCCTGCTGCTGCTCGTGGCGCAGGACCGCGGCGAGCCGGTCGAGCAGGGCGTCCAGGCTGGTGGCGAACGCGGCGAGTTCGGCGGGCCGGTCCTCGGAGCCGAACCGTTCGGCGGCGCCCGCGGCGCTCCACCGGGTGGCCTGTTCACTCATCGCGGCGACGGGGCGCAGGGCCCGGCGCACGACGAGGCGGGTCAGCAGATAGATGGTGGCCAGCAGCAGCACGGCCAGCGCGACCGAACCGACCAGGGCCGTGTCCGCGGTGGAACGGTACGGGTCAAGGCTGACGGAGCTGACGACGGTGCCGGCCTGCGCGGGGGTGTGCCCCTGCCGGGCGGGGGCGTCGACGGGGAACGCGTACAGCCGCCACGACCCGGGGCCCTCGGTGTCCGTGAACGTCTCGCGCCGGCCGGCGAGCCGGGCCGCCTGCGCCTGAAGCCCTGCCGGGGCGTTGGCGGGCTTTTCGACCACCTTGCCGCCCTGGAAGATCCAGATCCCGGCGTCCAGGGCCTGGTCCTCGGTGGGTTCCCGTACGACGAGCCGGCCGTCCGGGCGTACGTCCACCGTTGCCGCCACGGCCTCGGCGCGGGTGCGCAGGACGTCGTCGGCCTGTCCGTGGAGCCGTTTGTCGAGGGCGATGTTGAAGACGGTGGTCAGGACGCCGATCCACAGCGCGCTGGTGGCGAGGGCCATCAGGGCGAGGCGGCCGCGGAGGGTCGGGGGGCGCTTCATCGGTGCATCGGGGCCTCTGGTCGGACGCGGCGGACGTGTTGCCGTTCTGGTTCTCAGCCGAAGCGGTGGCCGACGCCGCGGACGGTGCTGATGGTCTGCGGGCTGTCCGCCTCGCGGAGCTTGCGGCGCAGGCGGGCCAGGTACTGGTCGAGGGTGTTGTCGCTGACCTGCGCCCCTTCCGGCCAGCCCGCCCGCAGCAGGGCCCGGCGGCGCACCACGCTCCCGGGGCCCGCCATCAGGCACGCCAGCAGACGGAACTCGGTCGGCGTCAGGGCCACGGGGCGGCCGTGGACCGTCAGCTCGTGCTTGACCGGGTTCAGCCGCATCGCCCCCGCGCTGTCGGCGAGGGTGGTGCGGCCGTGGTGACCGGCCCGGCTCAGGACCGCCCGGACGCGGGCCGCGAGCTCGCTGAGATGGAAGGGCTTCACCAGGTAGTCGTCGCCGCCCGAGGCGAAACCGGAGAGCCGGTCGGTGAGATTGCCGTGGGCGGTCAGGAAGATCACCGGAACGCCGACCCCGGCCCCGCGCATCGCCTGGCACACATCGCGCCCGTCGGAGTCCGGCAGCCCCACATCGAGGACGACCGCGTGCACCGACTCGTCGACGGTCTTCAGGGCGGTCGCGCCGTCGACGGCGGTCACGACGTCGAAGTCCTCGTCGCGCAGGCCACGGGCCAGGACATCGCGCAGGCCGTGGTCGTCCTCGACGACAAGTATGCGTGCAGCGGTCACCCGGCCAGTATGACCCGATCCGTACCGGGCACCCCAGCGCGTTCAGGTTCTGTTCAGGTGGCGTGCGACACCCGGCTCCGAAGTGCGCACCGCGACCGGCCGGACGGCGGCGGGTTGCCGCGTACGTCACACGATCGTGGGACGCTGGTGTGAGCGGTGAACCGCCGCAGAAGCGTCGATCTACGCTCCTTTGACAGGCCACAGAAGAAGGGACTCGCGATGACCGCCGCGATGGTCGAGAACGACCAGGCCTCTGAGGGTCGCCCGTGGGACTACCTGCTGCAGACATGGCGTGAACTGGACGTGCCCGAGGGGTGGCGCGCCGAGATCGACGAAGGGCAGATCGTCTTGGTACCTCCGCCACACGCGCATCACAACGGGATTGCTGAGTTGGTGCAGTTTCACCTGTATCGGGCAGTCCCCGAGGGACTGGGCATCTATCAGACCCTTGGCGTGCACGTCGCGCCACTGGACAAGCTCTATGTTCCTGACCTAGTGGTCATGCCGCGCATGCTGATCGCGGCCGCCGACCCGGAGGCCAGCGATCCGATGGACGCGTCGGATGCACTGCTCATCGTCGAGATCACGTCGAAGGGCAATGCCCGGGACGACCGGACGAAGAAGTACCGCGCCTATGCGCGCGCGGGAGTGCCGATGTATCTGCTGATCGACCGGTTCGACACGCGTGGGGCGATGGCCACCGTGTTCACCGAGCCGAACGAGGACGGGACGTACAAGCACTCCGACCCGGTGCCGTTCGGCAAGCCGCTCACGCTGCCGGAGCCCTTCGGTACGACGCTCCGCACGGAGGAATTCCCGGTCTGAGCGGGCATGGAAGCAAGGAGAGGGGGCGGCACCCGGCCATCGGGTGCCGCCCCTCATTCGTATCCGTACGCAGGGATCAGACCTCGGCCGGTTCCTTTGCCGGGCTGTCGGGACCGGTCGTCGGGGACGCCGGGCCGCCCGTTGCCGCGACCGCGGGGGCTGCCGGTTCCTGGGAGACGTTGAACTCCGTCAGCAGGTCCTTGCTGAAGCCGAAGAAGTACGTCGCGAGGAATCCCGCGAGATAGCCGACCAGCAGGCCGCCCGCGTAGATCGCGATCGTGGTGCCCAGGCCGTGGTTGCCGTCGAGGAGGGGGAACAGGGCCCAGCCGGACGGGCCGATGGCCGTGGAGCCGACCTTGTCGCCGAACTGGTTGAACAGGCCGATGAAGCCGCCGCCGAACGCACCGCCCACGCACGCCGTGATGAACGGGCGGCCGAGCGGGAGGCTGACTCCGTAGATCAGCGGTTCGCCGACGCCCAGCAGGCCCGCGGGGAGTGCGGACTTGATCGTCCGGCGGATCGATCCGTTGCGGGGAAGACGGAAGTAGACCGCCGCGGCCGCACCGACCTGGCCGGCACCCGCCATCGCGAGGATCGGGAGCAGGACCGTGTAGCCCTGCTGCTCGATCAGAGTGGTGTGGATCGGGATGAGCGCCTGGTGCAGGCCCAGCATCACCAGGGGCAGGAAGAGACCGCCGAGCACGAAGCCCGCACCCGCGCCGCCGTTGGAGAGCAGCCAGTCGGCGAACGTACCGATGGCGGTGGAGACCTCACCGGCCACGTACATCAGACCGAAGATCGTCACCAGGCCGGAGACCAGGACCGTGAGGGTCGGGGTGACCAGCACGTCCAGGGCCTCGGGCACCCAGCGGCGGCACCACTTCTCCACATACACCGCCAGTACCGCCGCACCCAGTGCGCCCAGCACACCGCCCTGTCCGGGGGAGAGCTTCTGGCCGAACGCCTCGATGTTCGCGACGCCCGGGAAGACGATGATCGCGGCGACCGCACCGCCCAGGATCGGCGTGCCGCCGAACTCCTTCGCCGTGTTGAAGCCGACGAACACGGCGATCAGCGCCATGAAGCCGGACGCCATCGCGGCCAGCGCGGGCGTGACCGATGTCAGCCAGCCGAGGTTCACCAGCAGGCCGTTGAGACCGGCGATGATGCCGCAGCCGATGAGCGCCGGGATCAGCGGGACGAAGATGTTCGCGATCCGGCGCAGGAACAGCTTGAACGGGGTGGCGTTTTTCGCCTTCCGCGCCGCCTTTATCGCTGCGCCCTGGGCGGCGAGCTCGTCCGCCGAAACCGAAGCCGGGGCGGGGGAGGAGGCGGAGGCATCGGCAGCGGCGGGTTCGG
Source organism: Streptomyces sp. NPDC015032 (assembly GCF_043080425.1). Classification (NCBI taxonomy): domain Bacteria; kingdom Bacillati; phylum Actinomycetota; class Actinomycetes; order Kitasatosporales; family Streptomycetaceae; genus Streptomyces; species Streptomyces sp. NPDC015032. The sequence goes on along the minus strand of NZ_JBIBVN010000043.1, from coordinate 30,326 downwards.
GAGCTGCTGCCCTGCCCTCCTCCACCAGCTGTTCGAACTCCGGCGTGACCCGGGCGACGGTGCCCGGGCCGAGGACGATCTGGTACGTGTCGTCCTCGACCACGCCCATGACGGCGGGTACTGCCTTCAGGGCCTCGTCGTCGACGAGCGAGCGGTCGTGCAGGCCCAGCCGGAGCCGGGTCATGCAGTGGGCGATGGAGCTGACATTGGCGGCGCCACCGACGAGCGGAAGGATCGCGGCGGCGGTGGCGCGGTTCTTGTCTTCTGTAGCCATGGTGCGTGGTGCCTTGCTGTGCGGGGATGCGGGGTGGAGCTGGTGGGTCAGGTGGTGCGGGGGGTGGCGGTGAGGGCGGCCCGCAGATGGCCGCCGGACGCGGCCAGAAGGTCCGCGGCCGTGGGGCCGTCGACCTGGCCGAGGATGGTGAGGATGGCGTTCTTCACCTCGCCGTCGGTCGCGGCGAGGGCGGCCTCGATCTCCTCGTCGGACGCTCCGGTGGCCAGCGAGACGATCCGGCGGGAACGGGCGCGCAGCTTCTCGTTGGAGGCGCGGACGTCGACCATCAGGTTCCCGTACGTCTTGCCGAGCCGGATCATCGTGATCGTCGAGAGCATGTTGAGGACGAGCTTCTGGGCCGTACCGGCCTTGAGCCGGGTGGAGCCGGTGAGCAGCTCCGGGCCGACGACGATCTCGATGCCGTGCTCGGCCGCGGCGCCCAGTGCGGAGTTTGCGTTGCAGGACAGGCCGATGGTCAGTGCGCCCTTGGTACGGGCGTGCTCGACGGCGCCGATCGCATACGGCGTACGGCCGGAGGCGGAGATGCCGACCACGGTGTCGTCGGCGGTGAGGTCCAGGGCATCGAGGTCGGCGGCGGCCAGCTCCTTGCTGTCCTCGGCGCCTTCCACGGCCTGGACCATCGCCGACGGGCCGCCCGCGATCAGGCCGATGACCTCGGAGGGGTCGGTGTTGAAGGTGGGCGGGCACTCGCTGGCGTCCAGGACGCCGAGCCGGCCCGCGGTGCCCGCGCCCGCGTAGATCAGCCGGCCGCCGCGGGCCATGCGCTCGGCGGTGCCGTCGATCGCGGCGGCGATCTCGGGCAGCCGGGCGCCGACCGCGGCCGGGACGGACCGGTCCTCGCTGTTCATGATCCGGGCTATCTCAAGGGTGTCCAGGCGGTCGATCTCGGCGAGCTCGGGCCGGAACGCCTCGGTGGTGAGCGTTTCGAGCTGGGCGCGCAGTTCCCCGTATCCGTCGGGGGCGGTGTCGGCGTCGGTGGTGGAGGTCATGGGGAGCGGCTCTGCTTTCTCGGTCGCGTACTCGTACGGCTCTACGGGTGCGGGTGGGGGTGCGAGTGGAGGTCGGTTCGGGCCGGGGTCAGCGGGGGCGTGGGGTGTGGCGGTGGGCCAGCGCCTCGTAGGAGGCGGCGAGCGCCGGTGCGGCCGTTTCGTATGTGCGCTGCGCGACGCCTATGAACAGGCAGTCGACGACGAGCAGTTGGCTCGTACGGCTCGACATGGCGGCGGGCCGCAGCTCGCTCTCCCGGGCGGTGGACGTGGTCAGCACGTGGTCCGCGTACTGCGTCACGGGACCGTCGGGGCGGCCGGTGATCGCGATCGTCGTCGCACCGCGGTCGAAGGCGACCCGCAGCGGCTCGATGACATCGACGGTGGAGCCGGAGTGCGTGATCGCGATGGCCACGTCGCCGGAGCGGAGCTGGACGGCGTTGGTCACGGCGAGGTGCGGATCCGTGTGGGCGTGCGCGATCAGGCCGATACGGGCCAGCTTCTGCGCCAGGTCCTGGCCGACGAGGGACGAGGCGCCCACGCCGTAGATGTCGATGCGCCGGGCGGTGGCGGCGGCGGACACCGCGGCACCGAGCTGGACGGTGTCGAGCCCCGCGGCCGTGTCGGCGAGGGTCTGCTGCTCGTCGTAGGCCAGCTTGGCGACCACATCGGCGATCGGGTCGTCGACCGCTATGTCGGCGGTGACGGAGGGAGCCCGGCCCGACTGCTGGTGCGCGGCGAGCCCGGCGAGGGCGAGGCGCAGATCGCGATAGCCGGGGTAGCCGAGGAGGCGGGCCGTGCGGACCACGGTCGCCTCGCTGGTGCCGGTGAGTTCGGCGAGACCGGTGACCGTGAGGGCGGCGCAGGCGGCGGGATCACCGGCGACGGCCTCGGCGACGCGCTGCATGGAGCGGGTCATGGACGGTGCGAGCGTACGCACCTTGGCCGCGAGGGCCGCCGGGGCGGGCGGAGAATCAGCGCTGAAACTTTCCTTCACGTCATTGGTCACCTTTGAAAGATATTTTCAACCCGGTTGCCCGTCAACCCCCCTTTGGTCCCTGCTTCCGAGCCAGTGGTCCCTACCTCTGAAGCAGCGGCCCCTGCCTCTGAAGCGCGGAATCGGCAGGGGCGGGCGAGGGAGGCGGTGTGCGGGCGGGGTGACAATGGGCCCATGGAGATGAACCCCCTGGAACAGGCGTTGCACACGGCCCGCGCGCTGATCATGGCCGATCTGGCCGCAGGCGATGTCGCCGATGCCGGGATCGTCTCGCTGGTCGAGGACGCGGTGACCCACCGCCGCTGGTGGGTCGAACAATGGCCCGACGGTGCCTCGTTCATCGTCGGCCTCGTCGCGCAGGACGTGCAGGACGCGTTGCTCGAACGGTACGGGCGCTGGCCGCTCTGCCCGGTCTGCGACGCGGGCGACCCGCACGCCCTGGACGTCGAACCGGAACTGGGCCCGGACCCGCACTGGGTCTGCACCAAGGCCGCCGTGGCCGTCGCGCCGGTCGGTTCGCTGAGCGGGATAGTGCGGCGGTGACGGTCTACATCGACCCGCCGGACTGGCCGGGCCACGGGCGGTTCTGGTCGCACCTGGTCAGCGACGTCTCCTTCGAGGAGCTGCACGCCTTCGCGGCATCCATCGGCTGCCCGCCGCGCGCTTTCGAGCGGGACCACTACGACGTACCGGAATCCCGGTACGAGGATGCGGTACGGGCCGGGGCGCGGCAGATCGGCTCGAAGGAGCTCGTCCGCCGGATCACGGAGGCCGGTCTGCGGCGGCCCAAGGGTCGTCCAGCGCCCACCGGTCGTCCCGCCCCCGTCGGCCGCCCCGCTTCCGGCGGCTGACGAGGGCGCGCCCGCGGGGCGGCCCGCGCCGTGCGTCGCGTTGTGCCGTGCGTCGCGCCGCGTTGTGCGTCGTGCAGTGCGTCGTGCGTCGCGGCTCAGACCGCGGAGGCACCAGCCCCCGCGGAGGCTCCCGACACCTCGCCGGACGCCCCCGACGACGCCGCGACGGGCGACCCGGTCACCCGCCGCGAACTGCCGCCACCGCTGTGCAGCCGCAGCGAGAGGACCACGGCCGCCAGCGCCAGGACCGTCATCGCCGCCCCCGCCCACGCGGTCGCCGCGAAACCGAAGTCGGCGTCGATCACCGTGCCGCCCAGCCAGGGGCCGCCCGTGTTGCCGAGGTTGAACGCGGCCGTCGTCGTCGCCCCGGCCAGCGTCGGGGCGGCGCCCGCGACGTTGAACATCCGGGCGTTCAGCGCCGGGGCCGTGTAGAACGCCGACACCCCCAGCAGGAACGAGAGCACGATCGCGGCGACCTGGTTCGACGCGAACAGGGCCAGCGCGACCAGGAAGACCGTCGACGCCGCGGTGCCGCTCATCAGCACCCCGAAGAGATGCGCGTCCGCGACCCGGCCGCCGATCGTCGTACCGACCAGCGCGCCGATCCCGAACAGCGCGAGCACCGTCGGCACCCAGCCGGAGTCCAGCCCGGCGACATCCGTCAGCAGCGGGGACAGATAGCTGAACGCGCAGAAGACACCGCCCGCCGCGAGTGCCGTGATCACGATCGACAGCCACACCTGCCGGTCCCGGTAGATGCTCATCTCCCGCTTGACCCGCGGCTTCTGCTCCGGCAGCGGAATGCGCGGGATCAGGGTCGCCACTCCGATCAGCGCCACGGCGGACGCGGCACCCACGGCCCAGAACGCCGACCGCCAGCCGAGGTTCTCGCCGAGGAAGGCTCCCAGGGGCACGCCCAGCACATTGGCGATCGACAGACCGCCGATCATCACGGCCATGGCACGGGCCCGGGCGTTCACCGGCACCATCGCGATGGCGACCGCCGCCCCCACCGCCCAGAACCCGGCGCAGGCGAAGGCGCTCACGACACGGGACGCGAAGAGCACCTCGTACGTCGGAGCCAGCGCGCCCGCCACCTGGCCGAGGCCGAAGACGGAGATCAGGGCGATGAGAGTGGTGCGGCGAGGCAGCCGGAGTGTGGCCACGGCGAGCAGCGGGGCGCCGATCACCATGCCGATCGCGAAGGCGGATATGAGCAGTCCGGCCCGCGGTATGGACACGTTCATGTCGTCGGCGATGGGCGGCAACAGCCCGGAGAGCATGAACTCACTGGTCCCCAGGGCGAAGACCGAGAGCCCCAGAATGTAGACGGCAAGGGGCATACGTGAGCGTCGAGCGGCAGAGTCGGGCATGACAGCTGCCAACAGTGGGCCGGGCCACCGCATTCCCGCCACCGGCGTATTCCGGCAACCGTCCCCTCCACGAGCTCGACGCCCGCCGCCCCGCCGGCGTACCGGCTGTTCAGTGGCCGAGCAGCTCCAACTCGGTCGACAGATTCTGCCGCGCCCGGGGTTCCCACCGGTCCGCCCCGTGCGGTGTACGGAACAGCCGCGGCAGTCCGAGCAACTGGCGCAGTACCGTCGCCCGTCCCTCCCGGAACGCGTCATCGGGCACGAAGCCGTACTCCTCCCGTACCTGCGCCGCGTACGCCGCGTACTCCCTCGGGGGCGCCGCCAGGATCGCCAGGTCCGCGTCGCACAGCACCTCGCCGTTGGCGTCGCCGTCCGCCGGATCATGGGCGACGGTGAGCCGGACGAGCCGGGCGACCTCGGCCGTGACGTTGTCCGGCACGCCGGCTTCCGGAAGGGCACGCTCGGCGAGTGCGGCGCTGCGTTCCTCGTTCTCGGACCGGTCGGGCCGGTAGACCGCGTCGTGGAACCAGGCGGCGAGTCGCACGGCCTGCGCGTCGGTCGCGTACCCGGCGAGCGTGTCGATGCGGTCGAGCACCGCGACCAGGTGCGCGGTGGTGTGGTACCGCCGCTGCGGTTCGGCCCAGCGTGCCAGGAGGTTGTCGGCGTACGGCCGAGGATCGGGGACGGGCGCGCCGCCCCGGACGGCGACGAGGGCGGCGTGCCAGCGGTCCCGCAGAGCGGCGTCGGCGCTGCCTGCCTCGTGGCCACGGCTTCCGCTGCCGCGTGGGCTGTCGGTCGTCATGGCACGACCCTAAGGGCTGTTCCGTAGCCCCGGCAGGGCGTGCGGCGTCCGGCTCCCTGCACACGCCCGACCGTCCGAAGACCGGGGGTTGCCCGGTCGTCGGTGCCGTGCGCGAAACCGCACTCGCGGGTGCGGCACCGGTGGTGCCGGGAACCCGGGTGCGGTTCGTGCGGGCGGGCCGCTGACCGGCCCCGGACGTCGCCGTCCTGTTATGCCGCCGCCCTGAACCCCCGCAGCCGCAGCGAGTTGCCGACCACGAAGACCGATGAGAACGCCATCGCCGCGCCCGCGATCATCGGGTTGAGCAGCCCGGCCGCGGCGAGCGGGAGGGCGGCCACGTTGTAGGCGAAGGCCCAGAACAGGTTCGTACGGATGGTCCCGAGCGTCCTGCGGGAGAGCCGGATCGCGTCCGCCGCGGCCCGCAGGTCCCCGCGCACCAGGGTCAGGTCACCGGCCTCGATCGCGGCGTCCGTGCCCGTGCCCATCGCCAGGCCCAGGTCGGCCTGGGCGAGGGCGGCCGCGTCGTTGACGCCGTCACCGACCATGGCGACCGAACGGCCCTGCGCCTGGAGCTCCTTGACGACGTCGACCTTGTCCTCCGGCATGACCTGCGCGTACACCTTCTTGATCCCGACCTCGGCCGCGACGGCCTCGGCCACCGCCCGGTTGTCGCCGGTGAGCAGGATCGGGGTCAGGCCCAGGGCCCGCAGCCGCTCGATGGCCTTCGCGCTGGTGTCCTTCACTGCGTCGGCTACTTCGAGGACCGCCCGTGCCTCGCCGTCCCAGGCGACCGCGATGGCCGTCCGGCCGGCGGCCTCCGCGTCGGCCTTTCGCCGGGCCAGCTCCGCCGGCAGGTGGATCTCCCACTTGGCGAGCAGCTGCTCGCGGCCGACGAGGACGGCGTGGCCCTCGACGATCCCCTGGACGCCGAGTCCGGCGATGTTGGCGAAGTCCTCGGGCGCGGGCAGGGCGGCGCCGGTGCGTTCGGCGGCTCCGGCGGCGACGGCCTGGGCGATGGGGTGCTCCGAGGAGTGCTCCAGGGCGCCCGCGAGCCGCAGCACGTCGTCCTCGTCCGTACCGTCCGCCGTGTGCACGTCCAGCAGGGTCATCCGGCCGGTGGTGACCGTGCCGGTCTTGTCGAGGACGATCGTGTCGACGCGGCGGGTGGTTTCCAGGACTTCCGGGCCCTTGATCAGGATGCCGAGCTGGGCACCGCGTCCCGTGCCGACCATGAGGGCGGTCGGGGTGGCGAGGCCCAGGGCGCAGGGGCAGGCGATGATCAGTACGGCGACGGCGGCGGTGAACGCGGCCGTCAGGCCCGCGCCGTTGCCGAGCCAGAAGCCGAGCGTGCCGAGCGCCAGGGCGATGACGACGGGGACGAAGACGGCCGAGATCCGGTCGGCGAGGCGCTGGGCCGCCGCCTTGCCGTTCTGCGCGTCCTCGACGAGCTTGGCCATCCGGGCCAGCTGGGTGTCGGCGCCGATCCGGGTGGCCTCGACGACGAGCCGGCCGCCCGCGTTGAGCGTGGCGCCGGTGACGGAATCGCCGACGGAGACCTCCACCGGCACGGACTCACCAGTGAGCATCGACGCGTCCACGGCCGAGGCACCCTCCACGACGGTGCCGTCGGTGGCGATCTTCTCGCCGGGCCGGACCAGGAACCGGTCGCCGACCTGGAGGTCGGCGGTCGGCACGGTCACCTCGCGGCCGCCGCGCACCACGGTGACCTCCTTGGCGCCGAGTTCGAGGAGCGCCTTGAGGGCCGCGCCCGCCTTCCGCTTGGAGCGGGCCTCGAAGTAGCGCCCGGCCAGGATGAACGCGGTGACCCCGGCGGCGGCCTCCAGATAGATGTTCCCGGCGCCGTCGCTCCGCCCGATGGTCAGCTCGAACGGGTGCGTCATGCCGACCATGCCCGCCGTACCGAAGAACAGTGCCCACAGCGACCACAGGAACGCGGCCGAGGTGCCGACCGAGATCAGCGTGTCCATCGTCGCCGCGCCGTGCCGCGCGTTGGTCCAGGCGGCGCGGTGGAAGGGCCAGGCGGCGTAGGTGACGACGGGGGCCGTCAGCGTCAGCGAGAGCCATTGCCAGTAGTCGAACTGGAGCGCCGGGATCATCGACATCGCGATCACCGGCACGGCGAGCACCACGGCGGTGAGCAGCCGCTGCCGCAGGGGCCGCAGCTCGTCGGCCTCTGCGGCCTCCGCGGCCTCGGGGGCGTCGGCGGCTCGTGCCGGGGGCGCGGGCTCATGCGCGGTGTAGCCGGTCTTCTCGACGGTGGCGATCAGATCCTGTATGGAGATGTCCTCGCCCCGGTAGCTGACCTTGGCCTTCTCGGTGGCGTAATTGACGGTGGCCTCGACGCCGTCCATCCGGTTGAGCTTCTTCTCGATACGGGCCGCGCAGGAGGCGCAGGTCATGCCACCGATCGCGAGCTCGACCTCTGTGGTGGCGCCGACGGCTGTGCCGGTACCGGTTGTGGCGGTGTGCGCGGACACGATGTCCTCCCTGGCGGCGGTTCATACCCCTAGGGGGTATGCGTTGCAGGTTCAGGTATACCCCCTACCCCTATGAAACGCAAGGGCGGATATGCCGCCGGGGTCCGGAGTGCGTGTGTCCGGTCGTCGGAAGTGCGTCTGACCTCACGTATCTTCACGTCGCACGAAGGCTGCGCCCTCGGCCTGCCGCCCCGTAGGCTGATTATTGGACTAGACCTGTTGTCGCTTCCTGGAGGATGGGGATCCCATGAGCAACCGTGCAGTCCTGGAGGTGATCGCTCTCGACGCGGAGGACGCGGTCGCCGCCCAGGCGGGTGGTGCGGACCGGCTTGAGCTGGTCACCGACATGGCGGCGGACGGCCTGACCCCGTCCCGCGCGACCTTCGCGGAGATCCGGGCGGCGGTGGACATTCCCCTGCGTGTGATGCTCAGGCTGGAGGACGGCTTCGCCGCGGGCGACATCGATGTGCTCGTCGCCACGGCGCGCGAGCTGCGGGCGGAGGGCGCCGAGGAGTTCGTCATGGGCTTCCTGGACGCCGAGCGCCATCCGGACCTGGTCGCCGTCGAACGGCTCGTCGCCGAGCTGGACGGCTGCCGCTGGACCTTCCACCGCGCGATCGACCGGGCCGCCGACCGGGACGCCCTGCGCAAGCAGCTGGCGGGCACGCCCGGCCTGGACACCTACCTCACGGCGGGATCGCCGAAGGGCGTCGACGACGGCATCCCGACGCTGCTCGTCGAATCGGCGCGCAAGGGCGAGCCCGGGTACGAACCACAGATCCTGGTCGGCGGCGGGCTCCGCCTGGACCACCTGCCGGAGCTGCTGGACGCGGGCATCGACGCGGTCCACATCGGCGGCGCCGCGCGCCCGCACGGATGGTCGGGGCCGGTGGACGTGGCGGCGGTACGGGAATGGCGGACGGTGCTCGACGCGTAGGGGCGGCGCTTGAGGTGACCCCCCGGGCCACGGGCTCGGGCCGCGGGCCCGGGGTCACCGGACGACCGGTTCCGTTGCCAAGCGCCGGACGTTCCGTCCCCAAGCGCCGGACGGGCTGGTGACTGCTGACTGCCGGACCGGCACCAGCCCGCCGCGGGCAACAGAACCGCCGCGCGGGCACCAGCCCACTGAGGCACCAGCCCCCTACCAGTCCACCGCCCCCTGCCCCCTGGCCTTTTCCCGTCCCCCCGCCGCACCGGCTACCGCACCAACTCGCCCGGCAGGTCCGCCGCGTGGACCACCGTCAGCCCCGAGACCGCACGCGTCAGCGCCACGTACAGCCGTCGGAGCCCCGTGCGCTCGTCGGGCTCGCCGTCCACCACCGCGGCCGGCTCGTCCAGAACCACGTAGTCGTATTCGAGGCCCTTCGCCAGCGACGCCGGGACCAGGGTCAGCCGGGACTCCGCGGTCGTCTCCTCACCGGGCGAGAGATACGTGTGCCCCGCGGCGGTCAGCGCGTCCGCCAGCACCAAAATCCGCGCGTCCGCCGCGATCAGGCCGATCGACCCCTCCCGTGTCAGCGACTCCTCGCACGCCGCCAGCACCGCCGCGTCCAGCTCCGCCGGACCGGCCACCTCCCGCACCTTCAGCGAACCCGGCGACTCACGCACCGACTCCACCGCCGCGAGGCCCGGCGAGATCACCGGGAGCAGCCGGGACGCGTACGCGATCACCTCGCGCGGTACGCGGAAGCCCGCCGTCAGCTCCTCCACCACCGCGTCCGACTTGCCGAGATGGTGGAGCGCCTGGGACCAGCTCTCCGTCGACCACGGCGTCGTGCCCTGCGCGAGGTCGCCGAGGACCGTCGCCGAGCCCGTCGTGCAGCGGCGGCCCACCGCCCGGTACTGCATGGGGGACAGGTCCTGCGCCTCGTCGAGCACGACATGGCCGAGCGAATGCGTACGCGCCACCAGATCGCTCGCCTCGTCGATCAGCACCGCGTCCGCCACCGACCACTTCGCGGACTTCACGCTGCGGGCCGGCCTGGTCCACAGGATCGTCTTCTGCTCGTCCTCGGTGAGCAGCCCGTCCGCGTGCGCGGCCAGGAACTCCGCGTCCGACAGCAGCCGCAGCACCAGCTTGGCCGGTTCGACGGCCGGCCAGATCGCCTTGACGGCCGCCTTCACGGCGGGGGTACGGGCCACCGCGTTCTGCACCCGGTCGTCGGGCGCCTCGCCCGCCTCCTCCATTCGGACCAGGACGGAGTGCGCGATCCGCTGCGGAAGCGCCTCGTGGGCGGCTCCGTACCGCATGTCCCGGGCCAGGAGTTCGGTGACGATCTCCTCCAGCTCGTATGCGGGCACCCGCCACCGCCGCGAGCCGCGCACCACCATCACCGGCTCCGTCGGCGGCGTCACATGCGAACGGATCGCCCGCCGCAGCACCTCCGCCATCCTGGCGTCGCCCTTGACGACGGCTGCGGCCGCCGAATCCGTGCCGCGCACCTCGATGCCCGTCGTCACCAGATCGTCGACGGTCGCCTGATTCACCGCCAGCTCGCCGAGGGCCGGGAGCACTTGCTCGATGTACTGGAGGAAGGAGCGGTTGGGCCCGACGACCAGCGTGCCGGTACGGGCGAGCCGCTCCCGGTGCGCGTACAGCAGATACGCGACACGGTGCAGGCCGACGGCCGTCTTGCCGGTGCCCGGCCCTCCCTGCACGCAGACCGTCCCGCCGAGCCCGCTGCGGACGATCTCGTCCTGCTCCGGCTGGATCGTCGCGACGATGTCACGCATCGGACCGACACGCGGCCGCTCGATCTCCGTCTGGAGGAGCTTGCTGGTCTGCGCGGCCTCGGTGGGGTCGGTGAGGTGCTCGTCCTCGTACGCGGTCAGCTCGCCGCCGGTGTAGCCGAAGCGGCGGCGCTGACCGACGTCCTGGGGGTCCTTCCTGGATGCCTGGTAGTACGGCTGCGAGACGGGCGCGCGCCAGTCGATCACCATCGGGTCGCCGTCGGCGTCGTGGACATGGCGGCGCCCGATGTAGAACTGCTCTCCCTCGGCGCCCTCGGCCTGCTCGGCACCGACCGGGTGCAGATAGTCCAGACGCCCGAAGAAGAGCGGGGTGTGGGTGAGATCGGCGAGGGACTTGATGCGCTCGTCGATCTGGGCCTGCAGTACGGCCGCGTTGACCCAGTTCGCGGTGACGTCGCGGATATCGAGCGCCTGGGCGTCCTCCCGCATGGCGCGCAACGCGGAACGGGACGCGGCGAGATGGGCGCGCTCGCGAGCCAGGGGATCGGTGGTGGTGTCGCTTTCGTGTTCGTGCGCGGGCACGGTGTTGCCTCCGGCTGTTCAACGCAGGACGGCGGACCGCACCTCGCCCCCGGTCACTGCTCGGGGCGATGCGGTCCGCTCGGGGATCGATCACGGGGTACGCACACAGGTGGTGCGTACGGCTGTCGGCCGGTTTCCGTCCGGCCGACGGCGCTCCCCCGGCTGCCGGCGATGGCCGGTACCACGGTGCGGGAGGCGGGCAGACCGGCGATTGTATCGACCGTCCTCGTCACGGTCGAACGGTTTTGATGCCGGGTCCAACCCGTAGGGGACGCCGTGCGACCGGAGACTTACACGCACCGCTTCCGGATTCCACCCGCGGGTCGATGCCTTCACGGACCGGGCGCAGCACCATGGATTACATGAGCACCGTAAGCCTGAATCCCCGCAGCACCGGCCCCGCGCACGGCGCGACCGCGGCCACCGGTCACCGGCACAGCCACCGCGTCGGCGACGCCCTGCGCGCCGTCAAGGTCTACGTCCGCGCCGCGTTCGGCGTGGCCGTCCTCGGCGAGTACGCCGAAGAGGCGGGCGTCCACCGAGGCGTTCACCAAGGCGCCCACCAAGGCGCCCACCGAGGCGTTAACCACCGCGAGCACTGAGTACGCAGAACCTCCCCGGTGTGAGTATCGGACCGGAGGTGTCCCGGCCCTGCCCCGCGACGGGGTAGCGGCGACGCGGATCGGTCACCGGCCTCAGTTGTCGGGGGCCAGCAGCTCGTCCGCGTCCACGATCCGGTACGCGTACCCCTGCTCGGCCAGGAACCGCTGGCGGTGCGCCGCGAAGTCCTGGTCGATCGTGTCGCGGGCGACCACCGAGTAGAACCGCGCCTCGTGCCCGTCGGCCTTCGGCCGCAGCACCCGGCCGAGCCGCTGCGCCTCCTCCTGACGCGAGCCGAACGTCCCCGACACCTGGATGGCGACGGTCGCCTCCGGCAGGTCGATGGAGAAGTTCGCGACCTTCGACACCACGAGGACACTGAGCTCGCCCTCGCGGAACGCGTCGAAGAGCTTCTCGCGCTGGGCGTTGCTCGTCTCGCCCTTGATCACCGGGGCGTTCAGATGCTCGCCCAGCTCGTCGAGCTGGTCGATGTACTGCCCGATGACGAGGGTCTGCTCGCCCCGGTGCTTGCGTACCAGCGCCTCCGTCACCTTCCGCTTCGTATCGGTCGTCGCGCAGAACCGGTACTTCTCCTCGGTCTCCGCGGTCGCGTACGCGAGCCGCTCCGAGTCCGTCAGATTGACCCGCACCTCGACGCAGTCGGCGGGCGCGATGTAGCCCTGCGCCTCGATCTCCTTCCACGGGGCGTCGAACCGCTTGGGCCCGATCAGCGAGAAGACGTCCGACTCGCGGCCGTCCTCACGCACCAGCGTCGCGGTGAGGCCGAGCCGCCGCCGGGCCTGGAGGTCGGCGGTGAACTTGAAGACGGGCGCGGGCAGCAGGTGCACCTCGTCGTAGATCACCAGACCCCAGTCGCGGGAGTCGAACAGCTCCAGGTGCGGGTAGACGCCCTTGCGGCGGGTCGTCAGCACCTGGTACGTCGCGATGGTGACCGGCCGGATCTCCTTGCGCGTACCGCTGTACTCGCCGATCTCGTCCTCGGTCAGCGAGGTCCGCTTCACCAGCTCGTGCTTCCACTGCCGGGCCGAGACGGTGTTCGTCACCAGGATCAGCGTGGTCGCCCTGGCCTTGGCCATCGCACCGGCCCCGACCAGCGTCTTCCCCGCACCACAGGGCAGCACGACCACACCCGAGCCGCCGTGCCAGAACCCCTCGACGGCCTGCTTCTGGTACGGCCGCAGCGCCCAGCCGTCCTCGGCGAGATCGATGGGGTGCGCCTCGCCGTCGACGTACCCCGCGAGGTCCTCGGCGGGCCAGCCCAGCTTCAGCAGCGTCTGCTTGATCTGCCCGCGCTCGGACGGGTGCACGGCCACGGTGTCCAGGTCGATCCGTGCCCCGACCAGCGGCTGGACCTTCTTCGAGCGGAGGATCTCCTCCAGCACGGGCCGGTCGGTCGAGGTCAGCACCAGGCCGTGCACCGGGTGCTTGGAGAGGGTGAGGCGGCCGTACCTGGCCATCGTCTCGGCGATGTCGACGAGCAGCGCGTGCGGAACGGGGTAGCGCGAGTACTGCACGAGCGCGTCGACGACCTGCTCGGCGTCGTGCCCGGCGGCGCGCGCGTTCCACAGCCCGAGCGGGGTCAGCCGGTAGGTGTGGATGTGCTCGGGTGCGCGCTCCAGTTCGGCGAAGGGCGCGATCGCACGACGGCAGGCATCGGCCTGGTCGTGGTCGACTTCCAGGAGCAGTGTCTTGTCGCTCTGGACGATGAGGGGTCCGGTCACGCGCGTCGGCCCTTTCTGCTGCGGGGACGGCCAGTAGCGGCCAAACGTCCAGTGTGCCGCATGCGGGCGCGGTGGTGCTGGGTGCCGGCCGGCCCGCCGGTCAATCCGCCCGGCGGCTGCCCCGTCCCTCGGGGAGCTGACCCAGGTATACGGCGCGGTGGGCGGTCTGCGCCAGTTGCCGGACGTCCTCGGTGAAGGTGTCGACGCGGATCCTGCGCCCGTCGTTCAGAGTGATGTCGCAGGTGAAGCCCACGCCGCGGGCCTCGGCCAGGAGGCGGTCGTCCCCGCCACGCGCGCCGACGGACGCGATGTCCTGCCACGGGATCAGGGTGACGGTGCCCGCCACCCGGTGGGTCAGCCCCCGCTCATGGACGTCGAAGCACTGCTCACGGGTGCGGAACGCCTGGACCAGCCGCCAGATCCCCAGGCCCAGCCCCACCAGCCCGACGCCGAGCAGCAGTCCGGCCAGCTGCGGCGCCCCGTGGGTGGTGCCGATCGACGCCACGGTCACCGGCACCCCGAAGGCCATGCCCACCGCCCCGACGACGAGCATGATTCCGGCATGCCGCAGCCGTCTGCCCCCGTCGGTACGGTGCTCGCGGACGAAACCCCCCAGTTGTCTGGCCACCTCGGTGCGCCGCATGACCTCCCCCTCCCAGCATCGTGGACACGTCAGAGTGTGCCCTTCCACCGGCCGGCCCACCCCCGATTCGCACGCACTGCCGCGCCCGGCGGTGGCGGGTGGCCGGTGGCGGCCGGCAGGGGGATGCGCCGGGGGTCACACCGTCTGGTCGTCGGCCAGTTCGGCGACGCCCGTGATCCGGTGCAGGGGGTATGTGCGGACCTCGTCCGCGGTGTGGTCGTACGCCGTGACGAAGCCGCCCTCGACCCGGACCGGGGCGATGACGCGCTGGCTGGCCGCCCCGTCCGCGTTGACGTAGCCGATCCAGAGCGCCGAGCCGGTCATCGCGGCGGCCTGCACGGTGGCGAGGGTCTCGGCCGGGGCCGTACGGGGCAGGGAGCCGGCCGGGGCGTCGGGGGCGTCGGCCGGGTCCTTGCGGGCCACCGTGGCGGCCGTGTCCCCGGCGCGGATCGCCCGTACCGCCGCACCGAGCAGGGTGGCGTCCGGGACCGGAGGGCCCTCGGGCACGGGGGTGGGGGCCGTGCGGGGCGGGGTGCGACGGGTGCCCGCGCGGGTGATCAGGACGTCGCCCTCGGCGGACTCCGCGGCCGGGGCGTAGCCCATCTCGCGCAAGCCGTCGAGCAGGGACGCCGGGTCGACCTGGGCGGCCAGGGCCGTCGGTGCGAGGCGGCGCAGGCGCAGGGTGGCCGAGCGCTTGTCGGCGAGGATCTCGTTCAGCACGGCCTCGTCGTCGCAGCGTACGTAACTGGAGGCGGCGCCGATCCGCAGATGGCCGTGGCGGCGGGCGACGTCGTCGATGAGGTAGCTGAGCGGCTGCGGCACCGGCGTGCGGCTGTGGGTGGCGAGGAACGCGTGCAGATCGGCCGCGGACCGTCCGGTGTCCAGGGCGCGGCGGACGGACCCGGGGGTGAACCGGTAGACCGTGGCGCCGCCCTTCGACTCGACGTCCGCGAGGGCGGAGAGCATGTCCGCCAGGGGGCGCTCCAGCGGGCCGGGGGCGACGGCCGTCAGGTCGGCCTGGAGCAGGACGTGGTCCAGCGGCTCCGGGATGAGGGGTGCGAGCAGCGCGGCGGCCTCGGCGGGCCCGGGGCCGAGCAGGGCGCGGGTGGGCGCGGCGAGCGCGCCGCGCCCGGTGATGCCGAGGAGCTCGGATTCGTTGAGCGTCCACAGGGCGATCCGGGACCGCAGATCGGTGGTGTCCCCGGCGGAGGCGGAGGCGCCGCGCAGGGGGCGTTCCCAGCGGAGGCGGGCGAGCACGGTCTCCGGGTCGGGGGCGGTGCCCGGTTCCAGGGCGGCGAGGAGGGCGAGGATCCGGTGGCGTACCTCGGGGGCGGCGGAGCGGTCGAGGTCGGGGCCGAGGGCGGACAGGGCCCGGCCCTTGGCGTCCTGGCCGCCGACCAGTCCGGCGGTGCGGGTGGCGGCGAGCCAGGCGGTGGCGAGGAGTACCCAGCGCTCCTGGGCGGGGAGTTCGGTCCAGTCGTCGTACGCGGGCGTCGGCGCGTACCGCTCGTCGGCCTCGCCGTCGGAGGCCAGCAGCCCGGCCGCGTAGGCGAGTTCGACCCAGAACGCCGCGACCGGCTCGGGGACGTCGAGGGCGGTGGCGGTCTTCTTCAGGTCGCGGACGCTGAGCCCGCCGGCGCGCAGTATCGCGGGGCCGCCGCCGTCCCAGCTCTTCAGCAGCTCCTCGACGGTGGTCACCGCCAGGAACGCCTGACCGGCCGCGGCACTGTCCACAGCCTGGGGATCACGGACCGCGACCGCCTCCACGGCGGGCGGCCGGGGCTCCGGTACGCGGTGGGCGCGTCCGGCCCGCAGATGCAGGGCGGCCTCGCGCGGCAGCACCACGGTGCGGGTCGATACGGGCAGCAGCAGTCCGTGGTCACGCAGCCATTTCACCGGCGGCGTGGGGTTCGGGGTCACTTCCCCGTACGGCGGTCCCCACACCAGCCGGTCCAGGACGGACAGGGCCTCGGCGGGGGCGGTGTCCAGCAGCTCGCCCATCCCGGCCCGGTCGGTGAAGAGCGCGGACAGGGAGGTCACGGCGGAGACTGGGTCATGGGTGGCGGGCAGTCCGGCGGCCGCCAGGATCTCCTGGAGCCGGCCGGGCGACATTCCGGCGGTCGCCTCCGCGACGGTCGGGCCGAGACCGGTGGGGGACGGGTGCTGCGGGGACGGCGCGAGAAGTTCGCGCGCGGTGCGTACCAGCCGCAGCCGGTCGTCCTCGCCCCAGACGAGGGCCTGTTCGCGCAGGGTGGCCAGGGCGGCGGGCAGCGCGTCCACGATCGCCGTGTCCGCCTCGCCGCGGTGCTCGCCGTCGTCCCGGCCGTCGCCGGTGAGGAGGCCGAGCAGCGTCTCGTACGGGGCGGGGTCGGGGGCAACGGCGAGTGCCTCGGCGGTCTGCAGGGAGAACCGGTCGAGGTGCTCCAGCGCGCGTACCACGGAGGCACGCGTGCCGGCTCTCGTCGCGAGCTGGGTGATGTCGCCGGGCACGGGGGCGAGGAGGTCGGGGCGGGCACGCAGCAGCACCGCCAACGACTCGTCGTCCCGGGCGCGGAGAGCTTCGGCGAGCGTCCGCGGTGGTGTGGTCATCCCCATCCGTCCCACGGTAGTCGCTCCGGACGGGCCCGAGGGCGCTACCGTCGGTGCAGGGCGGTAGAGGGGAACCATCGCGTGGGGATCGAGAGCGACCAGCTCGTCTACGACTATCTGAGCCGGGTCGGGGACCTGGCGCAGCAGCAACAGCTGTCCTCGGGCACCCGGATGAGGCTTGTTTCGAACCTCCGGGGCGAGATCGACCGGCAGCGCGGAACGCAGTCCGCGGACAGCCCGGCGGCGGTTCGCCGCATCATCGGGAGGCTCGGCACCCCCGACGAACTCGTCGCCGCCGCGGCCGCGTCGGCGGACGGGACGGCGGAGCTGCCCCCGCGGCCGGAACCCGCCGCGGGGGAGGGGAGCGGCATCCCCCGTCCGCGCAAGGGGATGCTCAGGAAAGACAGTTCCGGCAAGGGCGCGTCGCGGGTGCGGGCATCGGCCGGGGGGCCGGAGGAGACGGATTCCCCGGCGGGCCCGGCGGATTCGGCGGGCTCGGCGGACCCGATGGATTCGGCGGACCCGGGCGGCCCGGCGGCCCCGGAGGCAGCCACCGGGTGGATGCCTTCGCCGCCGCACATGGCCGCTACGCCGCCGCACATGGCCGGTACGGACGAACTGGGGCCGTCCGGGGGCGAGCCCGACTGGTGGCGGGTCGAGCCGGGGCCGTTCGGTGACGGGGTGGACGTGCCGGGGTTCACCGGGGGCATCGAGATCCCGGCCATGGTGCGGCAGCCGTCGGCCGGGGACACCGTTCCGCCTCCCCGCACGGCGCCGGGCGGACCCGCGGACGAGGACGTCGACGCGGCGGCCGGGGATGAACCGCACGCCGAGGCGGCCGGCCCCGACGAGGCGGCGCCGCGACGCCGACGGATCCGCGGACTGCTGCGCCGCGCCCCGCGCGAGGCGGAGGAGAGCGGAGCACGGCGGGGCGGGTTCTCCCACCCCTTGTTGCTGGTCGCCGCCGCGCTGCTGGTCGCGGGCGCGGTGCTGGGCTCCTGGCTGGCCCTGGCGGGTGGCTGGCTGCTCGCGTACAGCTCGCGCACGTTGTCCCGCGCCGAGGCGAAATGGGCGGCGATGGGGCTGCCGGGCGTGGTCGTGGCGGGCGGGATCGTCTGGCTCTGGGGCCGCATGGAGGGGCGCTGGGGCGAGCCGATCGCGCAGGACGGCCTGTCGGACGCGATGAGCGGGATGTTGCCGGTGCTGGTCCGGACGGCCGCGGTCGCCTCGGCGGCGTTCCTGGTGTGGCGGGCGCGGCGACGGGTCGGGTGAGAACGGAAGATCCACCACGGCGTCCGGTCTGCGTCCGGTCAGGGATGGCACGTGACGCGCAGGTGAGCCGCGGCGTTGTTGGCGTATCCCCTGGGGTTCCAGACGGTCGCCGGGGATTCCGCCTGCACGGCCGCGGCGGAGTCCCAGGCGCGTGCGACGAGCACGGCATCGCCGGGGGGCAGGGTGAGCGTGGTGCGCCAGTGCTGCCACGTCCAGGGGTGCTCCGGCGGGTCGAGATCCGCGCGGGTCCAGGTGCGTCCGCGGTCGGTCGAGACGTCCACGCGTGCCACGGTCCGGTCGTCCCCGGCGAAGGCGAACCCGCTGACCTCGGTCGGCCCGGAGGCCAGGTGGGCGTTCTTGCCGGGCCGCAGGATCGCGCAGTGGATGCCGACCGGGCCGAGGGTGATGCCGACGCCGGGGCCGGCCGCCGCGGGGTCGGCTTCGGGCGGCAGGATGCTGTATTCGGTCTGGTAGTAGTTGTCGGTGGGTTCGGCCTGTGCGCTGATGCGCTGGAGCCATTTGACGCTGCGGGCGCCGATCCAGCCCGGGACGATCACGCGCAGCGGAGCGCCGTGCGCGGCGGGCAGCGCCTGATCGTTCATGACCCAGGCGAGGAGCACCTCGCTGGAGGTCGCCTTGGCCAACGGCAGCGAGCCGCCGAAGGGCTGGGGCGGAGTGGCCCGCTGTGAGACGTCGGCGCCGATGAGGGCGATGTGGGCGGCTTCCGGCCGCACCCCTGCCTCGGCGAGCACATCCGCCAGGCTCACCCCGCTCCATTTCGCGGTGGAGATGGCTCCGGGCCCCCACGGGACCTGACCGGGGATGTCGCGGACCTCGACGAGATCGGCGCGGCGGTTGCCCGCACACTGCAGTGTCGCCACCACCGTCCGCTCGGGGAGGCGGCGCAGATCGTCCATCGACAACTCCAGCGGACGATCGACCAGACCATCCACTCGCAGTCGCCAGCTCGCAGAGTCGATGCGCGGGATCGGCGCGTGGTTGCGAGCGTAGAAGGTGTCCAGGGGAGTGATCTGGGATTCGAGGGCGCCAGGAGGCGCTTCGGCGTTGTAGGGCTCGTCTTGATGGACGAGCATCTCGTCAGACTTGTCCCATGTGGCCATCTGGTCACTATCCGTCATGTTCGGCGAGTGCACCAGCCCGCCTGCCAAGGGTGCAGGCCAGGCGGGTGGCGTACGGAAGCGCGCCGCCGCGGGGCGGGCCGGGGCGCCGGAGGGAGCGGCGCGATACGTGAACCGCCCCCGCCGTACCGTTACTTCGTCAGGTCCGTCCGCAGCTCGTCGAGGATCTGGTCCGCGGCCGTGTAGCCGATACCCGCGATCCACAGGCGGTCGTCGACCTCGAAGACCTTTCCGGCCTTCGACGCCTTCAGCCCCTTCCACAGTCCGCTGTTCATCGTCTTCGTCGTCCCCGCCTTCTCCGGGCTGCCGTACGTCGATGTGAAGATGACGTCCGCGTCCGCGAGGTCGATCTTCTCGGGGGACACGTCGTACGAGAAGCCGTCCTTGGCCTTGTCGGTAATGGCCGGTCGGCCGAGGCCGAGGTCGGCGAGGATCGAGCCGATGTAGTTCTGCTTGCCGTAGATGCGGATGTCGGCGCCCTCGACGAAGCGGACGAAATTGACCTCGGTCGCGGCGGCCTTCTCCTTGCCGCCGAGCGCCTTCGTGACCTCCGCGACATGGGCGTCGTAGGCGGCGACGACCTTCTTCGCCTCGTTCTCCTTGCCGAGGGCCTGCGCGTGCAGCTGGAAGTTCTGCTTCCAGGCGGAGCCGGTGGACTCCGTCATCACGGTGGGCGCGATCGCGCTGAGCTGCTCGTAACGGTCGCCGTCGCGGACCTTGCTGGTCAGGATCAGGTCCGGCTTCAGCGAGGCGACGGTCTCCAGGTTGGGGTTGGCGATCTCGCCGACCGCCTTGACGCCCTTCGTCTTCTCGGCGGGCAGGTAGGTGGGGAAGCCGTCCTCCGTCGCCGAGTGCGTCGCACCGACCGGCTGTACGCCGAGGCTGAGCGCGGAGTCCAGCTCACCGGTGTCGAGGGCCACGACGCGCCGGGGGGCCACCGGGACCTCGACATCGCCCATGACCGTCTTGACGGTGTGGGTCTTCGCGGCGCCGGAGCCCGAGCCGGATTCGGAGGAGCCGCCGGCGCTCCCGCCGGACTCCGAGAATCCACAGGCGGAGAGCGTGAGCGCGCCGGCCAGGGCGAGGGCGCCGAGGGCGAGGCCGCGACGGCGGACGGAGGGGGCCATGGGAAGCCTTTCGTAGGAGTGGGGAGGTGCGCCGGGGTGACCGGGACCGGTGCGCGGGTTCACGACGCCGGGGCGGCCTGCGATGGTGCCCCCGGCACCACGAGCGGCGAACCCGGGACCGGTGCGCGGGTTCACGACGCCGGGGCGGCCTGCCACGGAGCCCCCGGCACCACGAGCGGTGAACCCGTCACCGGGCACGGGACGATCACCGCGTCCAGGCCGAAGACCTCGCGCACGAGACCGGCGGTCACGACGTCCCCCGGGCGGCCCTCGGCGACGATCCGGCCCGCCTTCATGGCGACCAGGTGGTCCGCGTACCGGGCGGCCTGGTTGAGGTCGTGGAGCACGGTGACGACGGTCCGGCCGCGGGTGCCGTCCGCTGCCGGGGCGGTGAGCCGGTGCACCAGGTCCAGGACCTCCACCTGGTGCGCGATGTCGAGGTACGTGGTCGGCTCGTCGAGGAGCAGCAGATCCGTCTCCTGGGCGAGCGCCATCGCGATCCAGACCCGCTGGCGCTGCCCGCCGGACAGTTCGTCCACCGACCGGTCGCCGAGCGCGGTGATGTCCGTACGCTCCATGGCGTCCGTCACCGCCCGCTCGTCCTCCTCCGACCACTGCTGCCACCAGTGCTGATGCGGCTGGCGGCCGCGGGCGACGAGGTCGGAGACGGTGATCGCCTCGGGGGCCACCGGGGTCTGCGGCAGCAGTCCGATCGACTGGGCGATCTTCCGTGTGGGGATCTTCGACAGCTCGGTGCCGTCGAGGAGCACCGACCCGCCGCGCGGCTTGAGGAGCCGGCCGAGCGCGCGCAGGGTGGTCGACTTGCCGCAGGCGTTCGGGCCGACGATGACGGTGACCTGCCCGTCGGGAACGGCGAGGTCCAGCTCGTGGACGACGGTGCGGTCCTCGTACGCGAGCGTCAGCTCCCGCACGGTGAGCCGGCTGGTCGCGGACGGGGCCGCCGTGGCGTCGGACGTGCCGGACGTGCCGGACGTGCCGGACGTGTCGGGCGTATGGGTCGAGCTCATGCGGTGCCTCCACTACGGCCGCGGCGGCCGCCCTGACCGCGGACGATCAGCCAGATCAGATACGGGGCGCCGACCGCCGCCGTCAGTACGCCCACCGGCAGCTCGGTGGGCGAGAAGAGCCTGCGCGCCAGCAGATCCCCGAACACCACGATCACCGCACCGAGCAGCGCCGAGCAGAACAGCGGGATCTGCGCGGTCCGGGTCATCCGGCGGGCGATCTGCGGGGCGAGCAGCGCCACGAAGTCGACCGGCCCGGCCGTCCCGGTCGCCACGGACGCCAGGATCACGCCGAGGGCGACCAGCCCCAGCCGTACCCGTCCCAGGCGTACGCCGAGCGCGGTCGCGGTGTCGTCGTCCAGCGAGACGGTGCGCTGGGCGCGGGCGGCCCACAGCACGGCCGGCAGCAGGACCAGCAGCGTCCAGCCGATCGGCGCGGCCTCGGACCAGCCGCGGCCGTTGAGCGAACCGGTCATCCAGATCTGCGCCTGCTGGGCGACCAGATAGTCACCCTTCGTCAGGAACAGGGTGGTGACCGACCGCAGCGCGATGGCGAAGCCGATCCCGATCAGGACGAAGCGGGCGGCGTGCAGCCCGCCGCGCCAGGCGAAGACGTACACGAGGGCCGCCGCGGCCACCCCGCCGATGACGGAGAGATACGGCAGCACGGTGTACGAGGTGATGCCGAAGGTCATCGCGCCGACCGTGAGCGCGCTCGCCCCCTGGCTGATGCCGATGATGTCGGGGCTGGCCAGCGGATTGCGGGCGACGGTCTGGATCAGCGCGCCGGCGATCCCGAACGCGGCACCGACCAGCAGCCCCACGGTCATCCTCGGCAGCCGCAGCGTGCCGACGACCAGCTCGTCCGGGGACGGCTGACCCAGGATCACCTTCACGACCTCGCCGGGCGCGACGAAGCTCTCGCCGACACAGAGGTACGCGACACAGACCGCGGCCAGCGAGGCGACGAGGACGGCGGCGACGAGGGCCGCCCGCCGGTGCAGCAGGAACCTGCCCCGCGCCCCGATCCGTACGACGTGGTACCCGGCGGGCCGCACCCGGACCGTTGTTCCGGCACTCATGCGGGCACCGCCTTCCGGCGTACCAGGGCGACCAGGAACGGAACACCGATCAGCGCCGTCATCACGCCCGCCGGGACCTCGCTCGGCGGGAAGACGATGCGGCCGACGACATCGGAGACGAGCAGCATGACGGGCCCGATCAGCGCCGCCATCGGCAGCACCCAGCGGTGGTCGCTGCCCACGATCGCGCGCGCGATGTGCGGGACGGCGAGCCCGATGAACGCGATCGGGCCCGCCGCCGCGACGCCGACACCGGTCAGCACCGTGGCCCCGAGGCCGCCGACGATCCGTACCGTCGCGACCTTCTGACCGAGACCCTTCGCCACGTCCTCGCCGAGCGCCAGCGCATCGAGCCCGCGGCCGACGGACAGTACGAGCACGGTCCCGACCAGCAGGAACGGCCAGATCTGCTGCGCCACTTCGGCCTCGCGCCCGGCGATCGAGCCGACCTGCCAGAAGCGGAACTCGTCCAGCGCGGATGCCTTGGTCGTCAGCACCGCCGTCGTCACCGCCACCAGCAGCGCGTTGATCGCGGCGCCGCCCAGGGCGAGTTTCACGGGGGTGGCGCCGCCGCGCCCGCTGGAGGCGATGGCGTACACGGCGACGGAGGCGATCGCCGCCCCCGCGAACGCGAACCACACGTACCCCGTCAGGGTGTGGATCCCGGCGTACGCGATGGCCAGCACCACGCCCACCGAGGCGCCCTGACTGATACCCAGGATGCCGGGGTCGGCGATGGGGTTACGGGTGATGCCCTGGAGCACCGTGCCCGCGAGGGCCAGTGCCGCGCCGACCATCAGCCCGATCAGGGTGCGGGGCACCCGCATGTTGCGGACGACTTCGGCGGCGTCGGAGTGCCCGCCGTGCAGCAGGGCGTCGAACACCTCGGACGGGGGTATGGAGCGGGCCCCCACGGCGAGGCTGAGAAGCACCGCCACCAGCAGCGCCGCGACGGCCGCCGCCGTCGCGAGTGCGCGTCTGGAGCGGCGTGGAGCGGCGGCTGACATGGGACCCAATCGAGAGCGAACCAAAGTTAGGCTTGGCTAAGTCTAAGCACCGTCGATTTCGGGCCTGTGGCCCGTACCGGGACGGGTGCGACGTTCCGGTGCCGTGTCCGGCCCGGCGACAATGGACTTCATGCCTTCGCACCCGCTGACGGTCGGCTTCGACCTCGACATGACGCTCATCGACACCCGGCCCGGAATCAAGGCCGCCTACCTGGCCCTTTCCACCGAGACGGGCACGCCGATCGACGCGGACCTGGTGGTGAGCAGGCTCGGGCCGCCGGTCGACGAGGAGCTGCGGAACTGGTTTCCGGCCGACGCGGTGGCCGCCACCGCCGACCGCTACCGGGAGATCTATCCCACATACGCCATCACCCCGAGCCCCGCGCTGGCGGGTGCCCGGGAGTCGGTCGCGGCGATCCGCGAGCGGGGCGGCCGGGCGATAGTCGTCACCGCCAAGCACCGGCCGAGCGCGGAACTGCACCTCGCGCACCTCGGCATCGAGCCCGACGCGGTGATCGGCGGCCTGTGGGCGGAGGCCAAGGGCCGGGCGCTGCGCGAGCACGGGGCGCATGTGTACGTGGGCGACCACACCGGCGACGTACGGGGTGCCCGCACGGCCGGGGCGCTGTCGGTCGCGGTCACCACGGGCCCGTGCGACGCGGCGGAGCTCCGGGCGGCGGGCGCGGACGTCGTGCTGCCGTCGCTGACGGAGTTCCCGTCCTGGCTGGTCGGGTACCTGGACGGGGACGCGGCGTAGGGCCTCGGCGGGGGCGGATTCGCCGAGCACCGGGCGACCATGCCTCCGGACGCTCCCGCGGCGGGCTGACGACCCCCCATCCAGCGGGCTGCCGACGGCCGCTGCGCTTCGTCCCCGGTTCGCCACCCGTGTCGGACGGGGCTCCGGGACAACCTGATCGCTATCCGGAACATCTCCTCCCACAAGTCCGCACCACACCGGTGCGGGACGGTGAACGAGGAGCCGGAGCATGGTCCGACGCCCCATCCGCCCGATCGGCCTTCGCGGGCTCCGTGTCGACTACCCCCGCCGGGGGAGAAGCAACTGGCGCCGCTGGGTCCCTTCGTGGCGGCAGGTGTTGAGCGGGATCCTGCTCGGGTCCGGAGCGCTGGCCGGGCTGTTCGCCATGGTCTACGCATCCGTCGACATCCCGGACGAGAACGCCGAGGCGCGCAGGCAGGGCACCGTCTACTACTGGGCGGACGGCAGCCGGATGGTGAGCGTGGGTGCGGTCGACCGGCAGAACGTCACGCTCACCGGCATACCCGATTCGGTGAAGCACGCGGTCATCGCCGCCGAGAACGAGACCTTCTACTCCGACTCGGGGGTATCGGCGAAGGGGATCGCCCGCGCGGCCGTCAGCATGGTCAAGGGCGGTGAGACCCAGGGCGGCTCCACCATCACCCAGCAGTACGTGAAGAACACCTATCTCAGCCAGGAGCAGTCGGCCACCCGGAAGTTCAAGGAGTTCTTCATCTCGCTGAAGCTGAGCAATCAGCAGAGCAAGGAGGAGATCCTCCAGGGATATCTGAACACCAGCTGGTTCGGCCGCGGTGCCTACGGCATCCAGGCAGCGGCGCACGCGTACTACGGAATCCCCGCGAAGGACCTCGACCCCAGCCAGGCGGCGCTGCTCGCATCCCTGCTCAAGGGGGCGGAGCTGTACGACCCCGCGGGCGGCAAAGGCAACCACGAACGCGCCGTCGGCCGCTGGGAGTGGATCCTCGACCGGCAGGTGGAGATCGGCACGATGACGAAGGCCGAGCGGGCCGCGTACCAGAAGTTCCCCGAGCCGAGGCCGGCCGCCAAGTCGACCAGCCTCGGCGGCCAGACCGGCTATCTCGTCGACATCGCCAACAAGTACATCAAGAAGCGCTCGGGCCTCACCGACAAGGACCTCTTCCGGGGTGGCTACCGGGTGCACACCACCTTCGACAAGGCCAAGGTGCAGCAACTGGAGCGGGCCGTGCGGGACGTGCGCAAGCGCGACCTCGACCCCAAGAAGCGCTCCGAGGACAAGTACGTCGAGGTCGGCGCCGCATCCGTACGGTCCGACGGGTCCGTGGCCGCGGTGTACGGCGGAGCCGACGCGGTCACCCACTTCGCCAACAACGCCGACACCGCGGGCGTCCCCGTCGGCTCGGCCTTCAAGCCCTTCGTGCTGGCAGCGGCCCTTCAGCACGGCGACGGGATCACCCTGGACAGCGGCTACGACAATGAGGGGCGTCTGATCAAGGGCGTCCCGTACATGGCGGTCCCCGCCCTGCCGGGTGCCGGTCCCGGCCAGGTGATGGTCACCACGCCGACGCCCCTGCGCGAGGCGCTGGTCAATTCGTCCCACGCGACCTTCACGCAGCTCGGCAAGGACATCGGGCTGAAGAAGGTGAAGGAACTGGCGGTATCGGCCGGGCTGCACGAGGAGAGCCTGGCCCGCCTGGACAAGTCCTTTCCCCTCGGTACGTCCACACCGAGCGCGGTCAGGATGGCGGACGCGTACACCGCCTTCAGCAACGACGGCATGAGGGCCGATCCCTGGTCGGTGACCAGGATGACCCGGGACGGCGAGGCGGTCGAGGGCTTCGGGAAGCCCGAGCTGCGGCGCGCGATGGACGCCTTGGTGGCCAACGATGTGAACAACACCCTGGGGATGCTGGCCTGGAAGCGGCTGGGGCGGGACGGGAAGCTCGCCGCGTCGGACGGGCCCATGGCCGCCGACGACCTCTCGGCGGGCGCGACCGGCGAGGACGACCGGATGAAGTCGGCCTGGTTCATCGGCCACACCAAGGGGCTGACCACGGCCGTCACGATGTTCCGCAGCAAGCCGGGCACCCCTCAACTACTGGGAATGCAGGGCGTGGGCGGACCCGATTCGGGGCGCGGCAATGTCTTCCCGCCACGGATCTGGAGCGCCTACGTCACGGGGATGTAGGCCCACCCGTTCGCGATACCCCCGATGAGGGAGTCGGACGGTCGTGGGGCGGCCCGACCAGCCAAACCCACCTCGCCGGTGAAGGCGGCTGCCGCCCCTTGGCCCTTCTGCTCACGCCGGGCCAGTGGGGCGACGCCCCGCAGATGATCGAGGTCCTGGATCGGATCCGGGCGCCCCGCCCGCTGGGCGGACGACCCCGGAACCGGCCCGACCTCTCCTGGATCCGCGCCGCCCCCGAGGGCGAGGAGGGTCCCGGCCCCTGGATCGAGATCGCCTTCGGCCCGGACGACCTGGTCTATCTACGGGAGACCAGTGACCCCGAAAACGTCGTCACGACGACCACGACGAAATGGGAGGCGTTCACCAAGGGCGTCATGGCCGGCGAGTTCGACCACTTCGCCGAGATCGACGGCGAAGCCCCGGTGGCCCCGGCCTGACCTCACCGGACAACGCCCTTCATCTCTCCGAACGAATGCGCGACGCCATCACGGCACACATCCCCGGGCTGCTCCAGAGCATCGACCGAACGAGGCTCCACAGCTTCTGAGTTGAGGTGTAGACAGCCCGACTCAACGGCCGTGGGGCTCGTCGATGGGCGGGATGATCGCTCAGACCATGGCGATCACCCACCCTGAGAGGTGATCCACCCTGACCTCGATGATGTCCTCCACCGGCGAGTCCGAATACGGACAACCCAGTCCCGCGGCCCAGCAGGTGCTGTTCGGCCCCAAGCCCGCGGACCGTGCCGGATACATCAACGCATCCGAGAGAGAAGCCATCTGGGCGTCCCGGCGCTACACCGATATCGACGCCATCCGAGAACTTGCCGCCCGTAGCTACGACCGCGCGTACTACCCGGCGGGCACAGGCCGTCAGCTCGGAGCGATGATCCTCGCAGGGTCGCGCGCCGAGGCGCTCGCCTCCCTCACCGTCCCGACCCTCGTGATCCACGGCCTCGACGACACCCTCATCGACCCGAGCGGAGGGAAGCGAACGGCCGAACTCGTGCCCGGCGCGGAACTGATCCTGCTCGCCGACATGGGCCACGACCGGCCACGAGAACTCTGGCCCGCAATCATCGACGCCGTGGCTGCTCACACGGCGTGCACGTGAGCAAGACATGTTCAGCCGCGACGGCGGCGCCGGATGGACGGCTGGTGGCCGGTTTCGGCGCCGAGGCCGCCGTTGCGTCCCCCCCGCTGACGCCCATGCACACCCCCACCTGCCACGGGCCACCGCTTTGGCAGAATCGGACCGGACCGGATATCACAAGTCACTGACCGTCGGCCGACACGACGAGCTTGGGACGCGACCAGGTAAGGTGCACGCCCCTCGCCGTCTCCTGCGCACCTCACCAGCCAGCCGTCCACGCCGATCAAACCGCCGTCCGTGCCGGGGCACCGAGCGCAGGCACTCCAGCAGCGGAATGGCGTGCGGTGGGGCAAACCAGTCCGCCGCGGCACCTGTATGACGTTGGATCAGACAGTGACGGTCTTGTACTCGATGTAGGTGTTCAGGCCGGCGAAGCCGTACTCGCGACCCAGGCCGCTGGCCTTGAAGCCGCCGAACGGGCCGTCGAAGCCGACGGAGGTGCCGTTGATCGTGACGGTGCCGGTCCGCATGCGGCGGGCGATCTCCATGGCGTGCCCCTCATCGGCGGACCACACGCCGCCGGACAGGCCGTACTCGGAGTCGTTGGCGATGCGCACGGCGTCGTCCTCGTCCTCGTAGGCGATGACAACCAGCACCGGGCCGAAGATCTCCTCCTGGGCGATCCGCATCGAGTTGTCGACGTCGGCGAAGACGGTCGGGGTCACGTAGTAGCCCTTCTCCAGGCCGGTCGGCACCTCGGGGCCGCCAGTGACCAGGCGCGCGCCCTCCTTGATGCCGATCTCGATGTAGTCGCGCACCCGCTGCTGCTGGTCACGGCGGATCATCGGGCCGATGAACGTGTCCGGGCCCTGCGGATCGCCGACCTTCAGCGACTCGACGACCTCCTTCACGGCGGTGACGACCTCCTCGTAGCGGCTGCGCGGCGCGAGGATGCGAGTGTGCGCAATGCACGCCTCACCGTTGTTAAGCAGGGAGGAGAACTTCAGGCCCGCCTGGAACTTCTCCAGGTCCGCGTCGGGCAGGAAGACGGCGGCGGACTTGCCGCCCAGCTCCAGGCTGACCCGCTTGAGCTGCTCGCCCGCGATGGAGGCGATCCGGCGCCCGGCCCGGGTCGAGCCGGTGAACGCGACCTTGTCGACGTCGCGGTGGGACACCAGGTACTCGCTGGTCTCGCGGTCGGCCGGCAGCACGCTGATCGCGCCCTCGGGCAGCCCGCACCCGGACAGCAGGTCGGCCAGCAGGCCCATGCTCAGCGAGTTCTCCGGCGAGACCTTCAGGATGACCGTGTTGCCGGCCAGCAGCGCCGGAATGATCTTCGCCATGGAGGCGGAGAACGGCGAGTTCCACGGGATGACGGCGGCGACGACGCCAATGGCCTCCCGGCGGACCACGCTGCGGACGGTAGCCGCAGGCTCGGTGGGCGTCAGGACCTCCTCCCACGCAAGTTCCTCGGCCGCCTTCAGGTAGGCGTTGGCCTGCCGGGACAGGCCCGGCTGCCCGGCGCGGGTGAACCAGTCGGCGGAGCCGTTCTCCGCGGTGATCACGGCCGCTATCTCCTCCGCCCGGGCCTCGCGCAGGGCGTTGAGCCGGCGCAGCACCGCGATCCGCTCGGCCGGCGGGGTGTTCGGCCAGGTGCCCTCGTCGAAGGCAGTGCGGGCGATGGCCACCGCGCGGTCCACGTCGGCCGGCTGAGCCTGGGCGGCGCGGCCGACGACCGACTCGTCGTGCGGGGACAGGACGTCGAGCAGCTCTGGGTTGCTCGGCTCGGTCCAGGTGCCGCCGATGAAGAGCTTGCCGTAGGTGATCACGTGCTTTCTCCTAAGTCCGTAGCGGGACTCCCCGCTATATGTCACAGCACTGTAGCATTTTGCTTCGATACTAGGATATGCGCGTGGCACTAGATGGGTATCTCCGCCCAGGGTTGGCTATATTCGGGGCGTGAGAGCCGACGCAGCCCGTAACTTGGAAGCAGTCATGATGACCGGTGCACGTATGCTGGCCGCCGATCCGGCCGCGAGCATCACCGCCATCGCGGCGGAGGCCGGCGTGGACCGGCGCACCGTCTACCGGCGCTTCGCTTCGCGCGAGGAGTTGCTGGCGGCCATCTACGAAACGCGCCTGACGGCCATCGAGCGAGCCACCGAGGACGCCCGGCTGCGCGAGGCCCCGATCACCGTCGCCCTGCACCGGTATGTCGAGGGCATCATCGGCGTCAACCGCACGTGGCCGGTCGACCTGAGCCGGATGCTGGCCGAGGAGCCCGTCCGCGAGCGGCGCGAGCGCTCCGTCCGCGAGCTCACCGACTTCCTGTGCCGCGCCACGGACGAGGGTCTGCTCCGCTCCGGGCTGCCGGACGGGTGGGTGGGCACGGTCCTGCCGCAGCTCATGAACATCGCCTCGCGCCAACTGGCCGACCTCAGCCCCGCGCAGGCCGCCGACACGGTGGTCGACACGCTCCTGAACGGACTCGGCGCGGGCGCCGCCGGGTCCGCCCCGCGGACCGCCGCACCCCAGGCCCAGCGCACGGCCGACTAACCGGGGCCCTCCCCCGAGACGGCCGGCGTCAGCATCAGCAGCAGGCTGTGCACGCTCATAGGGCACCCCGCTGCTGCTCCTGGCGGCCGTTGACCATCAGGCCGCCACCCGGCCCCACCACACCCTCGACACCAGCAAGCGGGATCCGGCGCGGCTAACCACCCCGTGACCGTCGGCCGACACGACGAGCTTGGGACGCGACCGGGTAAGGTGCACGCAGAAAGTGCCTTCCCGCTGTGATGACAGAGACCTTCGACAAGCCTCATCATCCCAGTTCAGAAGGCCATTTCGCTTTTCCGATCAAGACTCGGACACCGCCACAAGTGAAACGCGCAGGCTAGCCTCGATCTTGCATGACGGTCCGTCGATTTCTCCGGCGGGCCGTTTCTCTGTTGCGGGCTGGTTGTGAGAATGGTGGTGGCCCGGCTGTCG
>NZ_JBIBVN010000042.1:0-59049 GCF_043080425.1 Streptomyces sp. NPDC015032 | reverse complement strand
AGGCTGCCTCCCGCTTCACCTCGCCGCTACGACGGCGAAGCGACGGTGGTCTTCCACCTCCGTCCGAAACAACAGCGCCTCGTGGCGCACTGACAGGGTTCTTACCGGCACCCCGTGTTCGCCCAGCGCGTCAACCACCCGGGGAACGCCGCGAACGACTTCCTGGCCCAGGCACTGCGCGAGGCTCTGTGACCATCGCACTGCCCGTATAGCCGGACTCGTTCACCCGGCAGTCTGGGACGCAAGGGCCCTGTCGCAGAACTCGCTTATGAACCCCTGCAACCTATCCAGGGAGTCCATCGTGTCCGCGCCGTTGTCGATCGGGCCATAGCTCAGTTGGAGGTACACCGCTCCTACCAGAGACTGCATTCGGACGTACTTGCCGTTCTCGGAGGGTATCGGACCCGTTCTGTCGAAGGTGATGGCGGTGCTCTTGTCTCCGCACGGTGGCATAGAGATGTGTGTGGCCTCGGGATGCTCTTGCTTGAAGTACCTCAGCCCTTCGTCGTAGAAAGTAACAACCGACGGGAAATCTGCACACGAGGACGTGATGTAGGCCGCCTGAAGGCTGCCGCCGTTCCTCTCCGGGTACTCGTAGATAGCTGTGCCGCGAGTACAGCGTTTGGTCTCTTCTGGGCGGAATCCGTTTCGCTTGCTGAAGCTTGTCCATCCCGCTGGCATGTCCTCAAGGTCGGGGACCACGGTGGCGACTTCGGACTCGCTCAGCGCACGAGGTTCGATGGTTGCCTGGCCGCTGGTTCCGTCAGTGGCCGAGTTTCCGCGTGCGTCGGGCGTCGCGGCCGTGGGGCCGTGGCTGCTTGGCGGGGAGTCGTCGGTTAGAACCTGCTTTGAGCCGTAGATGGCGAGGGCGATCACACCGACGACCACCAGCACAGCCAGCGCGAGTGCCACCATGCCGGCCGCCGAAGTCGGTTTCGTAAAGTTCAGGGTTCCGTTGCCGACGAGTATCGGAGCGTCTCCTCGTATCCGGCTGCGGTCGATGTGGACGCCGTCCGTCACACTCGGCTCGTTTAGGCGAACCGTCAATGCTCGATACAGCTGTGGGTCGGAGCCGACTTCCTCGGCAAGCACCGCTGACGCCGCTGCCTGGGACTCGGGGGAACCGTCGGATTCCTCCAGGTCCGCTAAAGCGGTCCGGCCTCGACTCGACGCCCCCAGTCGATCGCGTACGACCTGCGCGATTGCTGCACCGGTCTGCTCGCCTACCGTGCTTGCTGTCCCCGTGATGGCTGCGGCCACTACTGCAACGGCAGCCGCCGCGACTTCACTGGCCTCCATTACGCCCCCCGCACAGGCATTTGAACGCTTGTCCTACGCTCAGCATCATGTCAGCGGCGGAGTCGTCGGCGCTGAACTTAGTTGCAATATCGCGTAGTTGTCGACCGGGGGCCATGATCTACAACGCCCTGCTGTGCTGCCTGCTACACGCCGCCGGACGTCGAGGCCGCCGCTTTGCCATGGGGCAGCAGAAGGTCATCGGCCCGCAGGGCGGGTGCGTCGGCATCGGTGAGGCAGAGGCCCTGATCGCCATCGCTGCCAGCCTCCTTCGCGCACTTCCCGCGTCCAGCATCTAGCGGCCCGACGGACGTGGTGCGAGCGAGCCCGGACCGCATCGGTCCGGGCTCGCGGGCTGTTCGGGGCGCGGCTGCTACAGGTCGAACTCGAGGTGCTCGATGTCCGTGAACCGGACCTCTTCCAGGCTTCCGGCGCGGCGGCCGCCGTCCTGGAAGTACACCTCCTTGAGTGCTTCGGCCGCGATCTCCTGAAGGCGGGCGTCGCTGGCGCCGGCCTCCTGGGCCTCGAAGAGGCGGGCGGCGTAGACGGGCGGCAGAGCGACGGTCAGGTGCCGGATGCGGTCCTGGTCCGTCGATCCGATCGGCGCGGTGTAGCCCATGCGGGCCCGGGTGTCGATGACGATGCCGCCCGTGCTCGCCGCCTTGGCCTTGGCCTTCGCCCGAATCTGCGGCTGCCACCTCTTCTTTACCTCGCGCTCCAGGCGCGCGGCGAGGTCCGGGCGGGGCTTCTTGATCTGGTCCTTCACGTACCGCTCGACGGTGCGCTGGGAGACCCGCAGCATCTGGGCGACCGGCTTGGTGCCGCCCAGCTGCTTGACCAGGTACCGCATCTGCGGGCCCGCGTTCTTCGGTGCCGGGCGGGTGAACGCCTTCTGCACCGCGGCGTCCAGGCCGTCCCCGATCAGGCTCATTGTCGCCTTCTCCTACTCTCCGTTGTCGACATCGGTGACGGTGCCGTCCTTGATGGACCGGGCGAGGTTGAGCTCCGGGGCGTTGAACCGCTCGCGGACTTCCTCGCCCCACAGGACGGACTGGGTGCCTTCGTGCTTGACCAGGCCGGGGTTGATGCCGAGCTTGAATCCGCCAGGCAGTGGCTTGCCCTCCCGGTAGGGCAGGAAGTCCAACGGCGAGGGCCCGTTGGCCGCGTAGACGACGCAGTCGGACAGGATCGCGATCGGGTACTGCCCGGTGAACGCCGCATGCTTGACGATCTTGCGGTGCAGGTTGATCCGGGTGCGGGAGATGACCGCCGCCCGGATGTCCGGCCGCCACGTCGGGCGCTCCAGGGCGCGCCACCGCTCGCCCGGCCGCCAGCCCTCGCCCCGGGGCCGCTCGCGCAGCTTGCCGATGCCGCCCTTGACCGTCGCCTTGATCGCCGAGACGACGATTCCCAGCTCCGGGTCGCGCTCCTTGTAGCCGTCCATCGCCGCAAGGAAGTCCTCCGGCGACAGGTCGGCGTCGACGCCGAGGTCGGCCATCGTGGCGAGGTAGGCGTCACGCAGCCGCTGGTACCAGCCGTCCAGGTAGCGGCCGTTGTCGTACCGGACCCACGCCTCGATCGGCGCGACGTCGTAGCCGAGCTCCTGGGCGTAGGCGACGGTCGGCGTCGCGTACCAGGCCGGGCCCGTGGGGCGGTCGCCCTTCGGCGTGAACGGGGAGGGCAGCAGCGAGCCGTCCAGCTCCACCCACTCCTTGCCGACCTTCACCTTCGACAGGTCGACGTGGGACAGGTCGACCAGCCACGAGCCGGGCAGCTTCGGGTCGAACTCCGGGTTCTTGACGTGCGTCGGCTCACCGAGGCCGACGTTCAGCCCGTTCGCGCCGGCGGCGAAGGCCATGTTCACGTCCAGGCCGACCAGGTAGCGCAGGGTGCACTCGGCATCGGTCATCGGCCGTGCCCAGTCGTACGCCTCCTCGAACAGCTTCTCCGCAGGTCCCCGCACGTGGAAGCGCGGCAGATCCAGCGCAGTGACCACCGGGTGCCCGTCCGGGGCCTCGCACGGCGCGCAGTCCACCGGGTCGCTGCCCAGCGACCCGGGCGTCTTGGTCTCGGCCTGCCGCAGGACGCCGGTCTCCTCATCCCGCACGGCGTGGGTCGGCGGGTGCAACGCGGTCATCAGCTCCAGGCCGGTGACGGCGGTGGAGCCGCGCGGCGTCATCACCCGCGACGCGTAGACGCCCAGGACGCGGGCGAGCTCCGCCGGCGGAAGCTGCGCGGCGTCGCCCCAGAACCGGGCGTCCAGCGCGTTCCACGACGGGATGCACAGCTGCACGCACTGGCGCTCCGAACCCCTGGCCGGACGGTAGATCCGCGCCCACGGTCCGAACCCGCGCTTGGTCAGCTTCCAGTCAGCGCGCACCAACTGCTTGATGACCTTGTGACCCTCCGGAATCCGACCGGCGTCCTTCTCCTCCGCCGTGAACGAGACCGGGAGGCCGTAGCGCTCCAGAGCGGCCTCGGTGAGCACGAGCAGCGGGTCGGCCGGCCGTCCCGGGCCGGACAGCTTCGGCTGCCCGAGCTTCGCCTCCTTGAGCGTCCAGCCCACCAGCGACGGCAGGGACTTGGCGGGCACGTCCAGGACCAGGCCGCCGACGCAGTACGCCGTCACCTTCCCGTCCTCGACGTCGACGACCGCCAACGGCCCGTTCTCGAACCTCGGGTCGGCGCCGCCCGCCGCGGTGTTCGCCGGGGCCGCCTTCTTCACACCCGGGCGGCGCGACGTCGACGACGTCGGCCTGGTGGTGCGCGCCGGACGCGGCGCAGCCGCCGGAGCAGCGGCGACGGGAGCGGGGCTGGTCTGGGTGTTCTCGGATGCAGTCATGGCCGCAGCCTCGGGCGCCCGCCCTGTGGACAGAGTCCGTGCTTCCGGAGCCGGGGCGGGCGCGGCGGTGAACGTGGCCGGCACCGCAGCGTCCTGGACGGGCGAGGCCGCGTCGGCGGGGTAGAGCTCCGCGAGCTTGTCCAGCAGCCGGGCATACGCGTCGCGCTCCGGCGGGCGGGGCTCGGTCTTGCCGGACTCCCACCCGCTGACCGTGGCCCGCCGCACCTTCAGCGCGCCTGCCACCTCGTCAATCGTCAGACCGTGCGCGGCACGCAGCCGCTTGCGCTCCGCCGGCGGCGGCAGCGTGGCGCGGGACGCGACCAGCGCGTCGACCGCGTCGAACAACTCGGACATGGGTTACCTCCTGACCAGCACCCTACCCCATGAAACGTACAATGCGCATACTTTCACCGTACAAATCGCGCACGTTTTGCGATCACGGGTGCTAGGGTGGGCGATCGATGAGGGCAATACCGAACGGCCCGCAGGGGCGCGCTCTCGCAACCACGGCCAGGAGACGTCAGTGAAGGAGTGCGGCGAGTTGTCCGCCAAGATGATCGTGTCGGAGTTGACGGCGGACGCGGTGTCGCAGGAACACCCGGTGGCTGTGTTCGTGGCCGGGCAAGCCGGCAGCGGCAAGACGCTCGTGATGGACCTGGTACACGGAGCCCTGGAGCAGCGGGGCGGTGCGGTGCGGGTGGAACGGGACGCCTACAAGGCCGCTCACCCCGGCTACTCCGGCTTCCTGGCGGAGGACGTACGGACGGCCGGGGTGCGGGTGCGGCCGGAGACGTACGCCTGGCAGGCCGAGGTCGAAGCCCGCGCCCGGGCGTGCCGGCACGACGTCGTGGCGGAGGAAGCCCTGGCCGACCCGGCCGGGTGGCTGGCCTCGGTGGCGGCCTACCGCGCGGCCGGCTACCGGATCGAAGTGGTGGCCCTGGCAGTACCGGAGGCCGTGTCCCAGCTCGGTGTGCTGGACCGGTACCTGCGGCTCGCCGAGGAAGGCCGGGCGCGGTACGTGGGGTGGGACAACCACGACGCCTGCGCGGCGGCGCTGCCCACGGCCCTGGCCGAGATCGAGGCCGGGCGCCTGGCCGACCGTGTCGTCGTCGTGCGGCGCGCGGGTGAGGTCCTGTACGCCAACGAAGTCACCCCCGACGGCCGGTGGCTCCGCCCGGTCGGGGCCCGGGAGGCGTTGCTGGCCGAGCGGTTACGCCCGTGGGACGCGGCGGAGACCGGTGTTTTCCGCCGCCAGCTCGCCGATGCCGACCGGCGTGCGCACGATCCCCGGCTGCCCGAGGACTGGGCCCTGGCAGTGCGACGCGACGGCGAGCGTGCCGCCGCCCTGGCCGAGCCGCTGCGGCGTACTGCGCAGGCGAGGAGGGAGGCGCCGGGCGTTGACTACCACCGCCTTTCCGCCGAGGAGCACCGGTGGATCTGGGACGTGCTGATCGCGCCATCGCTCCTGGAGGGCATCACGCCGCAGGAGCGACCGGTCGCGGTATACGTCATGGGCCAGCCCGGCTCCGGCAAGACCAGTCAGGCACAGGTGCTGCGCCGGGCCCTGCGCGGCCGGCCCGCGCGGATCAGCGGCGACGACTTCAAAGCGATGCACCCGGACTACTACAACCTGCTGCGCGAGGAGCCGCGTACGGCCGGGGACCGGATCCGGGCGGACTACCGGGCCTGGCAGGCGATGGCCGAAGCGGCCCTACGAGAACGGCGCGGGGACGTGACCATCGAGATCGCCCCCGGCAGCCCGGCCGCCTTCGTGGAAAGCGCGATGGCCTACCGGCGGGCGGGCTACCGGGTGGAACTGGTGGTGCTGGCCGTACGGGCGGCCGACTCCCGGCAGGGCACCGCAGTGCGCTGCGCCGACGTCAACCGGCTGGGCGGTCACGGCCGGTTCACCACCGCCTCCGGGCACGACCGGCACCTCGCCGTGCTCGCCGACGCGGTTGCCGCGGCCGAGCAGGAACCGGTGGCCGACTCCGTCATGGTGTGGCGGCGCGACGGCACCGTCCTCTACCGCAACGACCGCACCCCTCAAGGCTCCTGGTCACGGCCGAGAGCCGCAGCTAACGTGCTGCTCGCCGAGCAGACCCGCCCCTACACCTCCCAGGAGGCGGCACGCTTCTGGGCCCTCCAGCGCCGCCTGCGCACCGAGCTCCCGCACTACCGCCACGACCTGGAGCAGATATCCCGCCTGGCGCGAGCGCTGATGCCCGCCCACCTCCAGCCGCGGAGACTGACCGGCCCCACGCCCGTGGCCGCCCTCCCCCTCCCCAGGGCCCGCAACGACGCCGGCTACGGGCCAGCGGCCTCCAGCTCCTTCAGCCGGGCCGCGTAGAGAGCGGTGATACGGGATGCCTCCTGCGTGTCGGCATCCCCCAGCCGCGCCCGGTCCTGCACGCACTCCTGCTGCCGGGCGAGCAAGTGCTCCAGCCGCTCCGGGTCGGGGTGGGAGGAACGGCGCTCCGCCAGGAGTTCACGCGTGTACCAGGCCATCACCTCCCTCACCACATCAGCGGGGACCTGCGGGCCGACCGCATCGGCCGGCTCGGAGGAACTGGAGGGGTCTGCCGGATCGTGCACGAGAACCAACTTCTTCCACGGGAAGACGACAAAAGGATCATTGTTGAGCGCCGCCGGTATTCCGTCCATTACCCGGCGTGGGCCGGACGTGCCCGCCACAGTGCCCGCCCGCGGCTGCCGGCGGCATAGGTTGGGGCTGAGACGATCACCTGTGGGGGGACCATGGCCGACAACTTGCGTGCGCTGTTCAGCTCCAACGACCCGTCGGCGTTCGACGTCGCGGAGGCGTTCACCGACCGGCACAGCCAGTGGGTCCTGGTGGCCACCGCGCTCGAGGAGCACCTGCGCCACATCGCCGACCGGTCCTTCGACGTGGAGGACCTCGAAGCCCCCCGTCGCAATCTGATCGTCTTCCACGGAGTGGGCGGCGTCGGGAAGTCGACCCTGCTCCGCAAGATCGAGGCAGCCCTCACCGCTGCCGAGCACCGCCCCGAGCAGTGGGGCGCACCCACCTGGACGGACCGGGTGCTGCCCATCCGGATCGACCTTTCCCGGGCGGCGTCGACCGGCTCGGACTTCGAGCGGGTCATTCTGACGATCCGCCTCGCGCTCGCCGGGGCCCTGGACCGCACCGTGCCGTCCTTCGATGTGGCATTGCGCCACTACTGGGAGCACGTCCATCCCGGCGAGCCGCTGGACGAGTACGTCCGGCGTTCCGGGCTGGCGGGCCGCTTCGCCAACATGCTGCCCGGCCAGTTGCAGGCCGGGGTCGGTGAGGTCGCAGCCGCCCTGGCGCTGCCCGGACTGGCCGGCTCGGCGGCCGGCCAGCTCACCTCCGCGCTCGTGTCGGCGCTGCGTGAACGCCAGGAACGTGCCCGGGCCCTGGCCGGCGCGACCCGGACGGCGGCCCTGCTGGAAGCCACCCCGGACTTGGAGGCACTGTCCTACTACCCACACCTGCTGGCCTGGGACCTCAACCAGCTGCCCGCGAAGAAGCGGCTCACGCCGGTGGTGCTGCTGGACACCTTCGAGGACACCGCCGACCGCCACCGGGACTTCGAACGGCTGCTGCAACGCCTGATCTGGCTCCTGCCCAACGTCTTCTTCGTCATCGGCGGCCGCAGCCGCCTGCAGTGGGCCGACCCCGGCCTGCACGGCCAGCTCGACTGGACCGGCCCCGCCGCCTGGCCTGGCCTGGCCGCCGTTCCCTCTTCCCTGGCGGTCCCCCAGCCCCGGACAACCGGCCCCGCCGTCCGGCAGTTCCTGATCGGCGACCTCTCCCCCGAGGACTGCGAGACCCACCTCGCCCGCCGCCTGGTCCAGGACGACCAGCCCCTTATCGGCGCCGACATCCGGGCCTCGATCACCGCCCGCTCCCACGGCCTGCCCCTCCACCTCGACCTCGCCGTCTCCCGCTTCCTGGAGATCCGGCGCACCGGCCGCACCCCCACCGCCGCCGACTTCGACTGCAGCTTCCCCGCGCTCCTCGCCCGCACCCTCTCCGACCTCACCCCAGAGGAACGCCACCTGCTGCGCAGCGTCAGCCTGCTGGACGCGTTCGACCTCGACCTGGCCACGCGAACGGCCGGCCTTGCCCAGCAGGCCCCCGCCCGCCGCCTGGCCGAGCGGCCCCTGGTCACCGAGAATCCGTACGCCCTATGGCCCTACCACCTGCACCGCGCGATCCGCAGCGCCGTACGCGACGACGACCACAGCGACGACCGCTGGACACCGGCTGAATGGCACCGGGCGGCCACCCGCGCCCTGGCCGCCCTCGGCGACCAATGGACGAACACCGCAGCCCTCGCACCCAGCCGCATGCACCTTGTGGCCTGCCTGCGCCAGGGCCTGCGCCTGGCCCGCGACCACCACCTGACCGGCCTCGGCTGGCTCATCGAAGCCGCCTTCGTCTACACCGACGACTCCGTCTGGGAACCCCTCGCCCTGCCCACTCCCACCGCCCCGGTACCGGACACCCCCGCCGACGCCGTGGCCGAGCTCCTCACCGCGATCACCCGCCGCCAGCACGAGCACCGCCAACGCACCGCCGACCGTCTCACCGCCGTCCTGGACACCGGCCTGCTGCCCGCCGAACTGACCGAGATGGCCCTGTACTACCGGGCCAAGGCGTACAAGGACCTCAGCCAGAACGACGCCGCCCGCACCGGCATGCAGCAGGTCGCCGACACCGACGGCCGCCTCGCGCTCAAGGCCCGCCGGGGACTTGCCAACCTGGCCCGCCTCGCCGGCGACTTCCCCACCGCCCTGGCCGCCATCCCCACCCTGGGCTGGAAAGGCCGCCACCACCGCGTCCTCGGCGACATCCACTGGTCCCACGCCGATACCGCCCAGGCCGTCGCCGCCTTCGAAGCCGGCCGCGCCGAAGCCGAGCAGCACAATGCCGTCGGCGAGCGCGCCATGACGCAGGTCCGCCTTGCTCTCGCGCTCTCCTTCGCCGACCCCGGCCGCGCCGGCGACGAGCTCGCTCTCGCCCACCAGCTCCTGGACGGCCTCGATCAGCGCTCCAACACCCTCCTCGCCCAGGTCGTCGCCCTGGTCAAGGACGCCGGAACCGACGGCGCCACCGACCGTGCCCAGGGCCTGCATGCCGACATCGAGGCCGCCGGGCTCCCCTTCCTCCACCGCTTCGTGGAGCTCGCCCTCGCCTTCCACCACGCTGTCCGCGGCGAGGAGCAGGACCTGGCCGCCACTATCAGCCGACTGAGCGAACTCACCGCGACCGGCGACTTCGCCTACTTCACCGACATCGCCCACTTCATGGCCGCCCTGCCCCTGCCGGGGCCCTCGACCACCCGCTGGACCAAGAGCGACGACGACGTCCGCTCCGCATGGCGCGGCCTGGTCCAGGCCCGGCAGGAGCACCTGCTCACTGGAAGCTGACCTGCGCGTGCGCGACGGCCCCGACCAGATGCGCCTGGTCGGGGCCGTCGCCATGTACGGGCAAGAACCGGGCGCCGGGCCCGGAGAAAGTCAGCCGGCGTGGGGGCGCCGACCCACAAGCTGAGTGAGCAGCTCGATGATCTGGGCCTGGTTCCGGTCGATCTTCTTGTCGAGAGCTTCGATCTTCTGGTCCAGGTTGCCGATCTGCAGGCGTACCGCGGTCAGGTCGGACTTGATGATCCCGAACTCGCGGTCGGTCTTCCCCGCGACCTCTTCGAAACGCCGGGTCAGCGCAGCGAGCTCGCTCTGTGCGATGGGGTCCTCAGGCACGCGGCATGCTCCCGCCAGATCATGAAAAACGACAGACATCAGAAGCCTCACGATATCGCGGGCCTCGGAAACCGAGTCGTGAAGGGCCGGACCCGCTGGCCATCGCACGTTCGGGGGATGCGCGGCGCGGCCTTTGACGCCCGAAATTCGAACAGATGTAGCATCTCGGTGTGTCCAAGTACAACTTCCCCCAGGATCTCCGCGCAGCCCAGCTTGCTCTCCTCGAGACCCGCGCCGCATACAAGCAGTACGCCACCACTTTGCCGTGGTCGGCGGAGCCGATGCCCGGCTGGGAAGGGGACAAGCAGCTCCACTCCTCCTACCAGTCCCGCAAGGAGGACTCTCCCGGGTACACGCCGCAGCAGGCCGCGGAAGTGGTGCGGTTCCAGGCGGAACTCCTCCGGCTGAGCATCGAGGTGGCCACACACGAGTACTGGCAGTCGCTGAGCGGCCCGGAACTGGTCGACGCCCGCATGGCGCTGCAGCACGCCCACGAGCCCACCAAGGACGAGGCGGCGTAGTCGTGCCTGGCCTCGAAGCCATATCGGACCTGGACAAGAACCGGGTCCTCGAACAATGGCTGGAGTG
This sequence comes from Streptomyces sp. NPDC015032, assembly GCF_043080425.1. NCBI lineage: Bacteria > Bacillati > Actinomycetota > Actinomycetes > Kitasatosporales > Streptomycetaceae > Streptomyces > Streptomyces sp. NPDC015032. The sequence continues at coordinate 48,557 of NZ_JBIBVN010000042.1, read as the reverse complement.
GCAGCTGCGGCAGGTTCGCACGCGGATCCGGAGCCTTGAGAGCCAAGAGGCCGAGAGGCTGCGCCAGGCCGAGCAGGTACACGCGGAGCCGTCATGGAAGGTGCACCCGAAACGAGGAGACGCGCCCCCGGTGCTGCACCGGGGCGACTGCGCCGTCTATCCCCGTCCAGGGCAGCGCCTGAACCGCACGGAGGCACGCCTCGCAACCCGTGAGCCGTACATGGTGATGTGCGAGATCTGCACTCCGGAGGCGGACTTCACAGATGAGTAGCCAGCCGTCCGGAGCACGGCCTGCTGCGGCACCTCGGTGGATTGTCACCCCCAGGCCCACGAGCTCCTCATGACGTGACGGCGTGCTCCGGAGATGCCGGGCCCGGTTCTTCTGGGGCGGCGTTGGAGGTGGTTGCGAATGGGGTGGGCGGGGGCTGGCGTGGTGTCGGCGGTCAGGGTTCGGATGCGGTCGGTGAAGTCGGGGTCGGTGATGGGGAGGTCGAAGTCGTCGACGTAGCCGATGGCGGCGGGGACGTAGTCGAGGACAGCGTCGACAGCGGCCGGCATGGGGTCGGGCTCGGCTTTGAGGGCGCCGAGTATACGAAGGACGGTGGGCAGTAGGTTCGCGCTGGTGGACGTGACTTCGGTGAGCGCGGCGGTAACCGCGGCGGGCACGTCGCTTGCGGGCTCGGCGGGAGCGTTGATGATGGTGTCCGTGGCGGGGAGGGACTCTTGGACGAGTTCGGTCTGGTGGCGCCACCACAGCGCCTCGCCCTGTTCTCCGAGCGCCAGGTGGTGGAGGTAGAGGCAGTACGAAGAGGCGGGGTCGCCCGCGCCGGCGGCGTACTGCCACCAGAAGCGGGCGTCTTCCTCGGCTTCGGCGAGCTGCAGTATGCATCCGAGCATGCGTGCGCCGGGCGGTTCGGGCAGGTGCGGCGTGATGAACTCGTCCAGGGTGCGCAGGCCAGTGCGGGTGACTACCGTCTTGCACAGGGTCTGCAGGTTCTGGGCCGCGTGTTGTTCCGGAGTCTCCGGGATGCTCGCCGGTGCGGGAGCGGGGGCTTGACGCGGGACGGTGGGCGCTTGCACTCGTGCGAGGAGCCGGGCTTCGGCGGCGTCGATGTCTTCCTGGCTGTAGGGAGTGGTGACGAGCCGCGCCCGGGAGAGGAACGCCTCGATGTGGGACGTCATCGGAGTCCTTCCGCGGTGTGATCGGGGCCGAGGATCTCGTGAAGGCGGCGCAGGGAATGCCGGACGGTGGAACGGACGGTGGCGCTGGTCATGCCGAGGACGGATGCGACCTCGGGTGCGGAAAGACCGTTGAGGTAGAACATGACCATCACGTCGTGCTGTCGCTCGGTGAGCTGCCGTAAGGCCCTGAAGAGAGCGAGCGTCTCGGTGACCTGGCCCATGGGGTCGACCGCGTCGCGCAGGGCAACGGTGTCGAAAGCGGCGTCGTCGATCAAGGGAGGGCGGCGGTCCCGGGCCCGGGCGTGGTCGATGACCTTGTTCCGCAGGACGGTCCAGGCATAGGCAGCCGGGCTGTCCTTGAGAAGGATCTGGTCCCACCTGCGGTAGATCTGCTCGAACGCGCTGTCGGTCGCTTCTTCGGCGTCGTGCCGGTTGTGCAGGAGGGTCTGCGCGTAGCGGACGTACTCCGGCCGGTTCATCTGATGGAAAGCGGCGAAGGCGAGATCCGGGCGCTGCCTGGCCATCGAGGGCGGAGTGCCGGGATCAGGAGTCCAGTTCGTGGTCACCACACATCCCTTTCCACGTCGCAGCGGCTGATCTCCGACACGCCGGCTTTTACTCCGGCGACCGCGATCCGGCGCAGGAGAGCAACGGCGTCACGGCCGAACACTCGGAACGCTACGGCCAAAGTGAGCAAATCCGCAGCGAGTTGACTGTTCACAGGTGATGGTTCCTTCCTTGGGGCAGGGCCCGCGGACGGGTCCTGGAGTGCACTGTTGCGTGCCTCCACTCACAACGACGTCCGTCGACCCCGACGTGTGCAGCGGCAACCCGAAGAAAGTTACCGAGAGCGAATATCTGGTGACGCATACCAGTTCACCGCCGCCCATCCGGCGGAATTTAGCCACCCTGCGCCACCCTGGACGCCACCCCTCCCAGCAGCGAACACGCAGAACCCCGGCCCAGTAAAGGAAATTTGCGGAAACTCAGCAAACGAAGAGGGAAGCGTAACGTGACCTGCCTCACCCATCCGTCGAGGGCGTCGCGTCACCGACCCGTTGGACGCGGCCGCGGTGAGAACGCCGTCGAACTGGACGAGAGGCGCGCTGGCGGCCGGGACGACCATTCCGCACCATCGTGATCACGATGCCCAGCCCGAGCGGCTCACGACCGTCGCGGCCGCGCGAGCGGCCGGCGCGGCATTACTCGATCTTCTACACGCCGAACCGAGCGCTGAGGGCAGCGAAGGAGGTTGCTGCCGAGGCCGCCCGGCTGTCACCTCTCGCAGCTTCATCCGGGCCGCGAGGATGCGCCGGCCCCGCACCACGACCACGATCGGAATACAGGAAGACCGAACTGGCGGGAGGCCCGCATGCCAGCCACGATCTGGACCGGCGCCATCAGCTTCGGCCTGGTCACGATCCCCGTCCGGGTCTCGGCCGCAACCGAGGACCACGCAGTCCGGTTCCGTCAGGTCCACCTCGCCGACATGGGCCGGATCCGCACCCGGAAGGTCTGCGAAATCGACGGCGAGGTCCTCGGACAGGAAGACATCGGCAAGGGGTACGAACTCCGGGACCAAGTCATCCCTGTCACGGACGAGGAGCTCGACGAGATGCCGCTGCCCACAGCGAGGGCGATCGAGATCGTCGCGTTCGTCGACCGCGCCTCCATCGACCCGGTGAGGATCGGCGACAGCTACTACCTCGCGGCCGCGGGATCCGTCGCCGCCAAGCCGTACACATTGCTCCGCCAGGCCCTGGGGCGGGCCTCGAAGGCGGCCGTCGCGAAGTTCGCCTGGCACGACCGCGAGCGTCTGGGGCTGCTCACCATCCGCGGCGAGGCCCTCGTGCTGCACTCCTTGAGGTGGCCGGACGAAGTGCGCTCCCCTGCCGAGCTCGTCCCGGCGAAGAAGGCAGTCGGCGTGGACGAGGACGAACTCGCCCGGGCGATGGAGCTGATCGACTCGATGACGACCGACGACGTCGGCCAGTTCCGCGATCACTACCGCGACGCGCTGGAAGAACTCATCGAGGCCAAGACCGAGGGCAAGGAGCCGGCGCCGCCGGCCGGGGAGGGACGTGCGGACGCTGGTGTCGTCGATCTGATGGCGGCCCTGAACGCGAGCGTGCAGAAGGCCCGGGAGGCCCGCGGCGAGACCGGCGAGCACGCCGACATCCACGAGATGAAACCCCGCAAGAAGGCGGCGGGGAAGCCCCCGGTGAAGAAGCGGACGAAGCCCAAGCGCGCCTAATCCTCCGAGACCTCCGGCAGGGGGCCGGCCTTCTCGACGGTCGCGGTGTAGGGGGCGTCGTCGGTCGGCGACGTCTCCGTCCAGGGGCTCGTGACGTGCCAGCCGCCCTGCTTCAGGGCCCGGTTGGCGGCGTCGGGGTCGAACGGCTCGTCGGGCCCGGTGCCGGTGCAGTAGCCGAGTGGGCCCTGGGCAGGGTCGTCGATGTAGACGTGCCAGTCGGTGTCGTACTCGGCCCGCGCGGTTAGCGCGGGTGCGGTCGTGGTGGAGGTATCGGGTGCCATACGCGGCACGGTAAGGGCTGGTGAACCTCTGCGGGCGAACTGAGGGATTCGGTCCGGGGCAGGTATACACGGCGGGCGCGCTTGGCGCCATCGCCTGTCAACTGGCCAGGATTTGGCGCAGTGGCTTTGTCCGAGATTCGACAGCGCCACGAAGGGAACGGCGGGGCGAGCACCGAGCCCTGACGTACGTTCACACCTATGACGCGCGCCCTGAGATGCCGGCTGGAGGCCCAGTGAGCGGATGGTGGGGCTACTTGGAGGAACGGATCCGCCGAGAGGTCGATGTCGACGTGCTGCGCGACCGCCGACTGTCGGCGGTCAGGTCCGTCTGGGAGGCGCTGCGCCCGCTGGGGGTGGGCCTGCACGAAGCCGAACGGGTGGTACACGCGCGATACGAGGCCCTGGGCGACCGCGTGCAGCGCACGCCACCCGATCCGCTGGACCTCCCTTCGCTCGCAGCCCGCGCCGCGGCCTTCCCCGGCCGTGTGGCAGCGGTGGAAGCGCTGTGGGACGGCGATACAGCCCACGACTGGTTCGTGCTCCTGATCGCGGTCCTGGACGCCCCGGAGGGGGAGGGCCACCTGGCGACCGTCTACAACCGACCTGACGGCCCTCCTCCTGGCGTCGCTGCCGCCGTGGCCGGCCAGGCGCTGGCCGGCCACCTCAACGTGCCTTTCCACTTCTCGTCTCCGGACGTCCCTGATGACGACGCCCCACGCTGGAGGGCGATCCAACGGTTGGCGGAAGGGCTGTGACTGGAGGACTTGGTCTGCCGCCGCAACACCTCCACCAGGTCCGCGCTGTCCTCCCCGGTCCGGGCTCGTGGCAGGGCGGGAGGAGTGATCGGGCAGCCAGCTCTCGCCGTGCGCGCCAGCGTGCGTACCACTTGGCCAGGCAGCGGCGGGAGATCCCGGTTTCCGCTGCGACGTGCGCGATCGGACGTCTGGAGTCCACGCGCTCACATAATCGGCGACGCGCCTTTACCGGTCAGTGCCGGGCTGGGGGGCTGCCGGCAGTTCGATGCCGCGAACGTACTTGGGAAGCGGGCGCAGCACGATCCAGTTCTTTCCGTACTTGACTGCGGGCAGGGTGCCGTTCTTGCACCACTGGATCACGGTCTGCCTGGTGACGGGTGCGATCTCGGCGATTTCTGCGGTGGTGTATCCGTCGGGAGGGCATTCGTGGCTGCCGCACCGGCACGGCAGCGGTTCGGCGGCTGGCCCCTTCTTGTCCGCCAGTACCTGGTTGAGGATGGCGAGTTCGTCCAGCAGCTCGTCGCGGCGTGCTCGCAGGGCGGCGTGCGAGACGGGCTGGCCGGGGGTCTCCGGCTCGACGATCGTGACGTTCGGGGTGTCCCTCCGGGTGATCTCGGCGATGCCTCGCGGCACGTGGAGGATCTCTACGATGGTGTCGTCGTGCGGGTCCAGGGCGGGGTTCTTGATGGAGCCGCCCCGGCCTGGGAATCCGCCTTGTACGACGGTGACGCCCCAGCCGAGCTGCACACTGCTGTCGCGGTAGGGGCGCAGGGCGATGAGCCGCCCGGCCAGCCACGCCTCCTTGTCCCAGCGCAGGTCGTCGGGTTGCCAGTGCAGGGTGACGAGGTCGCTGTTCTTGTGCAGGGTGCCGTCGGTTCCCCACGTGCTGATGCACAGCTCGCGGACGCGGGCCTCGACGCTGGGGGCGAAGTGCCAGTGCTCGCTGCTGTCGCTCGTTTTGATGAGGATTCCCCCGAGCAGTCGTGCGGCGGCGACGAAGCGCGGGTAGTGAGGTACCCGGACCTCCAGCTGGTAGTTGGAGCGGATCTCCTTGAGGCGGAAGCGGATATCGCTGAGCATGTTGCTCTTCTCCTGTGCCTGGTCTGGGGTGGCGGGTTACTGCGTGCGTGACTGGCGGTACTCGGTCATGAGCTGCTCGCGGCCGCCCTCGAACCGGCAGGGCTGTTCCTCGATCCACGCGTCGGCCGCCTCATAGAAGGCGCGCGCCCAGTTCCTTCTGGCTCCCTCGGGGTCGGTGACGGAGTCCTGGATCATGCGCTGCCAGTCGCGGTCCAGGCCAGGCAGAGCCAGCCGGGCCGCGATGTCAGCTTTCGGGAGGCACAGGATGCGGGAGGCGCACGCGGTCAGGCGCTCGGTCAGAGCGTCGGCGAAGAAGGCCCGGCCGTGCAGGTAGTCGCGGCCTTCTGAGCTGCTGACCTGATGGGCCGTGCCCAGCGGGAAGAGCTCGGTCACGACGCCGGAGACGTTCGAGCGGTGGACGGTTGCGTGCTGGGTCATGGACATCACCGCGCGCACGGAGAGGTCCGCCGGCAGGGTGCCGCGTTCCGCCGCGTCGGCGAGGTGGTCGACCACGGCGCAGTGGGAGCCGCGGATGTGTCGGGTGCGTAGGGTGTGTGCCGCGGCCCACGGCTTGGGCTGTCCCCCGGCGTCCAGCCACCGGTCCTGGGGCACCATGGTCTCGCTGTCGGCGGCGAGCCTCCACACGGTCATCGGGTCGCAGTCCTGTGCCGCGTCGCCGAGGGAGGCACCCGGGGGCAGACGGTCGCCCTCGTGTACCGCGAACCCGGTGACCATGCAGCCGTTGTCCGTGTCCTGGGTGAAGAGGCGGACCCGGCGGGAGGGCCAGGTCAGCCAGTCCAACCGGCCCTGAGCAGGGCGCTGCTGGGCGTGTGCTCCGGGAGAGGGCCGCTCCCACACCGGGGCATCACCGGGGGCGCGGGGGCGCGGGGGCAGGTTCAGCAGCAGGGTGTCCTTGAGCGTGGCCCCTTCGAGATGCAGGTGGGTCAGCTGGCCGAGCATTCCCGGCTTCGCTCCGTACACCTTGCCGCTCTTGGCCGTGGGGTCGCCGGGTGCGGCCGTCTTGATTCCGGCGACGTCGTAGGCAAGTAACACGAGCAGGTGCCGGGCGGCCTGCGCGGGCGTCCAGTCGGGGTGGTCCTCCGGGCTGGCGGAGAACGCGAACATCCTGAAGCTGTTCTCCCCGCCGAGCGCGCCCGGCGAGAGCTGGGAGGCATCCCGGTTGGGGGTGTTCAGGGCGGCGCACTGGAAGGCGGGCTGCTGAGGGTCGAACAAGTCCAGGTGACCGGCCCAGGTGTGCATGTAGGCGGTGACCGTGTCGGTGTCCAGGGTCTCGGACCGCCACAGCGTGTCCCACTCCTCCTGGGTGGCCGGGCCGCAGGCCGCATCGAGGGCCGCGGCCAGCAGCCGCAGCAGCACGATGCCGTCCTCGCCGCTCGCCGGCAGGACGAGCCGGTGCGCGCGGACCAGGGCCTCGGTCATGCCGACCTCGCGGACGCTGTGCGCGTCGCGGTCCCAGACCGGAATCCATCCGCTGGTGGTCAGGGGGAAGGCATTCATCTGCGTGGTTCCCTACTTCTTTCCGAGCCAGCGGCGGCGGACCGTCATGCGGTCGACCCCCGCGCGGATCGCGTAGTTCTTCTCCGTCTCGTGCTTGGCCGGAACGAGAGTCCGTGCCCCCTGTTCCAGTGCTGCCAGGGCGCATGCCTCCATCTGCCGGGCGCGGGACAGGGTTTCGGCGTACTCCTCCACGACGCCGGTGTCGCCGGTCATCAGCCGGTAGGCGGTGCCCAGCGCGGCGTCCCGCAGGTCCTGGTCGTCAGGGTCCGGGTAGCGCTCACTGATCTCGTCCGAGATACGCATGAGCTCGGCAACCTGACCGTCGTTCAGGCCATGGCCGTCCCCGAGCCACGCTCGCATCTCGTACTCCTGGATCCTCTTCACTCCGTCTCCTCCTCGGTGCCCGCGGTGTCGCAGGCGTAGCAGTCACACGGGTAGGGGGCGACAACCGGTCCGCCGACCGCCTCGGCGAACGCGTCGCCCTCGGGGGTCCGGTGCGCGGGCGGGGCATGGAAGATGTCCATCCGAGCACTGGCGGCCTCGTACAGGGCGCGGGCCAAGCCCTGACCCCGGTGGTCCTCGTGGACCCAGATGTTCATGACCTCGGCCCGCTCGGTGGACACGTACAGCTCGGCGATGACGTCACCGCCCGGACCGAAGGACTCCCAGATGTGGTTGGTCCCCGGCTCGCTGTAGTAGCTGCCCGTGCGGTAGTGGATGTCGTTCATAGTCGCCCCCCTTCCTTTCGTGTAGACGACTCTACACTAAAATGTAGAGTCGTCTACACGGGGTGGTGGGGCTTCTTCCGGCGATCCGATTGGGCCACTGGCGCAACCAGCCGTGACGGACGGAACCGGCCGGGGCGGGGGTCGTTGAGATGGTGTCCGGGCAGCCTCCCGGTCACCACGGGAGAGTACGGTCACCAGGAGCGGAGCTCGGTGGTCAGTTCCTCCCACCACTGATGTTGGTGTTCGTCTTCGGGGTCGGGGCAGGGGCCGAGGGCGAGGACCTGGTCGTCGACGTGGTAGGTGAGGCGGTAGAGCAGGACGCGGGTCGCGCACTCGAGCCAGCGTTCGGTGTTTCGTGCTGGTGGGGCCGGGCCGAGGACGGTGGCGAACCACGCGGGCAGGAGCAGGCGGTTGCTGACGGCGTCGGCCAGAGTGCTGCGTAGCGCCAGGGTGAGGCGTTGCCCCGCGCGCTGGCCGGCGGCGATGGCCGGCTGTTTGTCGGCGGTGGCCGCCCGGTCCGCGGCGAGGGCCGCGGTGGACGTGCGTGCCTCGGAAGCCTGCCGGGCAAGGCCCTGGTGCTCGGTCGCCTCGCGCGCGATGACGGAGCGCAGCTTGGTGGCGGCCTTGGCATGGGGCTGGGTGTTGTAGGGGGTGGAGAGCAGCGTGCCGACCAGGGCGACGGCTTCCTCACGGGTCGCCTGGTGCCGGGCCTGGGCGTCGTGGAAGCGTTGCACCCGGTTCTGGTGGTGGGTGCGGAGGGTGCTGGTGAGGAGGACGTCGGCGGCGTCCCACCCGGACTCCATCGTGGCGGCCAGGGTGCGCTGGTCCTTGGTGAAGGTGTCCAGGTCCGCGGGAGGGACGTTCCCGACAGCCATGATCTGGCCTTCCAGCAGCCGCACGTGCTGGGTGAGCCTCTTCACCGTCCGCTCCGCGGCCTTGACGCGGTCATCGAGTTCGTCGACCCGGCCGTCGACTTCCTCGGTCGTGGTCTCCAGGCCGGAGATGTCGTCGCGAAGGGAACGCAGCTCGTGGTCCAGGTCCTCGGTATAGCCGAACCGGGACTTCAACCGCTCGTGCTCGCCCTCCAGATCGTCCAGCCGGCTGTCGAGATCGCTTACTCGCCGGTCGGTATCGCGGACCCGCCGCTCGGTGTCCCGGAACTGGGAGTCCAGAGCGTCGCTCACTTCCCCGCCTCCTGTCCGTCCGCGACAGCTGTGCCCACAACGGCCCAGCCGATCAGGAAGGCGACGATGAACCAGGGCGACAGGACGCCCAGGACGACCAGGACGAGCAGCGCCCCCACCGCGTGCAGAGCGATGGACGCGTTACGGCGGGCGAGATGGTTTTTCACGGTCGCTTCGAGCGGCCAGCCGCAGAAGGTGCCCACCAGGTGCGGCACGACCAGGGCGTACCACCAGTCCGAGTACCCCAGCAGGCGGAAGACGAGGATCAGAGCGATCGCTACCGCGCTCTGGGCCCGCCAGGACCAGAAGATGACCTTCTGGCTGCGCAGGCGTTGTGGTTCGGCCAGCAGGGCCGGCATCTGCTGCTCGTACGCCATCAGCGCCTGCGCGCGCTCCATCAGGATGTCGAACGCCTCGTCCGGAACACCCTCGCCGTGGTCCTGGACGTCGGTACGAGCGTGCTGATCGGCCAGAGCACGTACCAGCTTCTGGTGCTCCTGGTGCACCTCGTGTTCCGTCCGCGCTTCGCCCACCGGCCCCCCTCGCTCCGAGCCCTCCCCTGCTTTCCGGAGGCGGGCGGAACGAGTATGGCGACAGCCGCACGGGCCCGCTGGATCTTGACGAAGGATGGCGCGAACCCCACCATCACGGCCTGAACCAGGAGTTCGGGCCAGTTGCCAGGCTGAGCTCATTCGGTCGGCCCGCCCACTGATTCCGCCCACAACAAGGGACGAGCCGAGCAGCGCGGACGCCGACGGCCAGGGCGAACGGTGGAGGTGGTCCGTCGCGTTGACTACGTTTCCGGCATTCCGGCGCGACTCTCCGTGACGCTCGATAGGCTGAACAGCTGGTAGCGATCTACCTCTTCTCGCGTCCGCAGGACGCTCTCGTGCGGGCGGGAGAGGCGGGTTGTGCTGGCGAAGGGGCTGGCGATGGGCGTTGACAACCGGCAGATCCAGACGGCCGTTCTGGAGGATCCCGAGTCCGATGATCCGGTGGTCTGCCCGACGGATGCTGACGAGCTCGACGAGTTCCGAGAGGAGTTCTCCGAGACGACGTTCTGGTGCGGGGTCCTGCTGGGCGGGTGCGGCGGCCAGCTCCTGACGCGGCGGGGCAACGTCCGCGTCAGCCACTTCGCTCACTTCCCCGACCCCGACGGGCTGCTGCCCGAATGCGGGCGCCGCTCCCGAGACGTCGCGAGCGCGGACCACCTGTACGTGCGTACGGCCACCCAGGCGTGGCTGCGCGGCCAGGGGCGCACCCCGCGCTACCGCTACATCGACCGGGACGACGCCCCGGTCGGCTCCCTCGTGGAGATCGAACTGGACGGGCACACGCTGCTGCTGCACATGGACCCCGCCACGCCGCCCGACTGGGACGCCACGGAGGCAGGCGACATCATCCTGGGTCCCGGCGTCCCCATCGACCACCGCACCCTGGCGCGCCGGGGCTACGTCCACCGGGTCAAGTTCGTCAGCGAGGGCAACCAGCGGGTCATGATGCTCGGCACCGAGCTCCCGTATGTGGGCACCGACTGGGACTTCGAGCTGGCGGAATGCACCGTCGACGAGCACGGCCGGCTCATCACCCCCGTTGTCACATGCCTCGAGGCCACACGCGCCGCCAAAGCCCAGGCCCCGGTGCCGCAGCCGCGCACCGAGAAGGCTGAGGGGCCGGTGCAGATCGGCGCCCTGACCCGGCTCATTTACCACGCCGTGCACAAGCAGGAGACCGACGCCGCCCGCCAGCTGCGGGACACAGCACGGCTCCAGTTACCTCGCTGCGAGGGACAGGCCCTCGAACACCTGCAACGCGCGATCGACCACGCGAACGACTGGATCCACCAGCAGGACCGGACCCGCCGACGGCTCTTCGACCGACTTGACGAAGCCATCCGGTACGGACACGACCGCAACGTCTCAACGCTGATTCCCCAGGCCAGAAAGCTTCTTCTGGGCGACGCGGCGGCCACACCGCAAGAGGCCGCAACTCTCCAGGCAGCCGACGCGTTCCTCGAAGAAGCGCTTCGTCGTGCTGCCCGGGAACGGCGTGCGGCAAAAGAATCGCGTGCGGCAGAGGCCCGGACGCAAGAAGCGCGCCAAGCCGCAGCCGAGGAGGAACGCAGAGCGCGCCAAACGACAGCGCGTGAGGAGCGGCGCGAGCGGCGGATGCGTCGCGAGGCAGAGGCTCAGGAGCGGAAAGAGCAGCCCGTGACGCAGGCCCTGGGTCGCAAAGCGCGCAACAGGGCGCGAGGGCGGGTTCAGAGCATCACCGGCCGTCTACGCCGTGAGGCACTGTCCACTGAACAACTGCAGGAGCTTGTCGAGGAGCTCGTGGTTGCGGCGAAGGAGGCCGGAGACATTCTGTCCCCGGCTGAGCAGAACAAAGTGAATGAATGGGCAGAAAAGGTCGCCGTCCCCGCAGAAGGGCCGGACGCCCCCAAGAAGCCCCCGGCCACACAGCCGCAGCCGGACACCATCACGGGCCCTGCCACGCTGCCGGCGCATCTCGTGCCCACTGTGGCGGCTGTCCGGGGAGCCCTGAAGAAGGCGGCCAGGGAACGGACATCGACCAGCTGGAGCCGGCTGGAGCGCCAGCTCGGCTCCGCGCTGCCCTCCCTGAACAACAGCGAACGCGTCCAGGTACTGGTCCAGGTCGACCGATCCACGGCCGACGACGAGCCACTCCTGTCATCCCTGCTGGCAGCGGGCGACCCGCACTTCGCCTACCAGTACTACCGGCACGTCCTCACCGCGCTCGGCCTTCACGCCCCGGACGACGACGAGGACCTGCGCGACGTCGTCGAAGCCGACGCCGCACAGGTCTTCACCGACCGGCGCTCCCGCTGAAACCGACGGTGGAGGAGGCCCTGCCGGAGTTCCGCCACAGCGCCCTGAACCGGCTGGGCCAGGCCCCCGCGGGAAGCAGCCCCCCTTCCAAGAGCGGGTTCAGGTGGGGTTCAACGGAGTAATGCCGGTACCGGCGTACAGCTCGGGCTCGAGCGACAGGACCGTGAGCGGCTCCCCTGCCTTCACCGCGTGCCAGGCGATCGCAGCCGCGTGCACCACCGGCCAGTCCACGTTCCTCCAGTCCATCGCGTCCACCGCGTGCCCGGTGGTGAACGGGACGTTCTCCGCGAACCGCAGGGACGCCGCGTGCCGGCCCGCGCCCGTGACCTGCCGCTCCGCAGCGAGGACCGACAGCGACGGGACGATGACGCGGCCGGTTCCGCGGGAGGCTTCGATGTACAGGCCGGTGAAGAAGGGATCCGCACGGTACAGAGCGGCCAGAGCGGTGTGGTCCAGGACGACCGTCAGGTTCACGCGGCGGCGCCGCCCTGATGGGCGCGGATCTTCGCCCAGGCGTCCTGCCCGGCCTGCTGGACCTGCTCGGTGTACTCGATGCTGAGCTCACGGGCCGCCTCGACAGCACGTTCCTCGCGCTCGGCCGAAGTGAGCTCCTTCGACGCGAGCTCCTCGATCAGGTCGGTGATCGTCGTGCCGCGTTCCTCTGCCAGCAGCCGCAGCCGGTCACGGATGGCCTCACTGGTCTTGATGCTCGTTGGCTTGCTCATACCCCCGATTCTACCGCCGGTAGAACACGTGGGTGGGCACTCAAGCCCTCCACGCCCTTCTCACGGATGCCGACGAGGGCACCCACCATCCCCGCAGCCCGTCACCCTCACGGTGGCGTTGTGGGCCCACGCGGCGTGTGCGGTGCTGCTGTGCGTGGCCGCGGGGCTTGGCTGGATCAGCGGGTGGTGAACGTTCCTTGCGCTGGTGCAGCTGATCGGGACCTCCGCGTTCTACACGGCCAAGCAGAAGCCCCTGCCGGGCAAGCACCGGCAGCTGCGGCACAGCGGACACGACTCCCTGGGCCTGGGCGAGGAGCAAGGCCGCTGCCTCCTCTTGTTCACGCTGCACGGCCAACGCCCGCCCCACCCGCTCCCGTCGGGCGGCCTTGTCGTGCTCGCGCTGCTCCGCCAGCTGCTGCTCCGTCTGCTCGCGCTGTTCCTTTTCCCGCTGAGCCTGGCGCGTCGCGTGCCGCTCCTCCAGTTCACGCTGGAGTGCGGCCTGCTCCTGGTTGTACCGGACCTGTGCGACACGCACCGTCTCCCGCTCCTCGGCCGAAGGCCGACCGCCACCCAGACGGCATCGCCGTGGCGCGGGCGCGTGACGACGTTGCGATCCTCGGCCGCCCCGAAGGCCGACCGCCACCCCCCGCCACGAGCGAGCTGATCCAGCGGCTGCTTAAGTTGCGATCCTCGGCCGACCCGAAGGCCGACCGCCACGCGGCGGAGTCTCCGGGCGCATCCGGGCGGAGAGGGGTTGCGATCCTCGGCCGACCCGAAGGCCGACCGCCACTCGCGGGCGAAAAGCGCATCCAGGGCATCACCCAGAAGTTGCGATCCTCGGCCGACCCGAAGGCCGACCGCCACCTCAGGGACTTCCCAAGGTTGAGGAGAGGCATTGATGTTGCGATCCTCGGCCGACCCGAAGGCCGACCGCCACGCGGATGGCGGTACGCAGGAGTGACCGGCGGGCGAAGTTGCGATCCTCGGCCGACCCGAAGGCCGACCGCCACAGGCCGACCGCCACCCTGGATGACCAGCGGAAACGATGTTGCGATCCCCGGCCGACCCGAAGGCCGACCGCCACTGGATGACCAGCGGAAACGATGAATGCTGAGATCCTTACTCCCCAAAACAGGACACCAATATGCAATCAATGCGGACATTTCACTTGGGTGTGACCTGCGTGTCGTCATCAGACAGGGCGCGGGATGAGGGTGGTGAGGGTGACGCCGGGCGGGAGATTGGCGTCACGTGCCTCGACGGTGCCGTAGTCGGAGAAGCTGCGTGCGCTGACGTCGTCGCGGGCCTTGACGGTGATCCGTTCGAACAGCTCGTGGGAGGGGGCGCGGCCGAAGGCATCGTCGTGGGTGAAGACGTACAGGCCGCGTAGGGCGAGGTTGGCGCGGGCGGCGGCGCGGTCGTGTTCCAGCATGATTTCGAAGGCGCGCCAGAAGAGGGCGAGGTCGTCGGAGGTGACGCCGGTGCGGCGGGCGAGTGGGGCGCTGAAGTGGCCGGTGCCGCGGTAGAGGGCGTAGGGCACGATGTGTTTGGAGCCCATCTCGGTCTCCTTGCCCTTGTTTTTGGCGTCTTGGCCCTCTCCGCGTTCGTTCCAGGCCTTGACGTCTTCTTCTTTGGTGGGGGTGACGCGGGTGATTCCGATGTCGATGGGGGTGATGCGGTCGATGGAGCGGGAGAACCCGATCTGGAGGGGGCCTTGGACGCGTCCGGCCTGCTTGTCGCGTTTGCCGGTCGTCATGACGGCGCCGAACATGCGTACGTCGAAGAAGTTGCGGCACATCCATTCCTGCGCGGACTTCTGGTCGCTCGCGGCGCCGGCGGTGTAGGCGCGTTCGTGCTGGCTGTTGAGTGCGGTGCCGGCTTCGACGTAGATCTCGTAGCCCTCGCGGGGTTCGTGGGAGTTGATGAGGGCGACGGTGTTGCGGATCTTCCGCTTGATCGCGACGTCGGTGATCAGGCCGTGGCCGCTGACCGGGTCGGTGCGGGGCAGGCCGCCGTTGTCGGGGTCGCCGTTGGCGTTGGAGTCGACGGCCTCGATGAGGAAGACGAAGTCGTGCTTGCGGGCGGGGTCCAGGTGGGCAGCGGTCATGACAGGAAGATCTCCTTGAACGGGTTCGTGATGGTGTGCGGGGTTGCCGGGTCAGGCGGAAGCGGTGTCCTGGGCGGGTGCGGCCTGAGCGGGAACAGTGGCGAGCCTGCGTTCCTTGGCGGCCTGCTTCCTTGCCAGGTCCTCGTGGCGCTGGTGGGAGTAGCCGATGATGAAGCGGCCCTGCTGGACGTCGGTGAGGTGGCCGGGAAGGTCGTCGCTCACCTTGCTGTAGATCTCGAAAAGGCGCTTCTCTAGCGCGTACCGGGCGGCGGGCTTGTCCCGGCGCAGTCGCTGGAAGTGGGCTCCGGAGTCGGCGAATAGCCGGCGCAGGGTGATGCTGGGTGCGGCGACCGCGGCACTGAAGTACTTGTCTCGCAGGGTGGTGTTGATGTCCGGGAGTGCCTCGTCCTGCACGGATTCAAGAACGGCGAAGAGCCGGCCGCAGAGGTAGGCGGGATCGGTGCTGTCCTTGTCGAGCTGTGGCATCAGGTGGTCCTGGGGGTCGGGGGAACGGTTGAGGAGCAGGCGCAGCAGTGCCAGGCGCGGCGGATCGACGCGCTGGTCGGCGTGGACGCGTTGCAGGAGCAGTGGGAGAGCTCGGGCAGGCGGGCGGGTGCCGTGCAGGGCGCTGTGGAGGAGGTCTGCCTCCAGGCCGTGGGGGGTGCTGTCGGGTGCGTAGCGTTCCCCCTGCCAGCGGCCGCAGGAGAGGGCCAGCTGCCAGAGCGGGAAGTAGCGGGTCCGTCCGGTCCATCCGTCCCAGACTCCGTGGTCGGCGTACCAGGCAGCCAGGTTCGTCTTCGCCACGGGCAGGGGGACGTCGATCCAGTCGCGGACGACGAGGCGCGCGTTGTTCAGACCGAGGGACAGGCCGTAGAAGGCGTCGGTGTCCGCCCGTTCCGCAGCGGCGGGGCCGGGGGTGGTGGTCATCGAATCGACGAGGTGCTCGATGTCGGCGGCTTCCGGCTGGTCGTCGAAGAACATTGCGAGCGCGGAGTCGGGTTCAGTCTGCTTCGTCCACCACAGGAGCACTCCGTCGTCCCGGAAGCGGCGCCGGTGCCGGTCCGAGGCGACAAGGTGGTTCAGGACCGCCATGGCTCGGCCGCCGCACCGGTGGCATACGGGGGTGTTCACCAGCTGGGTCAGGCCCTCGCGGCCCTGAGCCGCGGTGTTGATGCTGATGAGCTGACCTTCGTTACTGCCGCCCGCGGTCGGGATCGCCCCCTTCTTCACGGGCTCCGGGATCGTCGCCAGCAGCGCGCGGTACTCACCGCACACCAGACACAGCCCCGTACGATCCGCGGCACCGCCCTTGCGGGCCCGCACTTCCTGCCCCCACAGCTGCTGCACCGACCCCAGCTGATGCAGCCAGCAGGTGCCGGCCATGACCGCGACTGTGTCCTTCGCCTCGACCCCCTCCGGGAGGTCGAGCGCCACCGGCCCGGCGGTGAAGAACGTCCTGGCCGCCTCCGCCGCGGGCTCACCGTCCGCAGACGACGCCCAGCGCAGAACGAGGCCGCGGTAGGCGTCATGCCGGCGCGACGCCTCGTCTCGGTCCTTCTCCGTGACACTGCCGTCCTTGGCTGCCTTCGGCACCCCGAGCACGAACTCAGCCGTATCCACCAGCAGGTAGGGCGGCACCTTCGTACCCGACCGCTGTACGTACGGCACTGGCATGATCAGTGCCTGGTCGCGCTGACGCCCCGACACCTTGCGGCTCAGGAGCTTCGCACTCAGACCGTCCGCGGCAATGTCCAGCACCCAGTGAATCTGCTTCTCGCGGTAAAACTCAGCGGGCAGTTCCCCGGCGATCCGGTCCCCGTACTCGGTCAAACGCTGTAACAGCACCGCTCAGCCCTCCGCTCCATCGGCCCGCCACACGGCCAGCGGCATGGCCACCGCATCGTCCGGCAACGGTTCCTCCGGCACCTCCAGGACCCCGTCGACGACGGAAGCACGGAACCACCGGTAGCGCTCCCCCTGCGGCCCGTACGCGATCGAGTGGAGCATCACCCCGAGCTCCTCGCTGAACTCCACCACCCGCTGCCGCGGATCGGGCTTGCCGAACGACGCGGTGAACTCCCGGCAGCCGAGAAACGGCTCCGAGAAACAGGCACCCCGCTCCACCCTGCGGCGCAGCTGCTCGCGGTACTTCTCCTCCGACGCGGGCGGATACTTCGCCGACCCGGCCAAAGCCTCGGGAGCCACCACGATCTGCGCATGAATCCGGTAACGGACATCCCGCAAGGCCAACGTGCTGCGCTGGTCCCGGTCCGTCTCGACGTCGTACCGGTAGCGCCGGTCGGACTGAAGCTTCCGCACCTCCTGGGCGCTGACCACCGACTTCACCTCGTTGCGGCGCACCCGCAGCCAGCTCACCGGCCGCAGCACCTCGATCTTCCGCACCACATACCGGAACTGGGGCTTCCAGAAGATCGCCTCCAGCACCCCCCTGGCCGCGGATGGCGTCATCACCTGATAGCTGACCCGCTCGGCTTTCAGCTCCGGCCGCGTGAAGCACGCCGCGCCGCCCCAGACCTCCACCACCAGATCAGGGAAAGCCCAACCCTCGTTGCCGCGCCCTAACCTGCCGACTGCGGGCACCGTCGTTCTCATCCGTCGCATCCATTCCTGACAGTCCCCCTGCCGGACCTGGACTTGAGCAGGCCCGGCGACGGCACACGGAACCAACGGGACATCAGATCACTGCCTGCCCCCTAGTGATTCCGTACTGTAGGCGGAGGCGCTGACAATCCACCTCGGAAACGGAAATACCGCTGCTCACAAGGGCTTTGGCGTGCTATCTGCCGAACCGAAACCTGAGGTCAGCTCGGGCATGGTGTGCCAGACGGAAGATCAACACCACGACGACGGTGATCACCTCTGCTGCACCAAGCGCGGGGAGTCCAATCACCCAGAGAACACAGAGAGCGGTGGACGAAAACTGGAGCCTTCGTCCACCGCCCCGACAGGCAGCAGCATGCCAAACGATCAAGATATTGCGATCCTCGACCAACAATCAGACATGGTCAGCCACCCGGAGCCCGCCGAGCGAGCTTCCAGCCCACCGTCGCACGCACCGACGAGCAACGTGCCCGCACCGCCAACTCAAAATACATAGCCGCCCCGGTCCTCAGGATCATCCGCGTCCAGCCCGCGCACCGGATCGTAGTACCCCCGCCACACCACAAGATCACCGATCACCGGCTCGGCCAGCCCCGCGCGCAGCGCAGCAGCGACCTCGTGCCTCGGCAAAGTCGCCATGTGCGGCTGCAGACGACGCAACGGCCCCGGCCCCGACGGGAAGCGGCCACGCAACAGAGCGACGTCCGACTCAATGATGTCCCGCTCCTCATCCGACTTCTCCGGACGGATCACGACGACCGACTGGGCATACCTGTTGTCAATCATCTGGAATTCGTCCGCAACAGCAGGAAAGTCCCACCTCCGACGCAGCTCCTGGATCCCCTCCCCCATCGACCGCCCATCAGTGCCCTGCAGCGCCCAGCGCTTCTCGTAATAGAGGCCCAGGGCATCCAGATCATCCGGAGCTGACGTATCCGGCCCAAAAAACTCCGCGCTCGCGTCCAGGGCCGCCTTGTACGACAAATCTTTCGGGACACCGCCGTCAACCGGCCGGAACACCACAACCGTGCCCCCCTCCAACAAACGACCATCACGGTTACAACGGCCCGCCGCCTGCTGCAGCGCCTCTGCCGGCGCCCACGCCCGGTACACCCGAGGAAAGTCCACATCCACCCCCGCCTCAATCAACGACGTAGACACCACGTGCACCGGACGCCCGGCCTCAAGCTCACCCCGCACATGCCTGATCACCTCACGCCGGTGCCCAGCGGTCATCCTCGTCGACAAGTGCCACACCGGAGCCGCCACCCCCACCCCGCCATCACCCGCCCCCGACAGAAGGCGATGCAGCCGCGCCGAGTCCCGCGTCGTGTTCACGATCGCCAGAACCCGATCCCCGCCCTCAGACGCGATCTCCCCCGCGATCGACTCCCACGCCAACTCCGGCCCCAGACGCCACTCATACCGAACCCGCCGCAGCGCCTCGAACAGCCCTGTCACGTCCTCCACCAAGCCGCGACGCGGAAGCCCTTCCAACTGTGCCAGAGACCAGAACGACGGCTGCGTCGCGGACACCAGCACCACCGACGCCCCGAAGTGCTCCACCAGACCACGCAACACGCTCAAGATCGGAATCAGCAACCGGTCAGGGAGCGCCTGGACCTCGTCCAGCACGATGACCGACCCCGCCAACCGGTGCAGCTTCCGCATCGCGGAAGGCTTCCGCGCGAACAAGGACTGGAACAGCTGCACCGTCGTCGTCACCACAACCGGCGCATCCCAGTTCTCGGCCGCCAGACGCGCCCAGGCCCCCGCACCGTCCTCCTCGTCCAGCTCTACTGAACTGTGGTGCTCCAGCACAACAGGCCCGTCTTCGCTGCCCTCAGAAGGATCGAGCAGATCGCGGTACACGTCAGCGTTCTGCTGCGTGATGCTGATGTACGGAACAGCGAACACCACGCGCCCCAGGCCGTGCTCAGCCGCGTGCCGCAGCGCGAACCCACCCGCCGCGATCGTCTTCGCCCCGCCCGTCGGCACATGCAGCACATACATCCCCGGCACACCCGCAGCCGCCGTCAGCGCCTCCTCATATACCCGCTCCCGCAGCTCGTCCACCGGGGACGCCTCACGCCGGGCGAGCAACCGCGCTCTCCGCCGTTCAAAACGTTTCAGCAACTCCCCCATGTCCGCGCGCACGGCCACGCGCGGCTTCCCGCCGGCGAAGTGGGCTGCGGTATCGAGGTAGTCCGCGTCGACCACACAGCTGAACACCATGCGAGTGAAAATATCCAGGGCGAGCGCCCTCCTGTTCGGCGACTCAAGCCCAGCGAGCCAGGCCGGCGGCAGAATCCGGTCGTCCCGCAAGATCTCTGGCACCACCCGGGCCACGGCCCCTGTCGCCTCCCGGGCACGATCCGCGTCCTGCCCAGCCCCTCGTAACTCGGCCAGCACATCCTTGATCTTGCCCTGGTCCGGCAGCCCTCCATGATGCCCTTGCACCACAGCGGCAAGCTGACGCCCCACCGCCCGCACAGCAAGCACAGTGCCGGCCTCTTTGTGAGGAATCCCTACCGGCTTGCCCATCGGCTCGGCATGAAAGACCAAGCGGTCCTGCCAGGCGCAGCACCCCTTCCCAACGTCATGAACCAGCGCCAAGTACCCAGCCACCTCACCAGCACCAAAAGCCTCGGCGAAGGCTCGGGCCAAGGCCGCTGAGCCACGCAGATGGTCCTCCAGGCGGTGCCGGCACCCCGACTGCGGACTACGGCTGTGGGCGAACAACTCACGCTCCGGCATTGATCCCCCGAGGTTCGAACCGCCTTAATCAGAAACCGCCACCCTAAGATGAGCCACTGACACGGCCATGGACACGTGAGACCGACGCAGGCGCGAGTACGGCCCCGCCACGAACCGCTTTGGCACTTCGGAACCCCAAGCACACACACGACACGCCTATCACACCGAAGAAAAATGCCCACTTCGTGCGCATATCAGCACTCCCTCCTCTCAGCATGAACCCGCCCTCTATAGTGAATCCGCAGGTCATTCAGCGTGGCGGTCGCCCTTCGGGGCGGCCGAGGATCGCAACACCGACGCGGAGCGGGCCTTGATCGGGGACGCGCTCGTGGCGGTCGCCCTTCGGGGCGGCCGAGGATCGCAACACCGTGACCCCGCTCGTGTCGGCGTCGACCCCGGATGGTGGCGGTCGCCCTTCGGGGCGGCCGAGGATCGCAACTTTCACCCCCGGAAGGACCCACGCCATGAGCACCACGTGGCGGTCGCCCTTCGGGGCGGCCGAGGATCGCAACCGGCAGCAGACGTTCACGGCCCGGAATGGGCCCCCGGGTGGCGGTCGCCCTTCGGGGCGGCCGAGGATCGCAACCACTGGAGGCTCGCGCGAACTTGCGGCTACACGGCGTGGCGGTCGCCCTTCGGGGCGGCCGAGGATCGCAACAACGACCTTGCCGTCAGCGTCGACGAACACGTTGGAGTGGCGGTCGCCCTTCGGGGCGGCCGAGGATCGCAACCCGTTGACGCTGATGCCGTACTCGGCAGCGACGCTGTTATGGCGGTCGCCCTTCGGGGCGGCCGAGGATCGCAACTCCGAGTGCTGGCGCACGAGCGAACGGGCGCCGTCCCGTGGCGGTCGCCCTTCGGGGCGGCCGAGGATCGCAACACCTTGTTTGCGGTCGTTGCGGAGCGTCCGGCGAAGTGGCGGTCGCCCTTCGGGGCGGCCGAGGATCGCAACGCCAGCAGCACCACGGCCGCCAGCTTCGCCACGTCCGGGTGGCGGTCGCCCTTCGGGGCGGCCGAGGATCGCAACGTCTTCTCGGCCAGGGGCGGTACGTCGGCGGACTCGAGTGGCGGTCGCCCTTCGGGGCGGCCGAGGATCGCAACCGGCCACCGACGGGCCCGCGCAGAGCGGCCGTCCGAGTGGCGGTCGCCCTTCGGGGCGGCCGAGGATCGCAACAGCCTCGGCAACGTCCTCATCCATGGCGCCGCCGCGGGTGGCGGTCGCCCTTCGGGGCGGCCGAGGATCGCAACGAGCCGGGACGGATCGGGGGCGCGGGTGTGCGGCCAGTTTGGGGGCGGGATCAGTCGCTCGGTACTCCCCTCACGCGGTTCTCCCCTGCGGAGCCGACTGCGGGAGCGCGGCCACCGTTCTGGCCTCCCTCGCCGCACACTCTGTACGGGCCCGGCGCAGGGGTCGGCCTGGCGACGGCGCTCGGTACGAGCCGCCGCGATCGGGGCCGGCGCATCGTCCGGAACAACGTCGGTCTCGGGGAACGCCCTGCGGGACAGCTCGCGCATCACCCTGGTCTGCCGCTCCACCGCCTCCGCGATGCCTGAGTCCACCCGGGACGGCGCGGTGACCTCCTGGTGCGCGGCCCGCGCACGGCGGTATCCCTCGCACGCTGTCTCCCTGGTCTTCGCCGGACCGGTGGGCACGGACGGGGCCGGGTCCGCCGGGGCGACATCGGCCGGACCGGGTGCGGGGACGGCGCCGGGCGGCAGGATCCGCAGAGCGCGCACCACGGCCCGGCCTGCGGCCTTGTTGGCGGCCGCGATGAGCGGGGCTGCTCCAGGCGGGCCTTCGCCGCCCAGGCCGACGACTCCGGGCACACGGTGAGCCGGCCGGGGTCCGGGTCGTACGCCACGGCGGCGACGTGCCCGGCGAGCTCGGGGGCGATAGCTGCCCACCGCTCGCGCAGGGAAGCGCCAGCGGCCGGGAGCTCCCAGGCCCGCTCGATGACCAGCGCGCCGATCGCGGTACCCAGGCCCATCAGCTCGCGCCCGTCGCGCCGCACCGTCGTGACGATCCGCTGCTTCTTCTTCGTCTTCTGGCCGGCCCCTTTCCTGGCCGCCGCCGCCACGCCGGCGACGGCGATGGAGCTGGACCTGACGATCCGGCCCGCCGCCTTGTTGGCGGCCGTGACCTGCTGGCGGGCGATGCCTTCCCTGCCGGGCGTTCTACTGGTCGGGGTGGACGGCCTGGACACCGGTTCCTTCGTACAGCCCAGGTGTGAGGGTGAGGAGGAAGCGGCCGGCCGGAAAGTCGGCGCTGGGGCGGGCGGCGTGGATGGCGTGGACGGCCGCCCAGGGGTGCCCGGCGTGCAGCAGTTCGGTGGCGGTGAGCGCGGCGGCGGTGTCGAAAGGCTCGATCGTGATGAACCGCAGCCCGTGGATGTAGGTGAGGAGGCCGGGCCGTTCGGTGTCGCCGACTGTGAGGGAGAGGACCGGGGCGTAAAGGGTGCCCAGGCCGCCGGAGGCCTGGACGTAGAACGCGGCGACGGCCTCGTTGTGCGGGTCCTTGGGGTCGTGGAGTGCGGTGGCGGTCGTGTGGTCGAGGACGACCGCGATGGGCCCCACTATGCGGCCGCCGGGTCCTGGCGGGCGCCGAGGCGCTGGAGGAGGCTGCGGGCTTTCGTCTCGGCCTGCTCGCTGGGGGCGGTGCCCAGGACGGAGGCGAGTTCGGCGCGGGCTTGTTCGGCTCGCTCCGCGTACTCGGCCTGGGTCGGCCGGCCCTCGGCGAGCTCTTCGACGAGCTGCCGGATCGTGGTGCCGTGCTCGGTCGCCAGCGCGGACAGCCGGTCACGCGTGGCCGCGCTCACCTTGATGCTCGTTTCGTCTGCCATACCCACACTCTACTGCGAGTAGAGGACGGGTGCGGGAGCAGTCCTGACGTACCCGCTCATATGCTCCGAGCTATCCAGTCCGGCACCCGCAATGGCCGAGCAGACGCTGTTGCCGCGCACTCAGGCGGTGGTGCGCAGGGCAGCCGGTCGCGGGACGATGGCCGTCGTCCCGGCTTCCCGGGCCGCGCGTTCGGACCGGGCCCGGCGCAGCGCGGCGGCCTCGGTCGCCACTGCCTGGTGGCGGCGCTGGGCGCGGGCCTGCTCGATCGGGGCCGGCACGTCGTCCGGCGCTGCGGGCGGCTCGGGGAACGCGCGCCGGGCCAGTGCCCGCATCGCGGCGGTCTGCCGCTCCACCGCTGCCGCGACGTGCGGGTCGGCCCGGGACGGCCGGGTGGCCTGGCGGTGTGCCTCGATCGCGAGGCGGTAGCCGTCCGGCGGTGTCCGGCGCTCCACCGGCACGGCGGGCGCGGCCGACTGCCCGGCCGGGGTGGTGACCGCCGCGGTGGGGCCGGCCTTCACGAACGCGGGTGCCAGGACGCGCAGCGCGCGGACGTTCGAGCCTGGCACCGTTTCGTTGGCCGCCGCGATCACCTTCAGCGCGCTCCAGCGCAGCTTCGTGCCGTACGCGGGGGCATCGGGGACGACGTCCAGGCGGCCGGTGTCCGCGTCGAACGCCACGGCCTGGACGCGGTCGGCGAGTTCGGGCACGGCCGCGGCGAGGATGGTGTCGAAGTGGGCGAGGACGCTGCCGCCGGCGGCCGGGGCGGCCATGCCGCGCTCGGTCATCATCATGCCGATCGCGCTCCCCAGCCCGAGCGGCTCGCGGCCATCGCGTCGTGCGGCGGTGCCGGTGCGCCGCTTCGGTTTCTGGCGGGTGGCGCCGTCCTTCTTCGCCGCTTCCCGGGCCGCGATCAAGGCCTGGCGCGCGAGGTCGACGCCGGACACCTCGCTGCCGCTCACGCCTGCCCCCAGGTGGAGTAGCCGAGGTTCAGGTGCCCGAGCCTGGAGAGGTGCTGGGCTTCGTTGACCAGCTGGTTGCTGAACAGGCGCCTGGCCGACGGCTCGCCGTAGCGGTCGATGTGGTCGAAGACGACCTGGTGGTCCTTCATCGCCCGCACCCGCCAGTCGCGCACCTGGTCGGGGGTCAGGTCCTCGAGGACCAGCTCCTGGTCGTCGTCGACGTCGGCGAACAGGACCGGAGCGGCGGCGACCGGGCGGGGTGCGGGCAGTACAACCGGTGCCACCGGCGCGGCCGGGGCGTCGTCGGCCGGCTGCGCGGCGGCTGCTTCGACGCGGGCCGCCTTCGCTTCGGCCTGCTGGGCGCGGCACTGCTCCCACTCGTACGCCTTCGCCCACGCCCTGGCCGTCACGGTCTCGTGCAGCTGCCGGTCGGTGGCCGCCCGCCGCTCGGTCTCGGAGGCTCCGGGCATCGCGGCGTCGACGGCGGCCGCGACCGCGTGGCGGGTGGCACGGCTGTCGACCTGCCGGTCCTCGCAGCGCGGGCAGTCCCGACCGGAGTCGAGCAGAGCGCCCTCATCGCACCGCGGCTCCGCACACAGCCGGAGCTGCGGCAGGCCCCGGCCGATCAGCCAGCCCACCGGATCCGTGATCGGACCGCCCAGCCGCATCTGGCTCTCCAGGCGCCGGGCGAGCCGGTCGGCGAGGATCTGCGGCGCGTCGGCGGGCCCGGCGAACCCGACCACCCGGGCCAGCTCGGTACGGGCCGCGGCCTCCACCAGGCGCCGGACGGCCGGACGCTCCAGGCGAGCCCAGACCAGCCGGACCGGAGCCAGGACGGCCCGCACATCCAGCGACGGCAGAGCCACCCTTCCCTGTTGCTGCCTGCCCTGACCCTGGCCCTTTACGGCTCGCACGCTGCCGCCGGCCACCGCTCCGAACCCGCCCTTCCGGCCTTCAACGACCGGGGACTTCTTCGGCTTTTCCCCGCGCAGCGGGCCACCCTCGTCGTCGACCAGCGTCAGCCGGGCAGCGGCATCGCCGTCCACGGCCTGGCCCTCGCGCTCGCACGCACGGTCCGGCAGACCACCGAACCCACCACGGCCTTCGCCGGAAAAACCACAATCAAGCTGCGGAGGAACTACGGGAGTAACCCCAGAAGCGTGGTGTGCGTGGAGCTCTGCACTATCGGGGCGCTCCTGAATCTCCGCGTCCCCAGTGCCCTCAGCACCGCCGATCCCAGACGTACCAAGGGCACCAGCAGCATCGGCCGGAGCATGATCTCCGACTGCACCATCGGGACGCGCCGAAAACACGGTGTCGGAGCCCGAAACCGCCTCCACAGAGGCCGGCGTGCGGCCGTACGCACGGGCCACCGGCAGCAGCATGAGCCGGGCCCGGCCGTTCATCCGCGTCGACGTCGCCTTGCGCTGCCGCGCCACGACACCGGCCTCCGTCAGCCGTGCCAGGACCTTCCGGGCCCCCGAGGGCGAGCAGCCCAGCAGCCGGGCCAGCGTCGCCGCCCCCCGCCCCTCCTTCGCCTTCACCGAGCCGCCGCACAGCTGCAGCCAGCCCGACGCCCTCGTGTTCAGCACCATCAGCAGCAGCCCGAGCCGGTCGGTCGCCGCCCCCTTGCCCGTACGGCCGGCCAGCAGCCCCGGCGGCGTCGGTTCCTTGTCCTCCGGCGTCCAGCCGTGCCCGAACAGCGCCTCGATCAGGCGCAGCAGCGTCGCGAGCTCCGCCTTGTTCAGCGCCAGCGGATGCCCGGCACCGCCATGCGTGCGGGCCCGCCACAACGGCATCACCAGGCACCTCAGCCCGGTCGGGTGACCCTCCTCGTTCCGCACCACTTCGGTGTGCAGCCCGTCAGACGCACGCAGCGGCGGCAGCGCCCGGCGGTTGACCGTGGACTCGCCCACGCCCATCCATCGGCCCAGCTCCGCGACCCAAATCGACGTCACGTTGTCGTTCTTGTTGCCCTTCGGGGCCCGCGACTTCGCATACAGCACCACTGCCGCGAGCCTCGCCACGTCCGACTGCCCGGCGATCGAAGGGTCCGCCAGCAGCGCCTGGACCGCAGCGAGCAGCCGCAGCCGCATCTTCCGACCCAGACGCAGCGGGTTTTCCGAGCCGTCGCCTGTCTGCCCGGAGGCCGGCACCGACCGCAGCGCGGCCCGCTGCCGAGGAATGCCCGCAGAGCTATCCAGGGAGTCGTCGGACGGGTCCGGCTGCATTGCGACGAGCGTCGCCCTCGACATCACAGGAACGCACCCCCGTCCACGCGGCACACCGGGGTGAACGGGAACCTGCTGCTGATCCGATCGTTGTGCGGGTCATGGCAGCCAAGAAGAACTCCGCCGCCCGTCGCGCTGGCGAAGCCGCACGCCGGGCCGCAGCAGCCCAACGCATTGGCCCACGCCCCGTAAGGCCAGCCCGTCCGCAGTACCTCTACGACCTCAAACCGCCCGGCCTCCACTACCGGGAGTGGGACACGCCGAACGGTACGGACGAAGCGGTGATGAACAAGGTCAACGACGACTTCGGGCCGGACTCCGATGCGGCTCTCGGCATGCGATTCATGCTGGAGTACCGCAGGACCTACGGGCCGCGCGTTCCGCTCATGGCCGCGCGCCAGCTCGATCAGTTCGTGGTCCGGACAGACCTTGCGACCGGCCTCGCCGAAACCATGGGCATCCCACCAGAAGAGGCCCGAGAGCACCTGCACACTCTCCACGCGCGGGGAGTGCTCCTGATTGCCGACGACGGATCCCTGTGGATGACCGTTCCACCCGGAACGGGTAGAAACGACCGCTGGGTGTTCGTCGAGAAGAAAGCGGACACGCCGCTGGAGGCCACCGCCGACTGAGCCGAGAGCCGGAGCCATCTGTGTCGTCATCGGGCCGGTGTACACGCCAAAGCGGACACCCCCCTGAGCAGGCAGAACATGCGATTCGTCATCCACCCGCCGACCCTGCACCAGGCAGCCTGTGGACAAAGTCTGCTCAGCCCGGGTCACTCCCCGCGCTCCCGCACGGTGGGCGAGAACCTTGACGCCGTCCCGCTGGACGGGAAGTGAGCGCCGGTGGACTCTGCTGAGGAACGGCTGGACAGACCCAGGCGAAACGATCAGCTCGTGGCTTCCTACAGGAAGAGCCACTTCCTGTTCAGAAGCCGCGAACTGGGAAATAAGGGACACCTGTTCCGTCACGTGAAACGCGCCAAAGGTGCGAACCGTGCTGAAACGGGCGGGGCTCGACTTTTCAGGGGACACCAGATCGGGCACTATGGCGAGGACACCAACTCTCATAAGCGAGCCGGACCACCCCGCAACGCGGGACGGCCGACGGGCGAACTGGGAGATACCGAGCCCCCTCCGTGAGGAGCGGGCACCGGACGAAGAACCAGAGGCGAGTCCTTTCCTTTGCGTGATTCGAACGGATGTTCCAAGGGCCCTTGCAGGGGTCGGCGGAACGGTGCAGAAGCCCCCTTGCAGGGGGGCCGCTGCGGTTGCTGCTTGGTCCTCGCGGACCGGGTGGTGCGAATGGATTGCTGAACCCAGCTCGATGAGCTGGAGCCCAGAGCCGGGTGCGAACCGGGGACTGGGCGGCCGACCTGATGGTCGGCGCGAAGGGCCGCGCGAGGCCGGAGCGGATTGCAGTCCACTCGTTTGGCGCGCGCGGCCGGTGGCGGCTACGTCACCCCGGCCCCCTCGAAACCGAAGGCGGAGTCGGCGTACCCGAAACCGGGACCGAGGTCAGTCCTCACGCGGACCTCCCTGGGCAACGGCCGGGTGCTCCTTGGCCAGGCCGCGGAGGAACTCCGCGTACTTCAGGCGGTTGCCGCGGTGGGGCTGCGTGCGGCCGGCTTCCCATCCGACGACGGCGAGGCGCCTGACGCCGAGGGCCTCGGCGACTTCCTCCTGAGTGAGGTTCGCGGCGATGCGCAGCTGCCGACGAATGTGCGGCGGAGGCAGCGTGTCAGCATCCACTAGGGCATCGTCTCGACGCAGCGGATCCGACATGGCAGCCTCCATCCCACCTGATGTTCTCCGAAACCATACATCACTGGATCTCTTTGTGAGGGAAGCGCCTGGCCTGCCGCCAACGAAACGGCGATGCCGAGATTACGGACAGGCGTGGTCACGAGAGCCCCAGATGCGAGTTCGCGGCGCGTGCGGCCTCCGCGAGTTCCGGCAGCTCCACGACGTCCACGCCCGCCTCGGCGAGCTGCTCGACCCCCACGCAGTCGGCAACGAACAACGGCGGTTCGCGCCAGGCGATGACGACGCGCGGGATCCCGGCCTCGAGGATCCGCTGCGTGCACGGAGTACGATCTGCGCTCCGTTGGGAGCACGGCTCCAGGGACGAGTAGATCGTCGCCGTGGCCAGCCGCGGGTCGCCCGCCGGGAGCTTCGCGAGGGCGGCCTCCTCCGCGTGTTCACGCGGATCGGCCTCGCGCGAGTAGCCGGCCGCGAGCTCGGTGCCGCCCTCGGCAACGATGACCGCGCCCACCGAGTACGCCCCGGTGGCCGGGGGGCACAGTGCGGCGAGGCCGATCGCGCGCCGCATCCAGCGGAGGTCCTCGTCCCGATCGGGAGTGTGCATCAGCTGCGCTCCTTTGGGGCGTAGCGGAGCAGCACGACGTCGCCGATCGCGCGGGCCTCCAGCAGCCGCATACGGGCGGTCGACCCGCCCGGGTAGTCGGCGGTGCCCAGGAACTTCGGGGCATCGGCCTGGCCCACGAGCAGTGGCGCGACGGCGAGGTGGACTTCGTCGGCCAGGTCCTGGGCCATGAGCTGGGTGTGGATCGTGCCGCCGCCCTCCACCATGAGCCGGCCGACGCCGCGGCGGCCGAGCTCGTCGAGGACCAGGCCCCAGTCGAGCTCAGGGCCGACGCTGACCACGTCCGCGAGGTCCGCGAGCGTCGCCTTCACCTTGTCCACGGCGGAGTCGACCGTGAAGACCAGCTTCTGGCCGCCGAAGTGCCAGAACTTCAGATCTGCGTTGAGGTCGCCGGAGGCGGTCACCGTCACCTTCAGCGGGTACTCCGACCGGCCCTCCGCGATCCGCTTCGCGCGGCGCTCCTCGGAGTTGACCAACAGGCGGGGGTTATCCCGCCGCATGGTCGTCGCGCCGATCAGGATCGCGTCGCAGGAGGCGCGCACCTCGTCCACACGGTCGAAGTCGTCAGCGTTGGAGAGCAGCAGCCGGTCGGAGCTGGTGTCGTCCAGGTAGCCGTCGACGCTTGTCGCGGCGGAGAGAAGTACGTACGGGCGGGACATGAGGCGGCTCCGAGAACGCGGTGGAGGATCTGGTGGGTGGTCAGGCTTGGTGCAGGACGATCTTGTCGAGGGCGGCTCGGAACTCTGCCACGCCCTGCTCGCGGTTGGTGGGGGCGAGTGTCTGGTCGAGGCGGTCGAGCTGGCTGATGATGCGAGCGGACCCGGTCTCCGCGGCGATTCCCACGGCTTGAAGGCCGATCTGGGCGGCGAGGGTCGGGCTTCCGGCTCCGGCGTGGGCACGGGCGGCACGGGCCAGATAGACGCCGCGGTCGCGCCGGTAGGCGATAGGCAGGGCGGCAATGGCGGCGTCAAAGCCGATGGCGGCCTGCTCGTACTGGCCGAGTGCGGCGAGCGAGCGGGCGCGGGCAGTGTTGACATATGCCTCGTCGAGCCAGGAGCCCCAGACACCGTCGCTGTGCGCTCGACCGAGGAGCGTGAGCGCTGTGTCGTACTCCCTCAGAGCCTCGGTGGCATCGCCGAGGACGGCGTGGGCGTGGGCCTGGTGCATGACTGCGATGACCTCAAGGCGGCTGCCGGGACGAGCGGTTCTCCGGGCGGCGGTCGCGAGCCCTAGGGCGTCTGCGGGGTGGCCGGTGTCGATGGCGAGCTGGGCTTTCCGACCGAGGATGTAGGCGGTCAGGTCGCTGTCGCCGGTGATGTGTGAGGCGTCCAGGGCCTTCGCGGTGTGGCCGTGGGCAGTGCGTTCGTCGCCGATGTCTTGGGCGAGCCATCCGGCGAGCTCCTCGTACCGGGTCTCCAGGGCGAGGAGCTGGGCGGCATCGACGCCGCGCGCGGCCCGGCGGCGTGCTGCGAGTTGGGTGAGATGTTGTTGGAGCGCAGGCAGGACGTGCCGAGGACCGATCAGGTTGTCAGTCTGGATCATTACGCGGCGGAGCTGCGCGTAGTGCTCGACAGGCGAGTTCATGTCGGCGGCTAGGGCGTCGGCGGCTGCTGTTGGAACGGGGAGCGCGGTTGCGGCGAGTCCAGTAAGGCCGGAAGCGAGGACGACTCGGCGGGGTACAGGCACGAAGCTGATCCTTCCGTGGATTCGGCAGGGGACGACGACCGTGTCCGTGTCGTCAACCTCTGAGCCTGCCTGCACAGACAGGCCCGTGACCAGGTCCGACGGTTGCCTGGCCCCATGAACCAAGAGGTTGGCCCCATGGCCTCGTACTAGTCCATGCGGAGGCGTCTCACTGGGCTGCTCACGGTTGGCACGATCCCAGCCGCGGACTAACGCGCCGCCCGCATTGAGCGCGTTGTCGACCGCGACGGCAATGGCGCGCGGTACGGGCCGCTCCGCGCGCTCGAATCGGCCCAGGTGAGCCTTGTCGCACAGCACAGTCTGGGCGAGGTCCTGCTGAGAAAGGCGGCGTTCGGTGCGGGTCTCCCGGAGTTCGTATCCCCATCGGTGCCAGGGGCCGGCGTCCGGTGTCAGCTCCTTCGGCTGCTGCCCCATGCTGCCCCTTCCTCTTCCATAACTCTTTGTCGATTTGCGGGTGTTGCGGTGGCCTCACCCTCTCTCAGATGGGGCCTATGGAGCCACCTTGCTGGGCCCCGTTGTTCCCCTCCCGGGATGAGGGCGAGGAGCAATAGAACAGTCAGTGGAACGAACCAGAAGCTGGCGAAAGGACGCTACAGATGAGAACGACGGTGATCGGAGGAAGATCAACCATCAATGCGTCTCTCTACGTTGTCCAGGCGGGCGGAGAGCTCCGCCACTTGGGCCTCAAGCGCCTTGATAGCGAGTCCGGCTGGGTCCCGGTCGGCCTCACCTGCGGTTTCGCTCACGTAGGACCCCCGACCTTGATGGGAGTAGATCAGCCCAGCCGTTCGCAGCTCGGAAAGAGCCCGCTGGACGGTGCCTGGCGCAACGCCGTACCGGTCGGCCAGCTCTCGCGTACTCGGCAGCTTCGTCCCGGTTGTCAGTCGACCGGAGCGGATCTTGTCGCGGACGTCCTGAACGATTCGCTGGTATGGCTGCACGGCCTCGTTGTTGCTCACGAGCGACATGGTAGGTCGACCTCCTTCGCTTAGCTAGCTTCCATAGCTTAATCAATGAACCACTTGACACACCCCGAACTGTATCAGCTAAGTTATGCATGTCGATAAGGTGAGGCGGTCGGCAAAAGCCCCCACCGGTCCCCACCACCGCACAACCGCACAACCGCACCATCGCAGCGGATCGCCACTTCGGTGGCCCCGGAGTCTGAGGCAACTAACTCCTCCGGGCCCATGCCTGCTGCGTGCACCGTCGCAGCGCGAATGCGCTGTCAGTCCGTCAGGACCGTCCGGGAACCTACCGGCGTGGCCTGACGGGCCGAGAGAGCACCCGCGACGCATCATCCGCCCCGCCTGTCCGTGAGGAGATTCCCCATGACCACAGCCCTCCTTGAGGTCGAGATTGTCAGCCGTCAGCGCAAGCGCCGGACGCGGTCCCGCACGATCAGCCACCTCGACCCCCTCGTCGTCTCCACCCTGCAGCCGCACGAGTACGACCTCGACCCCGCCTGCATCTCGCTGGTCTGCCCGAGCTGCCGGACCTGGGTCCCGATCCGCGTCGCCGCGACAGAGCGGGCCACGGCCAAGCTCGTCCCGCACCACACGGAGACCGCCGGCACCGAGGACCCGGTCCGCTGCCCCGGCAGCCACCGCCTAGTCGTCATCAACGTCGACGAGGAGAAGTGGCGCCGGCGCCTTGAAGAGGGCATCGCGGAAACCAACGGACGCCGCGCCGACCGCGTCGCCCGCAAGCCCCAGGCGGGCCCCACCCCGGCTGTCATGCAAATCGTCGGCGGCCTCGTCGACGACAAGACGGCACGCAGGATGAACGAGATCCACGTCAAGGGCTGCACGACCTGCTCCGCCACCACACCCCGCTGCGCGGACGGCCGCCGTCTCGCCGCAGCCGCACCGAAGCTCCTCAGCGCGCACGTCTCGGCCTGCACCACCTGCGCCCCCGCGAAGTCACGGTGCGCCGATGCCCGTCGCATCACCGAGACCGCGCCGAAGCTCCTCAGCGCGCACCTCGCGGCCTGCACCACCTGCGCCCCCGCGAAGTCACGGTGCGCGGGTGCCCGCCGCATCGCCGAAGCCGCGCCGAAGCTCGTCCACTCGCACATTACGAGCTGCACCACCTGTGCCCTCGCAGAGTCCCGTTGCGCCGATGGCCGCCGGCTCGCCCAGCTCGCTGCCCACACCCAGCGGACCGCACCCCTCCGCCGCCAGAGGCAGACGCAGCAGGAGGAGTGGGCCGACCAGCGCGCATGGGGGCTGCGCCTGCTGCACGAGCAGCAGTGGGACCAGCACGCCAAGAAGGTGGGCGACGCCGATCTCCAGCGGACCGACGACGCCCTGGCCGCGCTCATCCAGACCCTCAACCCTCACAAGGCCGACGCGCCGCAGCTCACCGACTGGGAGCGTGCCGACCTCATGAGTGCGGTCACGCTCCTGGCGACGAGGAAGGAGCAGCTCGAACGGCACCGCCGGTAGCCGCTCGTACGACCAGTCAGAACCACCACAGAGCCCCCAGGCACTCCGGCCTGGGGGCTCATCACGCTGCCCGCACACCAGCCCGCCACGGAAGGAATCGTTATGACGCTCAACCGGATTAGCCCCGAGGCCGCCCGTCTCGCTCGCCGCCCCGTGCTCCAGGTCGCCGTCGACGCCGGCGCCCGCTGCGGTGGCCGGAACGCCTTGTTCAACCGCAACGACTGGCTGCCGCCCGCGATTTGGGCGGCGCAGCAGGCGGCCGCCCAGAAGCTGTGTGCAGGTTGCCCTGTCAGGCCGGCCTGCGAGGAGCTCGCGCTGCGCGACGGGGCCGGTGACCGGGCGAGCGACGATCTGGTCCGCGGCGGCCGTACCGGTCAGGAACTGGCGGTCGACCGCGAGATTCGCCAGCCCGGCCGCCTCGCCATCGCCGCCGCGGCCGACTGGCAGCACCTCCTGGAGCTCACCGCCGCAGCCCGCAGCGAGCGGTACACGCTCGCCTACACCACGGACGCCGGACCGGTCACCAAGACAGGCCTGCGGCGCGACGTCGTGGAGCGGATCGGGGCGATGACCATGCGCGCTGCCGACCGGGGCGAGGCCTGGAACATCGCGGTCTACGACGCGGCCGGTGCTGACGTCACCGACGACTTCGACTTCGCATGCGAGGACTACAGCCTGCCGGCCGCAGCCTGACCTGCTCCTGTTCTGCACGTCGTCCCCAGCCCGCCGGTTCGCGGGCTGGTGTCGGCGTGGGGCTACAGGAGACCCCCAACGTGCGCCGCCCCAAACGGGGCGACCCCCGACACGGCGCTGGAACGCCACATGTGCCGGGGGCCAGCACGGATCCTCCGAGCAAGGAGATCTGATCCGCATGAGCATTATGGCAACTCCCCCGCGTGCCGGAGTCATTGGTGACGACATCCGGCGCGAGGACGACAGCAGCGGACACAACGGCAGCGGCTACGAACGCGACGAGACCGACACCAGTTTCCACCGGCTTGTCCGTCGCCTCGTCGTCGACGGTGACGACCGGGCCCGGATGGGCGGCCGCCGCGCCCGCCGGACCTACGCCGACATGGTCCCCGGCGCGTACGACCGCCAGCCCGCCCTGCGCATGACCACCGCCGACATTGTCTTCAAGGCGAGCGAGCAGGTTGGGGGGTACGCCGCATGAGCGCCCTCGAGGACCAGCAGGCGGCCGCGGCCGCGGCCGCCGAGGCCGCGGCCAAGGCGGAGGAAGCCCGCCAGCAGGCCGAAGAAGCCCTGCGGCGACACGCCGAGTCGGTGCTCGGACTCAACGGCAAGTGAGAGTCCGGCACAGCTGACACCTGTGCTTGCGCGGCTCCGGCCCGCGCCGTCCGTGACGCGGGATGGGCCACGACTTCGCGGCCCATCCCGTGCTCCTTTCCCCGGCCGGTTGCCCGCCCGACGGGCAGCCACACCCACCCGTATCCAAAGGAGATCCACATGTTCGGGAAGAAGAAGTCCGACCGGGAATGCGCCGCGATCGCCGTGGCCGCCGCCATGGTCGCCCCGGCCGATGCCGACACCCGGTCCCTGATCAACCAGACCCTCACCGTCGACGAGATGCAGCGCGCGAAGAAGTACATCGAGTCCGGCAAGCCGATCGGTCGCCGCTGACCTGGTCTGCAAGTTGCCTGATCCGCCCGCACCGGCCGCCGCACCCACGGCGGCCCGGTACGGGCGGTGACTGGGAGCCGGACAGCCCGGACAACCCACGGAAATCCATGGAGGCCCCGATCATGATCAGCCTTTACGACGTGCAGCAGACCGCCGAGCAGGCCGCCGCCTACCACCACCTCCACTTCCAGAGCGTGGACAAGACCGAGTACAACACGGTGTTCTTCACCTTCGCCGCGTTCACCGGGTTGGAGAAGGAGCCCGTCCTGCCCCGCGAGGTGCGGACCGATACCCGCCTGACCGACGCCGCCCGCGACCTGCTGGAGGAGGAGTACCGCGAGGCCCACAGCCTCTGGTACGACGCTGGATACGTCCGCGCACTCGCCGCCCTGCGCCCCACCGCCACCCGTGCCTGGAGCGATTCCCTTCAGGCCCGCACGCGCATGGACGAGTCCTTCGCGGCCCTGGCCACCACCGCGGACACCCACTGGCACGCCGCAGTGTCCGCGCTGGTCACCGCGCAAGACCAGGCGCTGGAGGCCGCACGAGCGTGGGACGAGCAGGCCGCCGCCATCGTCGCGGTCAACGAGAAGTTCCTCGGCAACCACATCCCCCGCCACGAGGCGTACGCGCGCGCCGGTCTCGACCCCACCGGCTGGGTCATCGGCTACGCCGGTGACTACCCCGACTACCGCGGAACCCCGCTCGTCAGGCAGACGGCCGCAGCGATCAAGGAGCAGCGCGACCACCTGCAGACGGTTGCCTTGCTCGCCGGCCGCGCCGCTGCCTGACGGCTGCCTGATCCGCCCGCACCAGCCGTCCACCACCGTGGCGGCCGGGTCGGGCGGGTCGGGCGGTGACGGGGAGCCGGACAGTCCGGACCACACGACGAAACAGGAGTTCCCGATGGCCTTCGACATGCGCAAGTTCGGTGAGAGCCGCTGGGTGAAGTCCCACCCGAGCACAGTCTTCACCCACGGCTCGACCGAGCCGATTCTGAGCATCCTCGACGTGCGCGGCTTCGAACTGCACGACCTCTTCCTGATCGGCCTCAACGACAACTGCGGAACGCTTGTGCTGCCCAGCGAGTCCCGGGCCGAGAGCGCGGCGACCGCCCTGGAACCCGCCTACGCCACTGAGGTCCGCC
Organism: Streptomyces sp. NPDC015032; assembly: GCF_043080425.1. Classification (NCBI taxonomy): domain Bacteria; kingdom Bacillati; phylum Actinomycetota; class Actinomycetes; order Kitasatosporales; family Streptomycetaceae; genus Streptomyces; species Streptomyces sp. NPDC015032. Next base: position 13,157 of record NZ_JBIBVN010000042.1, on the reverse strand, counting down.
TCTTCGGAACCCGGGATGGCGAAGACGTGTGGGCCACCGACTACACCCGCCGCGCCATGGACGGCACCACCATGTCGTCCTTCATCACCGACCTCACGCTCAAGGACGGCCGCCAGGTCATCAAGGACGGCCGCTGGATCCGCTGATGCGCTGGCCTGCCGACTGCCTCCCCCTGCCCGCGCCGTCTCGTTCGACGGCACGGGCAGGGCGGCGGGGAGCCGGACAGTCCGGACCATCTGACCCGCCAAGGAGTTGCCGTGCGCGACAGCGCCCAGAGCACCACCCCCGCGATCAAGTTCCATCGGGGCCAGTTCGTCCTGTACCGCGACCCGGAAATGTTCTGGACCGGGCAGGCCGGCCACACCTTCGTCTGCCGCGTCGACCGGGTCTGCCTGGGTGACACCTACGACCTGGTGCCGCTGCCGTCGGGCAGCCCGATCTTCTTCGCGAACCCGGAGTACATGCGGCTCCTGCCGTCCGTCGACGCGATGCGCGACATCGACACCGCCCCGCTCAACCCCCACGGCGCGGCCGACGCCATGACCGCAGCCGCCATCGCCTGGCTCACCCAGCAGGACGCGACCACGTCCCGCCGCCCTGAACTTCCCCGCTGACGGGGAGCCGGAAAGCCCGGAAGACCCAGACCGAAAGGAACAACATGTTCGAGCTCAACCGCGGACTGAACCACAACCAGGACCTCGAGGCGACCGGACGGGAGTTCATCCGGGACATCGAGGTATTCGTCGCCGGCACGATCGCGGCCTCCATGCCGTCCAGCACCCCGGCCTCGCTGATCGAGCGCGCCTGGGAACTGACCGACGGCTACACCGACTGGCTGCGCTGGGGCAACAGCGGCATGCCGCTCACCGGCGAACAGATCGCCGCCCACGCGGAGGCCACCACCACCATCCTGCGCACCGCGGGCTGGAACCCCACCTTCACGGCCGGGCGCAGCATCAGCCACGCGATGGCCCATGCAGTGACAACTGACCCCGGCCACCGCTTCAGCACCGACACCCGGGCGGCATTGCGCGAGATTTTCAGCCTGCTCATCCGGGCCCTGACCGGCGCGCCCTACGCCGACTACAGCGACTGGGACCAGCACCCCGCCCGCACGGTCGAGGAAGTCTTCGGGCTGCTCGCGGCTGCCGCGACGTTCGCCCGCACCTACGGCGACCCGGCCCCGGCCGCCTGACCACCAGGCCCCGGCCCAGCACAACGGCCCTCCGAGTCCCCGGCATTCAAGCTGCCGGGGCCTCGGAGGGCCTGGTCGCAACCCTACCCACCGCCGTAGTTCCACGGTGCCCCTTCTGTAGGGAGGCGCCCGGAAGAGAGAGGACACCCGTGGCCCCCAAGACCGCCACCCGCCGCAGGCGCCATCCCGCGGTGAACACGAAGCCCCGCGCCGGGCGCGCCAAGGCCCCTGCGACGCCGGCCTCCATTCCCGCCCAGGCCGCCGCCCCCGAGACCACCGTGCCGGTGGTGCACCCGGAGGCCGACCCGGTCGTGGCTGACGCCGCCGACCGCGCCGCCGACATCCGGGACCTGGCCGCCGATGACGCGGCCCGTATCGTCGCCGACGGCCAGGCGCTCGCCGCCGAACTGCTGGACGGCGCCCGTACGGAGGCCGCCTCGATCACCGAGGCGGTCAACGCTGAGCAGGCGCAGATCATCGCCGACGTGATGAAGGAAGCCGACCGGGTCCGTACGGAGGCCGCCACCACGGCGGCCGCCGACGCCGACCAGGTCCGCGCCTCCGCCGAAGCGACGGCGGAGCAGCTGCTCGCCGACGCGCGCCGTCAGGCCGACACCGTCGCGGCGACCGCGGCCGGTGAGGCCGAGAAGGTCCTTGCCGACGCCAAGGTGACTGTCGAGCAGCTGCTCGCCGACGCGGGCCGCCAGGCGCAGGAGGTCACCGACACGGCGGCCGCGCAGGCGGAGCAGGTTCGCACCGAGGCCGCGCAGGCCACCGCGAAGGTCCTCGCCGACGCGGAGAACGTGCGCACCGAGCTGCTGGCCGGCGCGGAGCGCACCGCGGTTGAGACCCGCACCCGGGCCACCACCGACGCCGAACAGGTGCTGGAGCGGGCGCGGGGCGAGGCCGACCGGCTGCGCGAGAGCGCGGACGGCCAGGCCGTGCAGGTCCGGGCCGGGGCCGAGAAGGTGGCCGCCGGCCTTCGTGCCGACGCCGACCGCGCCCTGGCCGACGCACGTACCTCCGTTGAGGAGCTGCGGGCAGCCGCCGACAGGGACGTTGCCCGGCTGCGCGAGCAGGCCGAGACGGACGCGGAGACGGCCCGGGAGGCAGCGGCGAAGACCACGGCCGACCAGGCCGCCGCCGCCCAGGCCCTGGCCGAAGCGGACCGGGTCCTGGAAGCGGCGACGCAGCGCACCGTCCGGCGGGCGCGGCGCCGGGAGATCCGGACCGAGTTGCGCGCCAAGCGGCGCAAGGCCCGCGATGACGCCCGGCCCGCCGGCGGGGTGCCGCCGCTGTCCGGCCAGGAGCTGGTGCTGGTCGTCGGGATCGTCCTGGCGGCCGCGACGGTCTCCACCCTCGGGCTGCTCTCCTCCTACACCGCGCTGGAGACCAAGGCCGCGACGTGGGGCTGGGACTGGCCGTGGCTGCTCCCCGTCGGCATCGACGTCGCCATCCCGGCGTTCACCGGCGCCAACCTCATCCTCATCCGGATGGGCATGGAGCTCCGCTGGATCCGCTGGGTGCCCCGCGCGCTGACAGCGGTGACGGTCTACCTGAACTGGCAGGCGTCGCACACCGCCGGCGGCCGCATCGGGCACGCAGCCCTCACGCTGCTCTGGGTGATCTTCTCCGAGATCGCCTCGCACGTGTACGGCACGCGGATCGGCGCCGTCACCGGCAAGAAGCGCATGGAGACGGTGCGCCGCAGCCGCTGGATCCTCGCCCCGATCCCGACTGCCCGGCTTCGCCGCCGGATGATCCTGTGGGAGATCACCTCCTACGAGGAGGCGCTCACCCGCCTCCAGGAGCAGACGTACCTGCGAGCGCAGCTCAAGGAAGAGTTCGGTTGGCTGTGGCGCTGGAAGGCTCCGCTGGACAAGCGGATGACGCTCAAGCTCGGTGAGGCGCCCGCCGCGCTCGCCGACACGCTCACCCCTGAGGACGCGCTCACCGTCGAACGGGTGGAGGAGAGCGAGCACGCTCGCCCGGACATGAGCGCGCTCGCCTCTGAGGAGACGCGCGGTGAGCGTGAGCGCCCGGCGCTCACCTCCGGCGCTCACGAGGGCGAGCGCGACACGGAGGACGACGACGCTCACCGAGCGGAGAGCGCTCGTACGCGCAGCGAGAGTGACGCGCTCACCGAGCGCCGCCACGCTCGCATCCGTCTCCTCTACACCGAGCTCGGGCGCCGCCCCGAGTGGAAGGAGATCCGCGACGCGCTCACCGACGCGGGTCTGTCCGACACCCCGGTCTCCCGCCCGACCGCCCAGCGCCTGCGCGCTCAGGTCGAAGAGGCCACACCGGGCGCATAGGTGAGCGCCTGGTGAGCGCGAGGCGCTCACCACCTGACGCTCACGGTCGCCACCGGCCCGCGCTCGCACCCCGAGCGCGGACCGGTGTGTGAGCGCGAGCGTCAGGCCGCTCGCCCGCCCCTTCCCGAGCAATGACGGAACGTCCATTGAGTTGAGAGGAACTCGACATGAGCAATCTGGAGTACGCGATCGGCGTGATCCTCAGCCTGATCGCCCTCGCCACGATGCTGGCCACGCCGTTCCTGCTGGCCCACTCCCGCAGCCTGTACGACCACGGGTCGGGCTGCTGGTGGTGCCACCCCCGTCTGTTGCCGCGAAAGCGGCGCTGACCTGCTGGCCATGGTCGCCACCGGCCCCGCTCACACCCGAGCGCGGACCGGTGGCGGCCACGGCCAGCAGGCCGCTCGCCCGCACCGCGCCCCGAGCGGGGACAGCGGGCCAGGTACGAATCGAGTACCACCCCACCCCGCGCAACAGCCTCGGGGACCAAGGACTTCTCTCCTGCCCCAACCCCGAGACCTGGAGGTCTTCCGCATGCACAGCAACGACCCGAATCACGCACCCCTGCGCGATGTGGCGCAGAACCCGGAGGCGACCGCCCGGTACCTGGCGGATGTTCAGCGGGTCCTGCTGGACATCGGCAGGAACCTGGAGGCCCTGGCCCTGGAGACCCGCGTCCACTGCCGCGACACCCACGTCGAGGGCGACCGCTGGTTCGACGCCTGGATGCGCGCCCAGCCCGTGGAACGGGCCCTCAAGGACGTCCTCAAGCACGTCGAGGGTGTCACCAAGGGCCTGGAAAAGAGCGCATTCAAGCGCCGGGCTCACGACGAGGCGGTTGCGAATACGGCCACGAAAAGGAAGGAAAAGGAGCTGGAAAAGAGGCGGAAGAATGCACCGCCGCTCCAGGCTGCTCCGCAGAGTCCGCCGCAGCAGGGTGGACAGGGTCAGAATTCCGGGTATGGTGGTCCCACGTCGATTTACGACCTGGGTGACAGGGAGTCGGCGTGAACCGCCCCCTCAGTAGCGCTGAACGCTCCGCAGAGCAGCGTCAGAACTGGCTGAAGGAAGAGGCGAGGAAAGCCCGCGAATCTCGCGGCGAGGCGGGGCAGATGGAATTCTGGCTCCGCCTGGCACGATCCCGAATGGCCAAGGACGTCAAGGCGAACAGGCCGGGCGTCTACTCCGGATTCGCGTTGGTCTGCCGCCTGTTCATCGCGGCGCTGGACCAGCGGGTGGAGGGCGACGAGCGGATCTGGAACGACCTGCTGCAGTACGCGGAGCAGGTCGTGACCAAGCACCCGCCGCGCAGCTGAGCACCCACCAATGAAGGCCCCGCTGCACTCCGGCGGGGCCTTCGTCTCGCGTAATGCGTGCACACGTGCACGTGCACACGCGTGCACACGAGACCCCACCCGCTGTCAACCCCCTGGAAGGAGGTGCTCCGTGTCCGACGTGGATGACCCGAACGGGATCCTGGTCCGCGGCCCCTGGCGCGGCGAGTCCTCATACGTGCCGCCGCCGATCGCGGATTACGGCGACACCATTCCGCCGCCGGAGGACATTCCTGCCGCGCCCCCGGAGTCGCCGGAAGAGACGACGATGCAGTTGCCGATGACTCCGGCCGCGCCGGACCCGGCAACGGCATTGCGTTCCGAGGGAATTTCCCCGCCGGAAATTGGAGAAGATGACGGTGAATACGAGGAAGGCGAATACGTCCAGCCTCGTTCTCTTGCCGACCGTCTCGGTGACTGGCTGGAACTGCGCTTGGAAATGGCGCGGTACAACCACGAAAGCGAAGCGCCTTTCCGTGAGGCTGAAATAGCACGGAAGGCTGCACTGCTGGAGGGTCGCACCGCGCAGGAAGTCGCGATGATGGAGCAGAACGGAAAGCTCCACACCGCGATGATGAAGGCGAAGGGCGACAAGGCGGCGGCCCGCGGAAAGGCGGATGCCGACCGCATGAAGTCCTCCAGCTCCGGGCTGGGAGCGGACAAGGGCCGCTCGAAGGCGAGCGGCGGCGGGTCCACGCGCGGCGGCGGCGGAGGCGGACCCCGCAACAGTTCGGGGCCCGGCTCGAAGGGGTCCGGCTCGAAGGGGCCGGGCTCGCGCGGTTCCAACTCCGGCGGGACCGCCGGGCGTTCGGGGTCCGGGGCGGTCGGCGGCGGCAAGGGCGGCGGCAAGGGCCCTGACCGGTCCTCTGGCCACCGTTCAGGCGGCGCCGGTCGCTCCGGGCCGGGAGGGGGCTCGAAGGGCTCCCACAGCGGCCCTGGCGGCTCCGGCAAGGGCAACAGCTCGAAGGGCGACGGCGGCGGCCGGGCGCAGCACGGCCAGGCGTCCAACGCCCGTGCCGAGCGGGCCCGCGGCCGCGCCGATCGCGCTGCGACCCGCCAGGCCGGACGGCAGGAGCGGCGCAGCGCCGGACACAGCGCCGGCATCGCCGACCGGAGCAAGAACCGCGACCAGGCCCGCGCCAACCGGCAGCAGGAATGGCAGGACCGCCGGGCGAAGAAGGCGGAGCGGGAGGCGGCACGGAAGGCGAAGCGGGAAGCCGCGACGTCGGCCGACACGGGCCGCACCACCTTGGGCCAGGCCGTCGGCGAGGAAGCCCAGCGCCGCTTCGACAAGCGCCGCGCCGAAGCGAAGGCCGCCGCCGACGCGAAGGACGCCAAGACGGCCGCCACGGAGAAGGTGAACCTGACCAAGGACAAGGACGCCAAGGGAAAGGGCACCGACGGCAAGGACGACAAGGCCGCCAAGGAAGCCCCTGACGGGGCCTCCAGTGCCGGGAAGGACACCCCGACGGCCGATGAGTCCAGCAAGGACGACAAGGCCGCTGACGGGGCGTCTGGCGGCTCGAAGAAGCGCCGCCGGTTCCGCCGTCGCGCCGGCGGTTCGGGCCGGGCCGGACGACGGGGCCGCACCCGCCGCACGAGGCGCGGCGCCGGGCGGGCCGGACGTACGGGTCGCACCGGTCGGCGCGGCCGGTCCGGGGACTCCTCGGACGGCCGGTTCGGACCGGAGCCCACCCCGACGGTGGAGTGGCCCGATCACCCCACCCGCCCGCCGCGCCCCGACAGCAAGGCCGCCAGCGACGACATCGTCGACGCGGACATCGTCCCCGACGGCCCGGCCGCGATGACGACCGGCGTCAAGGGCCTGCCGCCCGCCCCGGAGAAACACACCGCACGGCCCGGCACCAGCCGGCCCACCAGCACGGAAGGGAGCAGCGTGAGCAGCGCATCGGTCAGCAAGCCGTCCGGACAGGGCGGGTTGGCCGCCCAGCACCGTACGGACATCACGTTCGACGAGTACCTGGTGACGATGGCGAACATCGCCATCGCGGCCGCGTCGCACCAGGAACGGGCCGAAGCCCTCGCGGAGACACTCGGCAAGATCGCCGACGCCCTGCGGGACATGGCCGCCGACCTGGTCGACGACCACAACATCGACACCCGCGTCACCGACAAGATCGCCGACCTGGCCGACTCCGCGGGCCGCATGAAACTCCAGGCCCGACGCTGCGCGGCGGACTGCGGTCTCGCCAAGGAGGCCGCCAGGCTCGCGGCCACCCAAGTCGCCCGCGTCTACGGCGAGGACATGGCTGCCAAGGAAGACGTAGGCCTGCAGTACACCTCCGCGGCCGCCCACCACGACTGATCCGGAGAAACCGCTCATGAGTGATCTCGTACGACAGGGCAGCAGGGCGCCCGTCCCGGCCAGCGGCGAAAACCGCTACAAGGCCGTCCAGGCCAAACTCCGCAAGTTCGGCAGAGCGCTGGATTCCCTCGCCGACGACCTGGAGGCGCTGCGCCGGGACATGAGGGTCAACGCCGCACGGGCCAGGGGCACCGCCATCGCCATCGACAACGCGGACCTGGACTCGAAGTTCGTCGTTCTGACCGACCAGGTCGCCGACGCGCTGGGCGCCGCCGCCAACTCGGTCAAGGACCTCGGGGACAGCGCCCGCGAGGTCGCCACCGAGACGTACCAGGCCAAGCGACTCCACGCCAAGCTCTACCAGACGCTGGACGACATCCGGTCCAACCGGTCGGAGAAGACACCCAAGCCGGCCTTCTTCACCCGCTGACCCCCTCACCCCTCCCCCTGCCACGGGCGGCCCCGCACCAGCGGGGCCGCCCGTGCCCGCTTCCGAATGGAGTGACACCGGTGTCCACGCCGCGCAGTGTCGTGCTCGAACGTCTCGCCTACACCCTCGCCGCGCCCGTGCTGGCCGTGGCCCCCAACGTCTACCCCGACAGCCCCGTCAACCAGATCGTGCAACTGGCCGGCGCCGCCGGGATCGGCGGCTGGATCCTGGCCGCCAAGAGCGACGATGAGCACGGCGCCGGGCGCAAGATCCTGCGCTGGAGTCCGCTGGTCCTGGCCGCCGCCATCGACGTCACCGCCAAGACCACCACGGGCTGGGGCCCGTGGTGGATGGACGGGCTGCTCGCCGCCGGATGGGCGGCGGCCGGCTACCTGGTGATGCCGTTCTCCCGGCACGCCCGCCGCCGCCACCGCCCCGCCCTCGCCGCTCCGGCCGCGCAGATGGTGCCCGCCGAAGCCCCGGAGCCCGCTGCGGTGCCGGACGACGGAGCCGACCTGGTGACCCGCGACGCGCGGATGCTGTGGGAGCGCGCGGGGATGCCCGCCCGCACCCACATCGTCAGCGCCACCCGGCACCCTGCGATGCGCAACGACTGCACGCTCCTGCTGCGCGCCTCGGAGACCGGACGGCCCATCACCGGCCTTACCGAGGCCGCCGTCGCCGCCGCGTTCTTCATCGACGAGAGCGATGTGTCCCTCTCCCCGGTGGCGATCCAGCCCGGACGGCAGGGTGGGCCTGGCTGGATGGAGGCCCACCTCACCCCCGACGCCAACCAGCGCCGCCGCAAGGCCCCCACCGACCAGGAGCGCTGGACGGACAAGGTCGGCTCGCCCAAGGGCGGCGCCCCCGGCTCCGAGCTGGTCCACAAGACCCGCGACGCCGTACGCGGGGTCACCTTCTACCGGGCGAAGATGGCCGACGCCACGACCTCCCCGCGCATCGACCTGGCGAAGGTCTGCCGCGGCCTGTCCCTGCCCGAGGACGACTCCTGCGTGTTCGTCCTGATCGACGGCACCGAGTTCCTCATCAGCGCCTTCGACAAGCCCCCGCTGTCCGCGATCTTCCCCGCCACCCGCGAACTGCTCACCCCGGACGCCAAGGGCATGTACGTGTGCGGGTTCACCATCACCGGCCAGCCGGTGAAGAACATGGTGTTCCAGTACGACAAGAACGCCGCGGCCCACGGCCTGATCCTCGGGGTGTCCCGGTCGGGCAAGACCCAGTTCTTCGCGATCAACATGGCCGCCCAGTCCCTGGACGGCCAGGTGGTGTGGCTCTCCACCGTCCGCAAGGACGAGAAGACCACCGTCCTCGGCCGGTACATCGACCGGCAGGGCTCCAACGCACTGTGGATGGCCCGCTCCCTGCGCGCGGCGAAGGCCCTGTGCGAGATCAGGGCGGACATGCCCTGGCCGCACGACGGCCAGCCGCACGACTACAAGCCCGGCGACCCGCGCTGCCCCTACCGGCAGCTGAACGTGTACGCGGACGAGTTCATGACCGCGGCCCAGGACGGGGACTTCGGGGAGTTCATCCAGAAAGACGGGGACGATCTCACGGTCACCGGCCTGAAGTACGGGATCGGCTTCAACCCGGCCGGTCAGTCGCCGTTCGCGCACAACGGGTTCTCCACCGAGATGAAGGACAACCTGCGGCAGAACAGCCGGCCGACCATCTTCAACATGGGCAGCCCCGGCGCCACCCGCAAGGCGGCGGAGGGCACGATGGAGAACGCCTACGACGTGCCGACCATCCCGGCCCGCTACTCCCGCAACGAAGGCTCCGCGATCGAGCGGGCCATGAAGGGCGAGGCCGACCCCGAGAACGGCGTCTCCACCGGCGGCGTCGCAGTCATAGTCCTCGACAACGGCCGCGCGGTCCTCATGCGCTCGCTCTACGCGGACTTCGACACCGACCTCGCCGACCTGTTCCCCGACGAGGTCAACCGCCTCACCGACCACGAGGTCAGCGAGCTGACCAAGCGCGGCCTGTGGTTCGACTGGAACGAGCCCGTGCGTCCCGGCGAGTTCTGGCCCGAGCCCAAGGACGACGACGGCGACGACGACGGCAGCTCCCGCCGTCGCGGCGGCGGTGGCGGCAAGGGCGGTGGCGGCAAGCGCGGGCCGAAGTCCGGCAGCAGCCGCGAGGCCCAGATCACCTCGCCCCGCCAGGCGCTGGAGGCCATCAAGAGCCTCAACAACGTCTGACTCTCTCGCTTCCCAACCCCGTCACCGGTGGGGGCCGGCCTGCCCGAGCACGGCCGGCCCCCACCCGACCTCATCAAGGAGGACCCCGCCGTGGCCCTGTCCATCTCCGCCGCCGTGCTGCTGGGCATCATCGTGTTCGTCCTGCTCAAGGGCGGCCACGTCCGCTTCGGCTCCATGCTGGCCTGCAGCCTGTTCGGCTTCACCCTCGCCACCACCGGCCTCGCCCCAGCGATCAACACCGGCATCGCCTCGATCGCCGGAGTGCTCTCCAGCCTGTAAATCAGTCCGCGGGCGTCCACGGGCTGTACGGAGTCGTGCTAGTACCCCCGCAGGCCCAGCAGTCGAACTCCTCGGGATCCTCGAACCGATTCCCCCAGAACCCCGCCCGGGCGCAGAACACCACGCATTCCTCGCCACACCAGCCACACACGAATACGAAGTCCATCCTGGCCTCTCCCCTGTCCGGCCTGTATCCGCACAGGCTGCCCGCCCTGCGCGCCTGACGGCAACAGAGCCACCAGGCAGGCGAGTTACACACAGCCCCGGCCACCCACGTCACCCCTCCGCGCCCGTCAACCGGCGCCACTGACATCCCCCTTCGGTGGCGCCCGCTGACGGGTCCTGCCTGGAGCCCCGATGCCTCACACCACGCTCTCCCCCACCCCAACCACTACGCCACCGGCCCTGTCCCTCGAGGAACGCCTGGCGTTCACCAACACGGCGATGACCCTCCGGCTGGAGGAAGCGGCCGTCGCCCACGAGGTCAACACCGCCCACATCCCCACCACACCCGTCGACCTGAACAACCTGATCTCCCTTCCCCTCACCCCGACCCTCCAGCCCCCAGCCCCCTCCCCCACACCCGTAACAGCTCTGCTCCAACGAGCGCACCAGCGCATCCTCACCAACGGATGGTGCGCCGGAACCTTCCAGAACGAGGACGGCGCCCTCTGCCTGTTCGGCGCGGTCCGCACCGAGGCCAACCACGACCTGCGCCTGGAGATGAACGCCATGGCGGTGCTGCTGGACGCGATCCGTAACCAGTTCGGAGACCGCTTCGAATCCGTCCCCTCCTTCAACGACTCCTTCCGCGGAACTGACGGACACGTCCCCGTGCGGATGCTCGGCCAGGCCGCAGACCTCGCCGGCGCCCGCGGCATCTGATCCGGACCACCTGCCTCGCACCCGAACCACCACACGGTCGGGTGCGGGCCAGGCCGCCCGGCCGTCACCAACCAAACAGGAAGCAGCATCACCGTGGCTGACCACAGCGACCGCACCCCGAACATCCCCGGCCAGCGCCAGGAGCGCCCGGCTCACCACCACGACCAGGACCAGGACCTCAACGTCCCGCCCCCGCCCGCGCTTGAGGAGAAGCGGCCGCAGCTCGCCGCTGTCCGCGAATGGTGGGACCACGCGTGGGAGACAGGCGGGTTCCTCCACGACCACTGGGAGGACCTGCGCCGAGCCCCCGCGCTCGGCTGGCACGGCATGGCGAACTGGGTGAAGGCAGCACTCGGACTCGCCGGAATCTGCGCGGCCATCATCCTGCTCGACGGTGCGACCGACGCCCTGGCCGACAGGACGCACCGCCTCCTGACCGTCGTACCGCGCGTCCAGGTTGGCGCCGACACTTCCAACAGCGTGTTCGCCGTGGTCGACCAGCCGATCCGCTCCTACATCGCCGCCCACTCCGCCTCGCTCCCGATCAGCGCCTCCACTGTCTACACCGTCTGGCAACTGGTCGGCCTCTTCGGACTTGTCGGCGGCTTCCTCCGCAGCAGCGGCGCCCGCCTCACCTGGACCGCGTGGGGCACCGCCAGCATCGCCATGGTCTACAGCACCACGCCCGCCGACGGCCGCACCATCACCACCGGGCTCGCCGTCCTCGCATGGACCGCCGCCTCCGCAGTCGCGCTGCGCGGACTGACCCTGCGCCCCTCGCTGTTCATCCACAACGCGGCCCCCGCCATCGAGATCCGCCCCCAGGTCCACGTCCCCACCCCGGCCGCCCCGCCCGCCGAAGACGCCCCGGACAACGTGCACCCGCTCCAAAAGCGCTGACCCGCCGCCCTGCCTGGCTCTCGCCCGCCCCGTGCGGGCGAGGGCCGGACAGGCCGACCGGCCTGCATGACCACTTCCCGCCAAGGAGTCCTTCGTGTCCGTCACCATCAACGCGCACCAGCTCGGCCGGCTCATCTCCCGGACCGTCGACCACGTCGACGACGACGACCGGACGCCCGCCCTGCACGGCATCCGCCTGGAGGCCGACGCCACGTTCCTGTACGCGGCCGCGACCGACCGGTACACCATCGCCGCCGCCCGCTACCGCCACCACAGCCCGGGCAACGAGCACCAAGACGACACCGACACCAACGCGATTGTCCCGTTCGCGCGCACTCTGCCCACCGCCGCCCTGCCCGCCCTGCGCGAGTGGATCAACACCGTGCCCTCCCACGACCCGGTCACCGTGGCACCGGACGGCGACCGGCTCCGGTTCACCAGCACCAGCGGCGAGATCAACATCGCAGTCAACCCCGACGCCGAGTTCATCGACTGGCGCGGACTGCTGCGCGGCATCAGCGAGCAGACCCCCGAAACCGGCGCCGACACCGCGCCGGTGTTCCCGGCGCTCGACACCCAGCTGCAAGCCCGGTGGAAGAACGCCGACACCGTGGTCCGCGTCCGCACCACCGGCGACCGGCAGCCGCTGCTCGTGGCCGGTGAGGACTTCCTCGGCGCCCAGATGCCCTGCCGCGCCCGCCACGACAGCGACACCCTGATCACCCTCGACGACGTCCGCGCGGCCTGGCACGACACCCTCACGACCAGCCCGGCAATCACCCCGAACGCCGCTCTCCCCACCCCGCCCCGGTCCCACCACGAAGCGCCCGGCACCGTTGGCGACGCCACCGAGGAACTCCTCAAGCAGGTACTCCGCTCCACGCAGCACATGATCGAGGCGGAACGCGCCGACGAACTGTTCGCCGCGCACGCCACCGCAGGAGTCATGGCCTGGGCCGCCTACCGCTACCTCGACGCCCTGCGCACTGCCGACCCGCACCTCGCCGCCGCCGTGGTCGCCGAAACCGCCGAACAGCTCGACGACGGCGCGATCGGCGAATGGGCCTGGGACGCCGCCGAGGCCGCAGGCCACGACCCGCAGAAGTGGTGCGACGAGGACAAGGCCTGCCGCGCGAAGCACACCACCGCCACGCCCACCCCGGCCTGACAGCCGCCTGACAGTGAGGATGTACGTGAGCGTTCCCCGGCGAGGTCTGACCCACCGCCTGACTGACTCAGGGTCCTCAACGGGATCTGTCGGCCCT
>NZ_JBIBVN010000041.1:0-59241 GCF_043080425.1 Streptomyces sp. NPDC015032 | reverse complement strand
GTACTGCAGGGGGGACCCTGTGGGAGAGTAGGACGCCGCCGAACTCCTTTTGTTGGAGAGCCCCGTGCCCTTGTGGCACGGGGCTTTTCTGCGTTTACGGCCCGGCGTTCCACGGGCCTTTTACGCCGGTGCCACCAGGTGGGTGTCGTAGGCCAGGATGACCGCCTGGACACGGTCACGGGACCCGGTCTTTGCGAGGATGCGCGTGACATGCGTCTTCACCGTCGATTCGGCGAGATGGAGCCGTTCGGCGATCTCCGTGTTGGACCAGCCCTGACCTATGACGGTGAGGATTTCCCGTTCCCTCTCGGTGAGGGACGCGATGCGTGCGTCCAGGGCGGCGGGGCCGCCGGGAATGGTCGGGAGATGCTGGACGTACGCGTCCAGCAGGCGGCGGGTGAGGCTGGGGGCCACCACCGCGTCGCCGCCGGCCACGGCCCGGATACCGGAGAGGAGTTCTTCCGGCAGCGCGTCCTTGATGAGAAAGCCGCCGGCGCCGGCGCGGAGGCCGTCGTAGGCGTACCGGTCCAGGTCGAAGGTCGTGACGATGAGGACGCGGGTGCGGGCACCGGCCTTGACGATGCGGCGGGTGGCCTCGATGCCGTCCAGGAGAGGCATGCGGATGTCCATCAGTGCGACGTCCGGCCGATGTTGCTGGACGAGGCTCAGGGCTTCGAGGCCGTTGCCGGCCTCGCCCACCACGGTCATGTCGTCCTGGCTCTCCAACAGCATGCGGAATCCGAAGCGTTGCATCGGCTGGTCGTCCGCGATGAGCACGGTCGTCACGAGGGTGTGTCCTCCAGAGGAAGTCGAAGCCGTACCCGCCAGCCGGTCGTGGGTGCGGAGTCCGGCAGTGGGCCCGCTTCCAGTGTGCCGTCGTAGAGGGACGCCCGCTCACGCATGCCGGTGATTCCCTGTCCGCCGCCCTCGGGGCCCTGACTGCCCGCGTTGCCGGTGTCCGTGATGACGGCTTCCAGCTCGGTGGCCCGGTAGGTCAGGGTGACTTCCGCGGTCGGTGACGGGGCCGTGCCGCCGTGCTTCAGGGTATTCGTCAGGGCCTCCTGCACCACCCGGTAGACCGTCAGCTGCCGCCCCGCGGTGGGTGGGGCGGACGGGGGTGTTCCGTGGATGTGCAGGCCTACGGGGAGGCCCGCCGTCCGTACGCCGGTGAGGAGCTCGTCCATGTCGTCCAGGGTCGGCTGCGGGGTGCGGTCCGCCTCGGCGGGGTGGTCGCGCAGGACGCCGAGCAGACGGCGGAGCTCGGTGAGGGCCTGGCGGCTCGTCGTGCCGATGGCTTCCAGGGCCTGGGCGGCCCGTTCCGGGCTCTTGGCCGCCGCGTAGGCGCCGCCGTCCGCGAGACCCGTGATGACGGACAGGTTGTGGCCGATGATGTCGTGCATCTCCCTGGCGATGCGGGTCCGTTCGGCGGCGGCCGCGAGCCGGGCCTGCTGGTCGCGTTCCAGCTCCAGCCTGCGGGCCCGGTCGACGAGGGCCTCCGTGTACTCCTTGCGCGTACGGACCACGATCCCGAGCAGTGCCGAGAGCGCGAATGCCCACAGGTGGGGGACGGTCAGAGGGTCCCAGCTGTGTGGGCGGTGCACCGCGCCGGCTACCAGCGGGGCGGCCACCAGGGCGCCCGCCCACGCCAGGGCCCGTCCGGGCAGCCGCAGCGCGACGTTGAAGACCACGATCTCCTGCAGGAAGGCGGCCTGGATGACGGCGCCGGACCAGGCGTTCACCAGCGAGACCGGTGCCATGACCGCCAGCACGGCCAGGGGATGCGTGCGCCGCCACAGCAGCGGGGCGGAGAAGGCCATGCTCATCAGCAGGACCAGTGTCCCGGACACGTTCGGGTTGAGGGCCACCGTGCGCCAGCCACCCGAAGTGACGTCGAGTACGGCGAAGAGCACCCAGGAGACGGTCAGTAGCCCATTCCAGACCATGGGGCGGCGCAGGTCGGATGCGCGGACATGCTGGAGCAGGCGCTGGAGGTGCCTGGTGATCCGGGTGATGCCGGGAGTGGTGCCCGGTGCCGGGCCGGGGGCTTTTGCCGCCGGAGCCCGGTTCATGTCGTCGTCCGTCACGCGCTCATCCTCGCGGCCGGCCGCCCCCGGGTCATGCGTCGCGTCGGCGCAGCAGCAGGGCGGACGCGCCCAGGCTCGCCGCGGCCCATAGGCACAGCGCGAGCAGGGCGCCGCCCGTGGAGGCATCGCCTTCGAGCGGGGTGGCGGAACCGAGGACATCGGCCGCCTGGGTCGGGAAGTACTTGACGGCGCTCTCCACCGCGTCGTACGGAAGCATGGAGAGGACCTCCGGCAGGATCAGTACGCCGCCGATGTAGGCGCCGATGGCTCCCGGCACGGAGCGGAGCAGGGCGCCGAGTCCGAGCGCGATCAGGCTGAGCAGGGTGATGCCCGCGGAGTTGCCGACGATCGCGCCGAACACGCCCGGGTCGCCGAGCGAGGCCGCCTGGTCGGTGTCGTTGAGGAAGAACTGCGCGACGAGGAAGGTGACCAGAGCGGTGGTGAGCATGACGGCGAAGACCGTGACGGCGAAGACCGCCGCCTTCGCCCACAGGACCGGGAGTCTGCGGGGGACCGCGGCGAGCGAGGCGCGGATCAGGCCCGTCGAGTACTCGCCCGCGGTGACCAGGATGCCCAGGACCACGGTGCACAGCGTGCTGAGTACCGAGCCGTAGAGGACCAGGATCACGGTGTCGACGTCGGAGTCGCCGCCGTCGCTGGTGTACGTCGTGCCCATGACCACGCCGACGGCGAGCATCAGGACGGCCGCCGACACCATGGTGATCCAGGAGGAGCGCAGGGACCGGAGTTTGTGCCACTCGGAGCGCAGGACCCGGGTGGGGGTGACCCGGTACGGGCGTCGCTGTGTTGCGTGCGGTCGGTGGTCGGGGTGGGTTGCTGCGGTGGTCATACAAGGGCTCCGGTCGGTTCGGGGGCGTTGATCCGGTACTCGACCGACTCCTGGGTCAGGTCCATGAAGGCCTGCTCCAGGGAGGCGGTCTGCGGGGTGAGTTCGTACAGCGGGATGGCGTGGGCGGCGGCCGTGCGGCCGATGTGCGCCGCGTCCGTACCGCGGATCTCCAGCTCGTCGGGGGAGGAGCCCCGGTCGGTGGTGATGTCGATGCCGGGGCCGGTGAGGAGGTCGCGCAGGGTGTCGGCCTGCGGGGTGACGACCCGGACCGAGGCGCCACCGGCCGTGGCGACGAATTCGGTGACCGTGGTGTCGGCGAGGAGCCGGCCGCGGCCGATGATGATCAAGTGGTCGGCGGTGAGCGCCATCTCGCTCATCAGGTGGGAGGAGACCAGGACCGTACGGCCCTGTCGGGCAAGGGATCTGAGGAGGTTGCGGATCCACAGCACACCCTCCGGATCAAGGCCGTTGACGGGTTCGTCCAGAATGAGCGCCGCCGGGTCGCCGAGGAGCGCGGCGGCGATGCCGAGCCGTTGGCCCATGCCGAGCGAGAAGCCCTTGACGCGTTTGTGGGCGACCGCGGTCAGCCCTGCCAGGTCGAGTACGTGCTCGACGCGGCCGCGCGGGATGCCGTGGGTGTGGGCCAGCGCCATGAGGTGGTTGAAGGCGGTACGGCCGGGGTGGACGGAGCGGGCCTCCAAGAGCGCGCCGACCTCGGTGAGCGGTGCGTTGTGGGCGGTGTATGCCCGTCCGCCGATTGTGGAGCGGCCGCGGGTGGGCGCGTCCAGGCCGAGCAGCATGCGCATCGTCGTCGACTTCCCGGCGCCGTTCGGGCCGAGGAATCCGGTGACGGTGCCGGGCCGGACCGTGAAGTCGAGGTCCTGGACAACGGTGTTGTCCCCGTATTTCTTGGTGAGTTCGTATGCCCTGATCATGCGGTCGACGCTACGGAGGCGGTGCGCGGCGGGCGTCGGACCCGGGGCGGGATATGGCGGGGCGTGTAGTACCGGGGTAGGACGGTGCCCCGGTAGTCGTGGGCCGTGAAAGTTCTTTGCGCAGGTCGGGCGAGTGGGTCAGGATCGGCGGATGGAACACGTGATTCGGGCCGTGCGCGCCGACGAATGGCCTCTGGTCAAGGAGCTGCGGCTGGCGGCTCTGCGGGACCCGGTGGCGCCGGTGGCCTTTCTGGAGACGTATGCGCAGGGCGCGGCACGCTCCGACGAGTTCTGGCAGGACTGGGCGCTCGGTGGTTCCGAGGCCGGGAGCGGTGAAGTGCGGCAGTTCGTCGCCGTCGCGCCCGACGGGCGATGGGACGGCAGCGTCACTGTGCTGATCGAGCGGCCGGACGCGGAGGTGCGGTTCGGGGAGGCCGTCGATGTCCACCAAGCGCATGTGGTCGGTGTGTTCGTGCGGCCCGAGGCGCGGGGCAAGGGTCTGGCCGAGGCGTTGTTCCGGGCCGGGACGGACTGGGCGTGGTCGTTGGGGGAGCCGCGGATCGAGCGGGTGCGGCTGTATGTGCACGAGAGCAACGCGCGGGCTGGGGCGCTCTATCGGCGGATCGGGTTCGTGGCCACCGGGCAGTCGGTGGCCGTGCCGGGCGACCCGTCCGCTCGGGAGCTGGAGTACGCGGTGGAGCGGCCGGCGGTGTAGGTGCGGGCGGTGGTGGGGCGCGCATGGTCAGCGCGGATCGGTGAGGTCCTGGGGCCAGCGGGCGCGGGCCTGTTCCCGGGAGCGGAGGAGGGCCAAGGTCGGCAGGCCCTGGCCCTGACCGGTCGACAGCAGCTCGGGGAGCGGGGGCAGGGGCGCCACGGCGGCGACGTCGTCGAGCACCAGGGTCATTGGTGGGTCGAGCCGACCGGCGGTTGACCGTGCGGCCAAGCGGCGGCCGTGCTCGACCACGTGCGATGCGAGTGCCGTGAGCAGGGGCATTGCTCCGGGGCCCGAGCGGGGATCCTCGATTGGTTCACCCACCACATAGAGGGTGCCCCCTTCGCGGACAAAAGATTCCAGCGCGAGCGAATCGGCCCGGTTCGGCGTGCAGGCCTCCCGGATGTGGACCGAGGAGAGCGCGGCGAAGGCCTGTACGGTCAGCGCCTGTGCCATCTCCCGGCGTTCGGGATGCGCGGTGAGCGCGGACTCCAGCAGCCCGGCGAGGCCGGAGGCCGCCTTGGGGTGGGTACGGAGGACGCGCACCGGTTCGTGGGCGCTGCCGCCGAGGGCCCAGCGGTGGACCTGGCGGAAGGGTCTGCCGTCGATGGCGGCGGCGTGCAGCCAGCACTTCAGGAGTGTTTCCGCGGTGTCGGCCGTCGTCGCGTCGATGCGGGCCTGCGGGCGAACCGGGGCGAGCAGCGCGGTGGAGCGGGCGGCGGCGGTGTCGGGGTCCTCGCAGCCGGCCGTGGGGGACCAGTGGAGGCGGGCCGGGGTGTCGCAGAGGTGGCCCGGGTCGTAGACGTGGACCGGTCCGAGTTTGGCGCGGGCGTCCTTCGTCTCGGCCCAGACGGTGGGGTCGGAGGTGATGACGAGCGCGGGCCCGTCGGCCTCCTGGATCGCCTGGAGGACGGTGGGGCGGCGGGTGGCGGCGGGTCCGTAGAAGACGTGGGGGGTACGGGGGGCAGGCAGCGTGGGGGGAGCGGGGGCGGGGAGAAGAGTGGTTTCGGGCGCTGCGTGTTCGACCGGGGCGGGTGTGGGGGCGGGTGCGGGTTCCGGGATGTGGGGGACCGGCGGGACGGGTGCGGGATCCGGGGCGGGGAGGGCCGGCGGGGCTGGCGTGACCGCTGTTTGCCAGGGTGTTGGCTGTGGCTGTGGCTGTGGCTGTGGCTGCTGTTGGGGTGGGGTCTGTGCCTCGGGCCGGGGCTCGTGCTGCTGGGGCCGTACGGGCGAGCCGTCCTTGTCCTCGTACCATTCGCCGCGCTGCCGCGCCCGTACCATCCGCCAGCGGGTCACCACCCCCAGCACGAACACCGTCAGTACCAGCAGCACCATCAGTTCGCCGATGAACAGGCCCCAGAACAGCCCGTAGCCGGAGAGCTCGTCCACCGGGGTGTTCGGCCAGGCGGCCGGGAGGTCGTTCGGTGTGGTGGCGAGTTGTCGTATCGCCAAGGGGGACTCGGTGAGGGTGACGCCCTCCGGCCAGGCGCCGTGCGTGAACAGCCCGGCCAGGCCGCTGGCCGTCCACACCAGAAGGGTGAGCCCGAGCAGGAAGGCCAGCAGGCCGATCAGGAGGCCGTCGGGGATGCCGCCGCCACCTCCGCCGCCGTTGGTACGTACCTCGCCGCGCCCCGCCATGTCAGGCCACCGTTGACTCGGACGACTCGTTCAGTCGTTGCTGGTGTTCGAGCCGTGCCGCGCGCTGTTCCGCCTCAAGGTCGGCGGCGCGTACGTCGTCCGGGACGGGCTCGGACGCTTCGGACGCTTCGGTCGCGGAGGATTCAGTCATCGCGCGGTCGGTGAAGACCAGGGGGCGTTCCGCCTCCGTGATCAGGTGCTTGACCACCTGGACGTTGCCGTTGACGTCCCAGACCGCGATGCCGGGGGTGAGGGTCGGGATGATCTCGACCGCCCATCGGGGAAGGCCGAGCACGAGGCCCGTGGCTCTGGCCTCGTCGGCTTTCTGGGCGTAGATCGTGCGGGTGGAGGCCATCTTGAGGATCGCCGCGGCCTCGCGGGCCGCCGCTCCGTCGACGACGTCGCTGAGGTGGTGGACGACGGCCACGAACGACAGACCCAGCCGTCGGCCGAACTTCAGCAGGCGCTGGAAGAGCTGGGCCACGAACGGCGAGTTGATGATGTGCCAGGCCTCTTCGACCAGGAAGATGCGTTTCTTCCGATCGGGCCTGATCCAGGTGTGTTCCAGCCAGACTCCGACGATCGCCATCAGGATCGGCATCGCGATCGAGTTCCGGTCGATGTGCGAGAGGTCGAAGACGATCAGCGGGGCGTCGAGGTCGATGCCGACGCTCGTCGGCCCGTCGAACATGCCGCGCAGGTCACCGTCGACCAGGCGGTCCAGGACGAGGGCGACGTCCAGGCCCCAGGCCCGTACGTCGTCTATGTCGACGTTCATCGCCTCGGCGGACTCGGGCTCCGGGTGGCGCAGCTGGTCGACGATGTCGGTCAGGACCGGCTGCCGGTCGTTGATCGTCTCGTTGACGTACGCGTGGGCGACCTTCAGCGCGAAGCCGGACCGCTCGTCCAGGCCGTGCCCCATCGCGACCTCGATGATCGTGCGGAGCAGGGCGAGCTGGCCGGTTGTGGTGATCGAGGGGTCGAGCGGGTTGAGCCGGATGCCGCCGTTGAGGGCGGCGGTCGGGTCGAGGCGGATCGGGGTGAGTCCGAGCTCCTGCGCGATGAGGTTCCACTCGCCGACGCCGTCCTCGCCCTGGGCGTCCAGGACGACGACCTGGCGGTCGCGGAAGCGGAGCTGGCGGAGCACGTAGGTCTTCTCCAGCGCGGACTTGCCGTTGCCGGACTCGCCGAGCACCAGCCAGTGCGGGGCGGGGAGCTGCTGTCCGTACAGCTGGAAGGGGTCGTAGATGTAGCCCTTGCCGGAGTACACCTCACGGCCGATGATCACGCCGGAGTCGCCGAGTCCGGGGGCTGCGGTGGGCAGGTAGACGGCTTGGGCCTGTCCGGTCGACGTCCGGACGGGCAGCCGCGTCGTTTCCACCTTCCCGAAGAGGAAGGCGGTGAAGACATCCGACAGTGCGGACAGCGGATCTCGCATGGCGTGACCGACCTCCCTCTCGTTTCTCTCGGTTGTGTGCGGTTAGCGACGGATGCCGGTGGCGAACGGCAGGGTGTTCACGAAGGCGCGGTGGTGCTCGCGGTCGCACCATTCCAGCTTGAGATACGACTTGCCGGCCGAGGCCCGGATCGTCCGCTTGTCGCGGGCGAGGGCCTCGGGCGAACGCGAGGACACGGTGATGTACCCCACCAGGTTCACCCCGGCCGCGCCGCTCGCGAGATCTTCACCCCGTTGGTCGAGACGGCCGTGCGCGGCGATGTCGCGCGGGTCGACGGTGCGGTTCATCTTGGCCTGACGGCTGGCTTCCGCCTCGTCGTTGGTCTTCTCGGTGAGCATCCGCTCGATGGCGACCTCGGTGGGCTCCAGGTCCATGCAGACCGCGACCGTACGGATCACATCGGGGGTGTGGACGAGGAGCGGGGCCAGGAAGTTGACGCCGACGGGCGTCATCGGCCACTCCTTCACCCAGGCCGTGGAGTGGCACCAGGGTGCGCGGGTGGCCGACTCGCGGGTCTTGGCCTGGAGGAACGTCGGCTCGACCGCGTCCAGTTCGGCCGGCCAGGCGTTGCGCTTGGTCATGGCCTGGATGTGGTCGATGGGGTGGTCGGGGTCGTACATGGAGTGCACGAGAGAGGCGAGCCGGCTCTGGCCGAGCGGCTGGCGCACCCGGATGTCGGCCTCGGCGAGGCGGGCACAGATATCGGTGAGCTCGCGTGCCATGACGACGGCGAGGCCCGCGTCCCGGTCGAGCCTGCGGCCGGTCTCGGGGCGGGCGGCGCGGGCCATGGCGTTGGCCTCGGCGGCCAGCTCGCGGGTGTAGTGCATGCAGGCGACGAGGTAGGCGCGGTGCTGCTCGCTGGAGGTGGAGACCATGGACTGGAGCTGGTCGTACGACTCCCGCAGCCAGTCCGGGGACGTCTTGTCGCCGCGCTGGGCCACGTCCTTGGCGTGGGCGTCGGGGTCGGCGGGGAGGGTGCGGGCCAGCATCTGGATGCGGGTCACGAAGCCGTCGCCGTTGGCGACATGCTTCAGCAGCGTGCCGAACCGGTCGACGAGTGCTTCCTGGTCCTCGCTGTCGCGCAGGCCGACGCCGGGGCCCTCGATCTCGATCGCGGCGGTGACGGTGCGGCGGTCGGCGTGCAGGAGTACGGCGATCTCGTCCGGGCCGAAGGGGGCGGCGAGCCAGGTGATCCGGCCGATGCCGGGGGGCGGCCCGATCTCGACCTCACGGCCGTCGGTGCCGACGCCGGCCTCCATGGCGGCGGAGCGGTAGGTCGTACCGCGGCGCAGGGTGCGCTTGTAGCTGCGGTTGATTTCAAACCATTTGTAGAAGGTGCGGTGCTTGTACGGGAGGTACACGATCGCCAGGGCGAGGAGGGGGAAGCCCACGAGCAGGATGATCCGCGGGCCCAGGTAGGGGACGGCCAGTCCGCTCGCCATGCCGAGGAATGCACCGGCGATGATCAGCCCGATCTCGCCGGTCTCGCGGTTCTTGCCGACGATCGCGTTCGGCCGGGCGCGGCCGATGAGATACGTACGGCGGGGCGTGATCGTGTGGGACGGAGTCGTCAACGCCCTCCACCTCCCGTGCTGTTGTTACCTGAACTGCCTGATCCGCCGCCTCGGGGGGAGCGGCTGCCGTGCGGGGTGCCGGAGGTCGGCGCCGAGCCGCTGCGGGGCGGGGGTGCGGCGGGGACGGATCCACCGCCGGCTCCGCTGCCGCCGCCGGAGTTGCGGGAGCTGTGCGCGGCGACACCGCCGCTGATCGCGTTGGCCGGACGGGCCCCGCCGCCGCTGTCGCCGCCGCCGTTCTGGCCGCTGCGGCTGCTGTGGGTCTTGATGCCCTGGGAGACGAGGGCGGCCGGGGAGCTGATCATCGCGGCGGCCTGGGCGCCGTCGGTGGCCTGCTTGCGGTTGGTGCGGGCGCCCTGGATCTCGTCGCCGAAGCCGGGCACGAACCGGTAGATCATCGCGGAGGCGAAGATCGCGAGCAGGATGATGGCGAGACCGGACACGACGGCGGAGAACGCGTTCGGCCCGTCGTCCTCGGCGAGCGCGCCGGCCAGTCCGAGCACGACGACGATGACCGGCTTCACCATGATCACCGCGATCATGATGCCTGCCCAGCGGCGGACGTGTCCCCACATGTTCTTGTCGACGAGCCCCGCGTAGACGACGGTGCCGAGGAGGGCACCGACGTAGAGCAGGGCGGCCCGGATGACGAGCTCCAGCCAGAGGATGCCCGCGGCGAGGATCGAGACGAGCGAGACGACGATCAGCATGATCGGGCCGCCGCCGATGTCGGAGCCCTTCTTGAGCGCTTCGGCGAACGACCCGAAGAAGACGTCCGTCTGGCCGCCCGCGGATGTGGCGACGATCTCGGTGACGCCGTCGGTCGCGGAGACGACCGTGTAGAGGATCAGCGGGGTGAACGCCGAGGCGAGGACCGTGAGCCACAGGAACCCGACGGCCTCGGAGATCGCGGTGGTCAGCGGCACGCCGCGGATGGCCCGCTTTGCGACGGCGAGCAGCCACAGGACGAGGGTCAGGACGGTGGAGGCGGCGAAGACGATCGCGTACTGCTGGAGGAACTTGGTGTTCGTGAAGTCGACGTTCGCGGTGCTCTTCACGGCCTCGCTGAGCTTGTCGACGATCCATGCGGCGGCGTCGGCGCAGCCTCGGGCGAGGGAGGAGAGGGGGTCGAGGGAGCTGTCGAAGGTGGAGGAGCCGTCTTGTTTGGGGGCGCCTGCTTCGCCTTTTTCGCAGTAGTCCTTGGCGAGCCCGACGATGAGGTCGCAGGCGTCGTCGCTCTTGCTGGGGGTGGGTGAGGGCGACGGGGAGGGGGCCGCGGTCGCTCGCGAAGCGAGCAGAATCAACGCGGCTGGCAGGCTGCTGAGGACTGCTGCGAGCGAGCGAGCGCGTGGGCGGTTGCTACCGGGCATAGGTGAAGCCTCCGTATCCCTCAACCGCGCCAGCGATCTCGTCCGCAGTTGAAGCCCTGTTGTCGCCATTGACCGGCGTGGGGCCTTCCGTCTGACTCGACGACTCGATCCTCCAGTCGCCGCCCACCCACTTGAGCTTTTCGGAGATGGTGAACCACGTCGCGTTGACAGGTTTGGTGGAGCCTTGTCCGGCCATTCCGACGAGACCCGTGCACCAGACCTCGACGGTGGCTCTGTCGCCGCTCTGTTCGACCACCTTTGTCCCGACCGGAACGGTTCGGGAGACGAAGGTCAGTCCAGTAGGAGTGGTGCCGTCCTCGTTGAGGCCGACGTTCTGGAGGAAACCTGGCGAATAGGCCTTCGTCAGATCGGCCAGCAGGTTTTCCACGACAGCCGGGTCGTGGGTGGCCTGAACGATGGTCCGGCGATTCTCTGCGTTGAACATCCCGACAGAGCCCAGCGCCACCGCAAAGTTGGACGCCGCACTCTGCGCCCCCTGCTCGTCATGGGCGAACCCCGACGGAATCGAGCCGTTCTTCCCCGTCACCGGCTTCGTCCCCGTGGCTGCCGTGGACGACGAATCCGGTTTGCGTCCTGCGCTTCCCGAGCCGCCACCGTTGCCGTCCCCGCCCCCTCCGCCCATGTTCGCGAAGGCGATGGCCGCGACCAGGAGGACGACGACGCCGACCACCGTGACGAGGGAGCGGGAACTGCGGGCGGGGCGGCGGGGGGTGCCGTAGCTGTCGCCGCCCTCGCCGTCGGGGAGGCGGGTACGGGTCTGGCGCGTACCGCCGATGGTGCTGTAACCATCGTCCGTACGGCCCGAGCCGCTGCCGTAGCCTTTCTCGTCGCCGAGGCTCATGCCGCGTACGCCCCCTCAACCGTTTCCTGAACCGGGTAGTACGACGGTAGCCGTGCGGGTTCCCGCGCGGGCGCGGTGTGGTGACTCGACATCAGGGAGACGCAACCTCTGCCGGTGGGCACGACGGACGGATGGTGTGGGAGTGGGCGGGGCTGCCCCTGGCGTGGGATGACAGCCGGTCAGACGGCCATCCCGTAGACGATGGTGAACAAGGTTCCCAGCGATCCGATGATGAACACACCGGTCAGACCGGCAACGATCAGCCCCTTGCCCTGCTCCGCGCTGAACGTGTCACGCAGTGCCGTGGCGCCGATGCGTTGTTTTGCCGCGCCCCAGACTGCGATGCCGAGGCAGAGCAGGATGGCGATGGCCATCACGACCTCGATCATTACGCGGGCCTCGTTGCCCAAGGTCCCGAACGGGCCCCAATTCGGGGCGATTCCGCCGATGATGGTGGTGATGTCGCCCTTTTCAGCTGCCAGGATCATGTAAGTCACCGCCCCTGTTGGGTAGTTCGTTGCCCCTGTCATACGACATGGGTCGCTCTCTATCTTCGCTGATGAAAGTGGTCTCGTACGACGGCTTGGCGGCTCTCTTTACCCGGATCTCGCACGTTTGACCGTTCCGACCCCCCTGACCTGCGAATCGAAGCGGTGAATGACCGAATACATATGGTCACTCTGTGTATCACGCGGGGTGACCCCGGGCAATGATTGCCATCCCGCCACCCTGGCCGAGATCCTTGCGCAGTGCCTGGTCAGTGCAGTGCCTGGTCAGAGCAAGGGGTGGCGTGGGACGGGGGGACGGGGCGGTGTCGTCCAGGTCGGCGGCGGCCGGAAATTGCACCAGGTGCCGTCGAAGGGAAATGTTCCGGCCTCGGCGAGCCGTGCGACCGAGGCGCCCTCGCTCCGGATGGCCGACGCCTCGTCGGCCGACCAGTAGGCCGGGTGGCCGGTCTTCTCCACGAAGGACTGCTCATCCTTCCAGCGCCAGGTGCGGTCCGGTGCCACGTTGATGTCGAGTTCGTGGTCGCTGATGTCGATGTCGTCGCCGTGGTGGATCCGGCGCTCCAGATTGACGTACCAGCCGCGGAACTTCTGTCTGCGGCCGAAGAGCCAGAGCACCGAGTGTGCGGCACCGGTCGGCTGGTAGAAGAGCGCGCTGCCCATCGGCCACCGGTCGGCGACCACCGGGTATCCGCCGGCCGGGCGCCGGTGCGGGGCGATGTCCCGCAGATGCGCCCCGCGCGGAAGCTTCGTACGCCACATCGGTGTGCCGGCCTCCATCCACACCAGTTGGCCCGCCTCGGTGCGCTCGACGAGGCGTACGGGCACCGAGGCGCTCAGGTGTCCACCGATGAAGAAGTTCCAGCGGAGTATCCGGCCCTGGTCGTCGTCCATGCCGTTGATCATGCCCGGGGTGGAGCGGGCGGACACGTGGACGTCGGCCGCGGCGTTCCGGGGGTGTTCCGGGCGCGATCCGGCGGCCGTACGCGTCCCTCGGCCGCCGGCCATGTCGCCCCCCGTTGTCGGGTCACCGCTGAGGTCGCGGTACCGGCCTTCCGCTTCGCTGTGTCGCAAGGATCCGGATCAGAACCGCGCACAGGAACGCGGCCCCGGCGAACACCAGCGGGCGCGCGAGGGCATCTTCCCGTGAGCCGGCCAGTAGCGCGCCGACTGCGGCGGGGAGAAGGGCCACAGCCGGCAGTGTGCGGCGGCGCGAGGCGACATCCGGCGTGGCACTCGGTACCGCGTCCCGCACGGTGGGCGGCAGCAGTTGGGTCGCGAGGGCGTACGCGGCGCAGGCCAGCAGCGTGGCGCCGAGAGCGTCGCTGGGCCGGTGCCAGTAGAGCGCCTGTACGGCGGCGGCGGTGACCGCGAGCCACAGCGAACCGGCGGCGGCGACATAGGGGCGGGTGCGTGGGGAGGCGATGAGAACGGCACCGAGGGCCAGTCCGGCGGCGATGGCGACATGACCGCTCGGGAAACTCGCCTCGGTGAGGTTGTCCGGCGCGCCCACCAGGTCGGGGCGGGGCAGGACGACCTTGTTCAGCACCTCCGCCCCTGCGATCGTGACCACCACGACACCGACGGCCGCGCAGCCCTCGCGCCAGCACCGGCGTACCAGGGCGACCAGCACGATCAGCGCAAGGCCCACGGCGACGGTGGCGTGCTCCGCCGTCAGCGGCGGTGGGCCCACCGACTGGCTCCACTCGAAGATGCGCGCCTGATCGGCGAACCCGACGACCAAGGCGTTCTCCGCCGACTGCCCGATCGGTGTCCACACCGCGAGCAGGTAGAGCGCCACGAACGCGAGGAGGAACAGCAAGGCCGGGGTCGCGCGAGTTGTCGGGTACGGGAGATGCCGTGCTGCGCTGGGGGCGGTGGCCGAGTTCTCGCCGGTTCCGGTTCTGGTTCCGGTTCCGGTTCTGGTTCCGGCCTCCGCTCCTGACCGGCATTCAGCTGCGTCCGGAAGGTCCTGCGGTTCCATCACTGTCTCGCTTCGAGGGGGCGGTGAAATGGCTGCGTGTACTGAATCCCGGGCCCCGCGGAGTACGAACCTCGCCGGTACCGTCCGCCGTCATCCGAGCCGGCCGCTGCTCCGCCTGTCCCGCGCGGCGATGAGCAGCACCGGCAGCGCGGCGATCAGAGTGAGGAGAACGGCCGTGCTCGACATGTGCCGGAAGTCCAGGGGCGTTCCCCCGGCCACGAACATGGCGCCCGCGACGCCGTCCTGGGTGAGCCGGTAGTACCGGCGCGGCCACCCGTCCACGACCTGACGGCCGGCCCGTGGTGTGTCACTTTTCCGCGTGGGGGTGAGGCTGTGGGCCGTCCTCCTCGGTGAAGTGGTCGAATTCGCCGGCCTGGACGCCTTTGGTGAAGGCCTCCCATTTCGACTGGGTGGTGGTGACGATGTTGGTGGGATCGCCGGTCTCGCGAAGGTAGACGAATTCGTCCGGGCCGAAAGCGATCTCGATCCAGGGGCCGGGGCCGTCCTCGCCCTCGGGGGCGGCGCGGATCCAGGTGAGATCGGTCGGGACGTCAGTCATGGGTGCGGCTCTCCTTGAGGGTGCGTACCAGGGCGGCCCAGGCGGCGGGTGTGGTGCGGAGGATGGCGCCGGTGGGGTCGCCGCTCTCGGTGAGGCAGACCGTGCCGGGGGCGGGGGTGGCTATGTGTACGCAGGACTCGCCCTCGCCGCAGTACGAGGACTTCTGCCACAGGTGAATCGGCAACTCGGATCCCTTCACAGGTTCTGGGTGATGGCGTGTATCAGGTTGCGCGACTCGGCAACGTCCAGAGCAAGGAACTCCAGGCGGGCCAAGACCTGGCGGTATTTGTGGAGTTGATTTTCGGCGTCCAGGAGGACGATGCCGTGCGCCTGGTCCAGCTGAACGGTGTCCAGTTGCGGCACGGAGCCGTGGACGTAGTAGATGGGCTGGCCTGCTCCTGGGTAGCCACCCGCCTTGAACGGGATCACTTGAATCGTGACGTGCTCACGCTCGCTCATGGTCAGCAGGTGTACCAACTGCTGTTTTGCCACGGCCGGTCCGCCGAATCCCATGTGCAGGGCGGCTTCGTGGATGACCGCACTGTAAGGGGTCGGGTTTTTGCGGAAGATGACGCTCTGACGTTTGATGCGGAAAGAGAGGCGGTGCTCGATCTCCGGAGGCGGAAGGGCGGGAACGACTTGGCGGAAGACCTCGCGCGCGTGGTCCGTGGTCTGGAGCAGGCCGGGCAGTCCGGCTGTATGCGAGGTGCGCAGCGCGGTTCCGTGGTGCTCCAGTTCCGCCAAGTCCAGCAGGCCGGTGGAGAGGATCTCGCGATACTCCTCCCACCAACCACGCTTGCGGTCGCCGGTCATGGCGGCCAGGGCGTTGATCAATTCGTGGTCTGAGCAGTCGTAGTGGCAGGACAGTGTGCGCACCCGCTCGGCGCTGACGCCATAACGACCGGCTTCGATATTGCTGATGCGAGCCTGGTTGCCGCCGAGGAGCTTGGCGGCCTCGGTTGCGGTGATCCCGGCCCGCTCGCGCAACTTGCGCAGTTCTGCTCCCAGCCGCTGGCGGCGGGCTGTTGGTGCAGTGCTGGATGACATCAATCGCTCCCCGGCTTGGTCACCCACACGAGGGTATCTGTCATGTAATTCATGAACTTCATGGAATGCATTCCATGTTGCGCTCTAGTCTGTGACTCAGGCCACCCGCCCGGAAGTACCCCGCTCGACGGAGCGGCCTCGTCACCGGGCAACCCGAAGCGCACCTTCCAACTTCCCTCCGTGAACGGAGACTCGCATGGTCAGTGCCACGGTATCCCCGCCCTGGGCGTACACCCTCCAACTTCCGCAGGATCCCCGTGCCCCCGGCGTGGCCCGCTCCACCCTCCGCACCATCCTGCGCGTGCACGGCATGCGCGAACTCACCGAGACCGCCGAACTGGTGGCGAGCGAACTCGTCACCAACGCCTATCTGCACTCCTCGGGGGCGTACTCCCTGCGCCTGCGCGACGCCGGACGCAGCCGTATCCGGCTGAGTGTCTGGGACACCAACCCGCACATCCCCGCCCCCTTCCGGTGGACCGCCGAAGCGCCGGAGGAGCTCGCCGAGCGTGGACGGGGGCTCTATCTCGTCACGCTTTACGCGGAGAGCTGGGGCGCCCACCCCATGGGGACCGGGCTGCCGGGACAGGGCGGGAAGCTGCTCTGGGTGGAGTGCGCAGCGAAGGGGGAGGACGGGGCCGGGCCGGGCGACAGATGTGCGGGGCGGGCATAGCCTCGTCGCTTGGTGCGGAGCGAGGCGAAGGATGTGGACGGGTATCTGGCCAACCAGGCCAGCAGGGCTTCGCGCTGCCGCGGCGCAGCCACGGCAGCGCGCGCGGCAGTGCCTCGGCCGGGGGAGCGTCGGCGGGCCCCGCGCCGACGATGGCGGCCCAGAAGCGGTCCGCGCCACCCAGGTGCTGGATTAGATCGAGCAGCGTCCACTCGGGGCAGGCCGGCAACCGGACAGCGATTTTCATAGCCGACGCGGCGGGGGCGCGGTACGGGCCGCGCGCCTGTCACCGAGACATCTCACCGTCACTGTCGGGCTCTCCCACGCGGCCGAGGTCCTGACTGGCGAGGCAGGCCGGAGAGACGGCCCCGTCGCCGGGAGCGCCGCTGGGGCGGCAGCGGTGGTGGGACAGGGGCCAGGTGATGCTGGAGCCGGGTGTGGCGGAATTGGTAGAACGCTCCGTTCCGGCGCAGTACGCCACGTCGGTGGGCGTCCTCCAGGAAGGCGCTCACGGCCCATGGCAGTCGTCCGGTCAGCGGCAGCCAGCCGCGCGCCAGGATCACCCAGCGGCCCCAGGCGGTCAGCGCGAGCGCGGCCACGACCGCGCTCCCGAGCCCGGACAGAATCCCCCATCGCAGCCCCAGGGCGGGAGTCCACACCACGGTGACGCCCCACATGTGCCGGGGCAGCAGACCCGCCATGACCCAGCTCCCGAGCAGAATCAGAAGCCCGAACACCACTCCGAGCACCAGCGCCTGGCGGAGCACCGCCGCGCGGTTGGTGTTCAGCAGACCGGTGGGACTGGTGGCCTCCTGCGTGGCAATGGGCTCCTCGAACAAGGCTGTGGAGCCGAGGACGAGCGCGGCCCCGACCCCGACCACCAAACTCCAGAACCCCGCGTTCAGCACCCTTGCCAGCAGCCAGAACGGCTCCTGGTAGGCCGCCACGTTCACCACTCCGGCGAGCAGATTGCCGGTGACCTGGGCAATCGGCCCTATCGCGAGCCCTGCCATGAACCGGGGCAGGACCCTCGGGCGAGCCCGCCCGGTCTGCCGGCCACGGATGCTCAGCCGTACGCGTGACGGCTGGAAGGCCCCGTCGATGAACCTGGCCACAACCCCGTGCGCGAGTCCGAGGGACAGCCCGGTCGTGGACCCGTTGAGCAGCCCGCTCACCAAGACGTCCATGAGCCCGAACCCGCCCAGTCCGTGCACCAGGCAGGACAGGAGTCCGTACACCAGTCCGGTGGCGATCCCGACCAGCACCATGCGCGATGCCAGGGGCACGGTGGTGCCGAGCTGCCACCAGGCCAGATCGGGCGTACGGAACTTGTCGAGATGCCGGGCGAGGAAGCTCAGCCAGCGTTGGGCCTCCTCGCCGCTCCACCTCCGGGTGTCCTCCCCGGGAAGATCGCGGGAGTACACGGCCGGGATGAGGCGTTCCAGGAGGTGCTCCTCCACCGCCGTCCGGTCGGCGAACCGGCGGACCCCTCCCTGTTCGGCGAGCAGCTCCGCGGGCTCGGCCGTGGTGTCCGCGTAGGCGGTACGGGCGAGCCAGGCCATCAAGGGAGTGGACAGTGCCTGGGCCACCGGCCCGCCGGGGGTGCTCTCGACCTCGGCGAACAGGGGATCCCAGCCGCCGGTCCGGGCGGGGACCGTGCTCACCCGCAGATAGGTCCGCAGGTCGGCCGGATCCAGCGGGCACAGCTCGACCACCGCGGCGGCGGTGAGCACCGTACTCCCCACCGTCCGCTGGTACTCGTCGGCCCGGCAGGTCAGCACCAGCGGTTCGCCCCGTCCCAGCTGCCGGCTCAGGGCCGCCAGCGCCTCCGCCCGCGCCTGCGGGGGCATCTCGTCCAGCCCGTCCAGCACCGGCAGCACCTGTCCGGAGGCGATCAGCTCCTGGCCGAGAGTCGCTCCCGACCTCGACCGGGAGCGCAGCGCCGGGTCGTCCTCGGCCAGCCGACGGGCCATCCAGGAGTGCAGAGTCTCCTGGGCGGGATCCCAGGATCCCATGGGGAGGAGAACGGGCACCCGTTCCCCCTCCTGGCGCTGGTCGAGCAGATGCAGCACCAGATTCAGGGCGAGGACGGTCTTGCCCGCGCCCGGTGCGCCGAGGATCACGAGCCGCCGTGACGCCACCCGGTGGAACACAGCGACGATGCCGTCGTCGTCCGCCCGGCCGTCCCCGTCCAGCCGTCCGGACAGATCCACGGGTTCGCCCAGGTTGTGGGTGCCGTTGATCGCCTCCCAGTGGTCTGCCACCGGCCGTGCGGTGTTGTCCCATCGCAACGGTATCGGCCATGGCGCCTGCAACTGGAGGGCCGCCTCCTCCCTGCGCCACTGCTCGGCCACCGCGATGGCCAGTGTCTCGGCGAGCTCCGCCACCGGCTGCGGCTCGTTCGGCTGTCTGGCCATGGAGCCCAGTACGGCGAGGGCTGTGGCCGCCATGAAGAGGACGACCGCGAAGGTGGTGTGCTGTTCCATCCAGGCGATGAACGGCGGTGGGTTCTCCTTCATCCACTCGCCGAGGGGGCCGAAGTAGATCGGCAGCCACATGCCCAGCACCGCCGCCGCCATGAGCAGTAACCGTCGGCGTCGCCCGGGGGGAGGGCCTGAGCGGTTCCTACGCACCTGTCCCTCCGGCAGCCGCTCCGCCACTGGCCTGGCCGCCGCCCGGCCGCGGTGGCGCGGCGGCCCGAGCCCGTGTCCCTGCCCGTGGTGTTCGTGCCACGGCCCGGATCCTGGCCGGCGGCCCGGGCCGTGGCCGTCCCGGGGGCTGAGGATCCTTCCGCGCGTCAGAGCCGTCCGCGTCCCACACAGCCAACCGTGCCCCCATTTTCCGCTTCGGGCGGTGGCACCGGCCTTGTCGGCTCCCCACCGGACACCTTCATTCTGTCCGACCTCCGGTGCCGGAGGGACGGGAACGCCCGGTTCTACCGCCGGAGGCCGGACGGTGACGGCGGGAACCGGGCGGGCAGGCCGGGCAGGACCTGGCCGTCGGTGATCTGCACGCGGGCGGTCACGGCGTGGCCGTCGCACACCACGTAGCGGTCGCCGTTGTCGGCCTGGACGGTGTGGGTGGCCGGTTCGGTGCAGACCGCGTCCAGCCGGTCGTACGACCAGGCGTTGAGGCAGCCGAAGTCCGTGCACCAGGCGCGGCCGCCGCTGGACTTGAGGGTGCCGCCGTGCTCGGGGCACACGCCCCACGGCACGGTGCAGCGGCTCGGGTCGGCGGCGGTTCGGGATCTGCTCCGGGCCACGGCGGCGGGCCCTGGCACAGTCTGCTGAGCGGGATCTCCGCCGAGCGGAATCCGTACGCCCATGGGCGCCGGGAATTCGCTGGCAGCGGGCTGGCCGACCGCGTAGGAAGGGGCCATGAGCGCCTCCACCCCGATGTCCCCCGTCGCTGCCCAGAACCCCGCCGGCCGGCGGACCTTCGCCAGGGCCGCACTCGACCTGGGAGATGTGCTGCTGCGTCCATGGGCACGGGAGGCCGCCGAGTTGGACGTGATGCTGGACGGTCTGGTCGCTGCCGCGGCGGACCCGCTGATCGCCCGCTGGAACCCCCTCCCGGCAGCCGATCGTACCGAGGCCATGGCGTGGCTGGAGCTGCGTGAGGGCGGCTGGGACCGTGGGGACGCCGCCTCATTTGCCGTGCTGGGCGGAGCCGATCGTGCCCTCCTGGGCGCCGTCGGGCTGCGCTGGGTCGATCGCGCGGACGGCCTTGCGATGATCGGCTACTGGACACTCCCGGCCGCCCGTGGCCGGAGTGTGGCCACCCGAGCGACCGGAGCGGTGACTTCTTGGGCCTTCGCTACGGCCGACGCCCGCCGGATCGAGATAGCGCACGCCGTCGGCAACGAAGCCTCCTGCCGGGTGGCCCACCGCTGCGGCTACCTGTTCGAGGGCACGCTGCGCGAGTCCTACCGCTACGGCGACGGGGCGTACCACGACGAGCACCTGCACGCCCGGCTGGCCGCCGACCCGGAACCGGCCAACCCTGCGGCCTGACCACCGCGCGACAAGGTCCAGGTATCGGCCCGGATGGGCGGGGCCTCGGGAGCCCCTCGTGCGCGGCCTGGCGACGGGGCCCCCTGAGAGCCTGTCGGGTGACCTCTGATCGGGCGGCCACGCCCTGGCACGCACGCTTCCCGCGTTGCCGAAATGCCCAAGTAGCTCCTTCCCCAAGCTCTCAGCTTCGTTCGAGCAGGGGAGACCCCATCCAAGGACATCCCGGCGCCTTGGAATCGCACGCACCAGACCGCGTCCGCTACCCGATCGAAGGTCACCCGACAGGCTCTGACGCTCCGTCGCCGCCCCCAATGACCCATATCAAGCCAGTCGGTGGGGGTAAGGGACGGGCTGGTCACCAGGGACTTTGAGTCTGGCATTGGGCCCTGGGGCCCATGCCGGGCCCGGTGTGGGTGTGGTCGCATACAGAGACCGGTTGAACTGTCACTGCGCCCACTCACCAAGCTGGGAGACCCGTCGTGTCTGGCATACGAGAATTAGCGATTCCGGGTGGCGCCGACATGAGTGCTGCCGAGGCCCGTTCGGGCAGGCAGTCGTTGTCGCGTCCTCTGCAGGCGGTGCTGGTTCTCGTCCGGCTGCTCTTCGCCGTCACCGTCGTAGGTGTGCTCGACGCGCTCGTCGTGGCCTCGTCCGTCGACGCGGTGGACGGTCGGCTGCTGGGCATGCTGCTGTACGCGGCGCTGCCCGGCATCGCCGGATTTGTGCTGTCGCTGTACCTGCGGACCGGTGGCGTACGGATCCGGCGCGGGCTCCTCGCCGTGCACGCCTGGCTCACCCTCGGCGCCCTGGCGACGCTGGGCGAGGGCACCGGCGGGCAGGGTGTGGCGCAACTGGTGCTGCCGGTCGCCGTCATCGTCCTGCTGTTCCGGCCCAGCTCCCGCGAATGGTTCGGGCTCAGCCCCGAACAGCGCGCCGAGCACCGGCCGTTCAGCATCGCGCGGATGATCAAGTGGCGTCGGGACGCCGGTCAGACCGCGATGGAGTACCTGGGCATGATCCTCGTGGTCGTGGCCCTCATCGGCGGGCTCGTGGCGACGGGGATCGGCGGGCAGCTGACCGGGGAGATCCGGAACGCCATCTGCCAACTGACCGGAAGCGCCTGCCCGGCACCCGACGTCGACGTGGTCGCCGGCAACGGCACGGACAACGGCGGAGGATCCGGATCCACCGGCGGGGCGGGCACCGAGGGCTCCACCGTGACCGGCGGCACGGGCACCGGCGGGTCGGACACGTCCGGCGGCGGTACGGGCTCGGGCGGCTCGACGGCTTCGGGAGGCTCCGCCACGTCCGGCGGATCCGCCGGATCCGGTGGTTCCGCCTCGGGCTCCGGTGGTTCCACGTCGTCCGGTGGTTCGGGTGGCTCGGATGGCTCCGGTGGTACGGGCTCCTCCGGTGGTGGTGACTCCTCCGGTGGCGCCGGCGGCTCGACCGGCGGTGATTCTTCTACGCAGGTTGACGCGGGTAGACAAGAGCAGAAGCCGAGTTCCCCCGACTCCTCCGACGGCAACTTCGTCACGGGCGTCATCGGCAAGGACGGACTGTGGGGCGACGTCAGCGGCGCCATCGACACGGTCATCCACCCGGGCGGCAGCGCCAAGGACATCGTCGACCAGTACGCCCAGGCCGCACGGGGCGCCAGTGACAAGTGGAGCAAGGGCGACCACGCGGGCGCCATTTGGGACATGACCCAGGCGTCCGGCGGGGGCGGAGCCGGGCTGCCCGGCTCCGGTTCGCGCGTCGAGGCGGCGGTACGGGACAAGGAGCGCGACTACCTCAACTCCCGCATCCCGCAGAACGCCACCCCGGCCCAACGCAAGGACTGGTGGAATGGGCTGACGCAGCAGCAGCGCGATCAGTACCTCGATCTCTCCCCGGACAAGATCGGCTATCTGGACGGCATCCCGGTGGCCGACAGGGACGCCGCCAACCGGAAGAACCTCCCCGACCTGATCTCGAAGCTGGAAGGGAAGACCGACTCCAAGTCGAAGGACCAGCTGGCGGGACTGAAGGAGATCGACCGGCAGCTGAAGGAGGGGAGCCAGCCGCCGATGTATCTGATCGGCATCAGCGACGAGGGGAACGGGCGGGCCATCGTCTCCTACGGGAACCCCGATACCTCGAAGAACGTGTCGGCCTACGTACCGGGGCTGAACACGTCCCTCGACGAGGAATTCGCGAAGAGCGGCCTCAAGCGGGCCCGTGACACGGCGATCGGCGCCCAGGGATACGACCCGTCCACCTCGGCGATCATCTGGCTCGGATACGACGCACCGCAGACGCCGGACGGGCTGCACAGCCTGGCGGTCGCGGGCACCGGCCGGGCCGAGAAGGGCGGCGTGTCCTACAACGAATTCATGGGCGGCATCGCGGCCACCAACCAGAACAGGGACCCGCACATCACGGCCATCGGACACTCCTACGGTTCACGCACCGTGGGCGCCGCGACGCAGCGCGACGGCGGTATACCGGGGGTGGACGACATCATCCTGGTCGGCAGCCCGGGGGTGGGCGTGGACCGCGCCGTGGACCTCGGCGTCGGCAGCGGGCACGTCTTCGTCGGTGCCGCGGCCAACGACCCGGTGACCAAGCTCCCGTCCAAGACACAGGTCGCGGTGGGTACGGTGGGGATGATCCTGGGAGGCCCCGCCGGGGCGTACCTCGCCGGAGACCTGGCCGACCCGGGCGACGACGATCTCTGGTTCGGCAAGGACCCGGCGAGCAAGGCCTTCGGAGCCAGGCGATTCCCGGTGGCCCCGGGCCAGCCCTTTATCAGCACCGACGGGGTGAGCTTCGACGCACACTCGAACTACTTCGATCCGGTACGAGACGCTATGTCGGCGGACAGCATCGCTCTGATCGTGTCGGGACACTCCGACAGGCTCAAGATGGAGGAACAGCGATGAAGCGAAGGTTCCAGATCGTTGCGGTGACCCTGGCTGCCGGCTTCGCGCTGTCCAGCTGCGGCAGCGACGACGGCCAATCGGGCGGCGGCAGCACGAAGGCTTCCACCGGGAGCACCAAGAGCGCCACGAACAAGGAGAGCGGTATGAACATGCAGGAGGCCGCCGAACGGTCCGACAGCATGCTCGACGCCGTACTGAAGGAGATCAATCCCGAGGTGCAGTGGGCGCACGGGCCGACGACGACGGGCAGCTGCGATGTGACGCGCAGGCGCACCGTGATGACCATCGTGTCGGCGGAGCGCCGGCAGAACTTCCTGGACCAGGTCGAGAAGTTCTGGCGCAAGAGCGATTACCGCATCAAGGCCAAGAACAACGACGAGATGTTCCCGGCGGTCTATGCGCAGACGAAGGCGGGCTTCGGCATCAGTGTGAGCTTCCGCGGCAAGGGCCAGGCCTTCTTCGAGGCGGACAGCCCTTGCGTGAAGGAGTCGAAGGTCGCCGACTCCGCCTCCAAGCCGAACGGACCGGCGTACGAGGGGGTCTACCCCCTCCCTCGCCCGAACGTGCACTCGGACTACTGGTCCGCCGGGGCATCTTGATGGCCGCTCAGTAGGCGGGAACAGCCGACCGGTGCGCGGGAGCGACCGGTCGGCGTGCGGGAGCAACCGACGGCATGCAGGGGCGACCGGTCAGTACACAGGAACGACCGGTCGGTGCACAGGAGCGGTCGATCGGCGCACCGGAGTGGTCGGCCGGTGCGCGGGAGTGACCGGTTCGCGCCCCTGATGATCCGGCTGGTTCGTACACACCCGCGAAACCGCTCATGAACACGACCCCGATGGGGGATGGTTGAGGGGTGCGTAAATTCTGGGTGATCGGTGGCATCGGCGTCGGCACGGCCATGTGTTTCGTGGCGCTGCTCGTCGTCGGAACGTACTCCGCCGCTGCCGGACTCGGCAGTTCGGGCAGGAGCGGGGCCGTCGGGCTGGCGAAGGGGGCCGTGCCCGCGAAGTACCAGCCGCTGGTGCAGAAGTGGGGCAACCTCTGCCCCGCCATCAACCCGGCGCTCCTGGCCGCCCAGCTGTATCAGGAGAGCGGGTGGAACCCCCGGGCCCAGAGTCCCGCCGCGGCTCAGGGCATCGCCCAGTTCATCCCGGGCACCTGGGCCACGCACGGGATCGACGGTGACCAGGACGGGGACCGGGATGTCTGGGATCCGGCCGACGCGATTCCGTCCGCCGCCTCGTACGACTGCGAACTGGCCGGGTATGTGAAGAAGGTGCCGGGGGATCAGACGGACAACATGCTGGCCGCGTACAACGCCGGCGCGTACCGGGTGATCCAGTCGGGCGGGGTGCCGAACATCACGGAGACGAAGAACTACGTCACCATCATCCGGTCCCTGGAGAAGAGCTTCGCCCGGCCCGTCGGCCGCGTACAGCCCTCGGAGCAGGCGGCCGGGGCCATCTACTTCGCGCAGAAGAAGCTCGGTACGCCGTACCTCTGGGGCGGCAACGGCACGCCCGAGCAGAATGGGCGGTTCGACTGCTCGGGGCTGACCCAGGCCGCGTACCGCACCGTGGACATCGAGCTGCCCCGGGTGGCGAATGACCAGTACAACGCCGGCCCGCACCCCTCGCGCGACGAGCTGCTCCCCGGCGACCTGGTGTTCTTCTCGGACGATCTGAACAACTCGCGGGCCATCCATCACGTGGGGCTGTACGTCGGGGGCGGGTACATGATCAACGCGCCGTACACCGGGGCCGTGATCCGGTTCGACAAGATCGACACGCCCGACTACTTCGGTGCGACGCGCGTGACCAAGGACGGGGCCGCGGCCCTTCCGACCGACCTCCCGGCGGCATGATGCGGGAACGGCGGTGGCCGGAACTCTCCGTGAAGCCTGGGCCCTGAGCTGCGACGATGAGTCACTCTTCGATAACGTCATGGTGATCATTCGGTGGAGAGTGGAACGCGTGCACGGAGCACGTCGTTCCCTGGGTGGACGGGATGAACCGGGCCAGCGGTGCACCGACCAGGCGTCGTCGGCCGGGGAAGTCTTCATGGGCGGAGCCGCCACCGCCGTACCGATCCACGCGGTGCCGATCCACGCATGACCGATCTACCGATCCACGCAGTGATCGAACCGACACGGGGGTTCGTCAAAGCGGTGCACATGGGCGTGCCCCGCGGCAGCAGACAAGGCAAGGGGCCGCAGCAGATGGCTGGACTCGCACTGGATGGGTCGAACCCCGACGTCAGCCTGCTCTACGACATCAACGGACTCGCGAAGTCCGCTCCCACCTGGTTCGACCGGGTCATGGAGTTCGTCGGCGAGTACGGGATCATGCTCGGCATGGTCCTGGTGGTCCTGTGGTGCTGGTGGAGCGTGCGCCGGCGCGGCACGGCCGAGGATTCGGTGACGGCGGTCGCAGGGATCGTCTGGGCACCGCTCGCCGCCGGGATAGCGCTGCTCATCAACATCCCGATCCGCGGCTTCGTGCAGCGACCGCGCCCGTTCAAGGACCACCAGGGGCTGGACGTCCTGGTGGACGGGAAGAACGACTTCTCCTTCGTGAGCGACCACGCCACCATGGCGATGGCTCTGGCCGTCGGGCTCTTCCTGGCCAACCGGAAGTTCGGCATCGCCGCGATCGCTCTCGCTCTGCTGGAAGGGTTCTGCCGGATCTACATGGGTGTCCACTATCCGACCGATGTCGTCGGTGGATTCGCGCTCGGCACGGCGGTCGCCCTGCTGCTCGCACCGCTGGCGATGATGCTGCTGACTCCGTTGACGGCGGCCGTCTCCCGCTCGGACCGGCTCGGCCGGCTCGTGCGGTCGCGCCGTCCGGTGCCGTCGGTGGCGCCCGGCGGACGGGCCGGAACGATCGGGATTCCGGAGCCGCGGCCGGGTACAGGCGGCGGAGGCGGCGAGAAGGGCTTGGCCGCGTAAGAAGCGTTCAGGGGCGCGGGCGCCGCCGGACCAGCGACGATCTGGCGGCAGGGCAGGGCAGGGCAGGGCAGGGCAGGGCAGGGCAGGGCACGGCACGGCACGGCACGGCACGGCAGGGCGATCGTGACGGTGCGTCACGATCGTGGCTCTGCGTCAGAGAGCGTGCGGGAAGGTGAAGAGGCGCTCGGGGTCGTGCTGCTTCTTCAGGCGGGTGAGCCGGTCGGCCGCCGAGCCGTAGTAGGCCCGGCGCCAGTCGGTCAGCGTCGGGTCCGTGTAGTTCTGGTACGCAGCTCCGGACGCATACCGGCGCATCGCCGCATGGGTGTTTTTCAGCCAGTTCTGTTGGGCGCTGCCCGCCGTGCCGGGGCGCCAGGAACCGATGTACTGGGCGAGTACGCGCGAGCGGCGGTGGACGAAGGCCGTTGCCTCCGGAGAGACCCGGTTGATCGCCCCGCCGAGCGCAGTGAGCGCGATGGATCCGCTGCCCCCGCCCCCCGTCACGGGAATCCGGGTGAACGCCGCGGCCCGGTCGAGCAGCGCGCTCACACCCGCCGCGGGCAGGGAGCGGTCGTAGAAGTCGGAAGCGGCGGCGTATGTCTCGCGCTGGAGTGTGCCCTGCGGGGTGCGGCCGGGCGTCGTGCCCGGCAGATGGCACTGGGCGTCGGTGATGCCCGAGCAGCCCGCGTACACGAGCATCGACTCCTGGTAGCTGCGGCGGCGCAGCGACACGGAGGAGGCCGGGGCGCCGATCCGGTCGGCGAGGCGGTCGACGGCGTTCTGCAGGTCGCCGTACGTCCCCAGGCTGAACGCGGCCACCGAGACGGTCGGGTTGACGCCGCCGGGGCCCGCGTTGAGATGTGCGGAGGACCAGATCTCGTCCGGCTGGGACGGCCCCCATTCCTGCCAGGCCGTGACGACGGAACGGGCGCGCGACCAGGGCCATGACATGTACGCGGTGACGGTCTGCGGGGCGGGCCGGGTGCGGAACGTCAGCGCGGTGACCACGCCGAAGTTGCCGTTGCCGGCGCCGCGCAGCGCCCAGAAGAGGTCCGGGTGGTGCGTGGCGTCCACGGTGAGGGTCTTGCCGTCGGCCGTGACGACGGTGGCCGCGGTGAGACTGTCGCAGGTCAGGCCGTATGCGCGGGATGCGACGCCGTGACCTCCGCCGAGGGTGAGGCCGGAGATGCCGACCGTGGGGCAGGAGCCGCCGGGGATCGTCAGGCCGTTGCGGGCCAGGCCCTGGTAGACGTCGATGAGCTTGGCACCCGCGCCGATCCTGCCGTTCTTCTCGACACGGGAGAGTGATGAGACGTCAAGGACGAGGCGCCCGTTGCCGCTGGACCAGCCGGCGTAGGAGTGGCCGCCGCTGCGGATGGACACGGGGGTGGCGGTGCGCCGGGCGAAGGCCAGGCACTCGCGGATGTCCGCCTCGTGCCTGACGTAGGCGACGGCGGCGGGCTTCTGGCCGTCGAAACGGGTGTTGTAGAGCTGACGAGCGGTCGGATAAGCCGCGTCCTGGGGGCGTACGAGGGTGCCGTCGAGGCTCCTGGCCAGGGCGGACCAGTCCGCCGGGCCGGACGGGGCCGACTTGGACCGGGTCGATGACGCCGGTGAGGCGGGAGAGGCGCCCGTTGTGCCCGGTGCGTTTCCGTCGGAGCCGGAGCCGGAGCCGGATGCGCCGCTGCAGGCGGTCGCCGTCGCGCCGGTGAGCGCTGTTGCGGCCCCCGCGAGGAGCAGGGTGCGCCGGGCGGGCAGGGGCAGCGGGTTCATCGGACCTCCGGGTCGGGCGTGCATGGGCCGTTCGGTGGGGGCGCCGGCAGAAAGAGGGGGCCGGCGTAAGGGAGAAAGAGGAAGAGGAAGAGGAAGAGGGGAAGAGGGGGAGGGAGAGGGAGAGGGGGAGGGGGAGCACAGGGCGAAGGGTCAGGGCACGGCGCGGTGTTCCGCGGCGTCCGTGCGGGCCCGGTCCCGGGAGCGGCGGGCCGGGCCGGACCAGCCACAACTGCAGCGGGCGGTGCAGAACGAGCCGCGTTCCGTGGTCGTGGGGTCGTGACCGGCGGACGCGGGGGTGGGGGGTGTCTGCGGTACCTCTTCGGTGTGTTGGGCGTACACCCGTCCACGGTACTGGGCAGGGCCACCCGGCGGTGTGGCGCAAGGGAGTGGCGTGACGGGGGACACGGGCCGTCGTTATGCGGAACGGGTGGGGCTCGGGCAAGCGGTACGTCGTTGGGGGTTGGCAGGCGATGGTGGTGCAGCAGCACAGATCCGGAGGCGGGGCGCGCGCTGTCTGCGCCCTTGCCGTGGCGGGCATGATGGCGGCGACCGCGGGATGCTCGGGCGGCGGTGGCGGCGGTGGCCGTGCCATGGCCGATGAACGGGGCGGTGCCGACTCCCTCGACGCGGTCCACCGCGCGGCCGCGGTGCTCGCGGGTACGGGTGCGAGGACGGCAAGCGGGACGGGCACGGCGACGGTGGCCGGGGCCGGAGACCGGACCGTCACCGCAGGCGCCGAGGTGCGTACGTCGATGGAGACCGCAGCGGGCGGGACGCGGGTGACGATCAGGGGCCGGGGGACGTACGACTTCCGGCACCGGACGGGCCGGCTCACGGTCGTGCTGCCCGCGGACGCCGCCGGAGAGGACGAGCACCGCCCCATCACCGAGCTGCTCGCCCCCGGCGCGCTCTACATGATGAACCGCGGTGCCGGAGTGCCCGAGGGCAAGTGGGTCAGGGTCGATACGACGACCCTGGCGGACGGCAACCTGGTCACCGGCGGCGTGACCGATCCGATGGCCGCCGCCGAATTGCTGTGCGGGGCGCGGCAGGTGACGTACCTGGGGCGGACCGAGCTCGCCGGGGTGGCCGTGCGGCACTACCGGGGTGTTCTGGACATCGCGCGGGCGGCGCGCGAGGCGCCGCCCGCATCGCGTGGGGCACTGACCGCCGCGGCGGCAGGGCTCCGTACGCGCACGGTGCCGTTCGATGCGTATCTCGACGAACAGGGGCGGCTGCGCAAGGTGCGCCACCGCTTCAGTTTCGCCGACAAGGGGCGGGCGCTGGAGGTGGTGTCGACGACGCTGCTCCGCGGATTCGGCGCGCTGGTCTCCGTACGGCTGCCGGACGACCGCGACATCTACACGGGGAAGATCCAGCAGAGATAGCCGGACGGCGGGCGGTGGATGGCGATGGGCGGACCGCGTCGGCAGCGGTCTTGAGCAGCGGCGATCGGCGGGGACGGCCGGGCGGTGGGCGGACAAGGCGGGCGTAGGCAGGGCGACGGGCGCGAAATGGTCCGTCCGTGCCATGCGCGGCGTGTGGTCCGCTCCCTACGCTAGGAAGTCGGCGACGGCAGTGAGAGGTGAGTGACATGGTGATGCTCGGCACGCGGACCGTATCCGACCATGTGGCCCTCGCCGAGATCGAGCTCTGCGGCGAGCTGATGATCGCCGCTTCGGCCGCGATCGGGGAACGGCTCAGTGCGGACCGTATCGACGAGGTGCTGAACGTCCGGGTGATCGCGGAACGGACCACCGTCCCCCGGCAGGCCGACCACCGGGGGTGAGGACGGGGTTCCGCATCAGGTGCGGAGCAGGCGGGCGATGGCCTTCGTGGCCTCTTCGACCTTGGCGTCGATCTCCTCGCCGCCCTTGACCGCCGCGTCG
This sequence comes from Streptomyces sp. NPDC015032, assembly GCF_043080425.1. NCBI lineage: Bacteria > Bacillati > Actinomycetota > Actinomycetes > Kitasatosporales > Streptomycetaceae > Streptomyces > Streptomyces sp. NPDC015032. The sequence continues at coordinate 29,444 of NZ_JBIBVN010000041.1, read as the reverse complement.
GCGACGCAGTGCCGCAGGTGCTCCTCCAGGAGCTGGAGGGCGAAGGACTGGAGCGCCTTCGTGGACGCCGAGACCTGGGTGAGTATGTCGATGCAGTAGACGTCCTCGTCGACCATGCGCTGCAGGCCCCGGATCTGGCCCTCGATCCGGCGCAGCCGCTTCAGATGCTCGGCCTTCTGGTGGTGATAGCCGTGTACACCCCGGTCGTGGTCGGTGACGGCCGGTTCCGTCGCCGGGGTGGCGGCGGTCGTCCCGGCGGCCTCGGTGGTGGTCATTACTGCCTCCCGCTTTCCCATTACCCTGGCGTTTATATACCCCTGGTGGGTATATCCTAACGAATTCTTCCGAAACGTGACCGGGGGCCCGTGCTGATCACCGTGTCCGATGCGCGACACTGAAGAACGCCGGTTAGCCGTGGCCGGATGATGCACCTAGCATCAGCCTGACCGAATCCAAAGCACCCGAGGACCCCACGTGCGCTTTCGTCTGACCCCCAGGGAGACGAGCTTCTATGACATGTTCTCCGCTTCCGCGGACAACATCGTCACGGGCTCGAAACTCCTGATGGAACTGCTCGGGGCGGATTCTGCCTCCCGAGTCGAGATCGCGGAGCGCATGCGGGCAGCGGAGCACGCGGGGGATGATGCCACCCACGCGATCTTCCACCAGCTGAACTCCTCTTTCATTACGCCTTTCGACCGCGAGGACATTTACAACCTCGCTTCGTCGCTCGACGACATCATGGACTTCATGGAGGAGGCCGTCGACCTGGTCGTGCTGTATCAGGTCGAGGAACTCCCCAAGGGCGTCGCTCAGCAGATCGAGGTGCTGGCCCGGGCGGCCGAGCTGACCGCCGAGGCGATGCCGGGTCTGCGCACGATGGACAATCTCACCGAGTACTGGATCGAGGTCAACCGTCTGGAGAACCAGGCCGACCAGATCCACCGCAAACTGCTCGCCCACCTCTTCAACGGCAAGTACGACGCCATGGAGGTGCTGAAGCTCAAGCAGATCGTGGACGTGCTGGAAGAGGCGGCCGACGCGTTCGAGCATGTCGCCAACACGGTGGAGACCATCGCGGTCAAGGAGTCCTGAACCACGTGGACACCTTTGCGCTGATCGTGACCATCGGTGTCGCGCTCGGCTTCACGTATACGAACGGTTTCCACGACTCGGCGAATGCCATCGCCACGTCCGTCTCCACCCGTGCGCTCACCCCGCGCGCGGCGCTGGCGATGGCCGCGGTGATGAACCTGGCCGGTGCGTTCCTCGGCAGCGGTGTCGCCAAGACCGTGAGCGAGGGGCTGATCGCGACCCCCGAGGGCGACAAGGGGATGGGGATCCTCTTCGCCGCGCTCATCGGCGCGATCATCTGGAACCTCGTCACCTGGTACTTCGGGCTGCCCTCCTCGTCCTCGCACGCGCTGTTCGGCGGCATGGTCGGCGCGGCGCTCGCCGGCGGGACATTGGTGCACTGGGACGGGGTGCTCGACAAGGTCGTCATCCCGATGTTCCTCTCGCCGGTCATCGGCCTCGTCGTCGGCTACCTCGTGATGGTCGCGATCATGTGGATGTTCCGGAAGGTCAATCCGCACAAGGCCAAGCGCGGCTTCCGGATAGCCCAGACGGTCTCGGCCGCGGGCATGGCGCTCGGCCACGGTCTCCAGGACGCGCAGAAGACGATGGGTGTCGTCGTGATGGCCCTGGTCATCGCCGATGTCGAGAGCCCGAGTGACCCGATTCCGGTCTGGGTGAAGATCGTCTGCGCGCTGATGCTCTCGCTGGGTACGTACGCGGGCGGCTGGCGCATCATGCGGACGCTCGGCCGGAAGATCATCGAGCTGGACCCGCCGCAGGGGTTCGCCGCGGAGACGACGGGCGCATCGATCATGTTCGGCTCGGCGTTCCTGTTTCACGCGCCGATCTCCACGACGCATGTGATCACCTCGGCGATCATGGGTGCGGGCGCCACGAAGCGGGTGAACGCGGTGCGCTGGGGCGTTGCCAAGAACATCATCCTGGGGTGGTTCATCACGATGCCGGCCGCGGCGCTGGTCGCCGCCGCGAGTTACGGACTGGTGGCGCTGCTCTTCGGGTGACCGGACGGCGGTGCGCACGGAAACGGTGCGTACGCAAGCGGTGCGTACGCAAGCGGTGCGTATCGGAAATGGGGCCGCCCCCACTCCCTCTGCGGGGAGTGGGGGCGGCCCCTTCGCCTTGCGGTGGCACCGCCATGCAGCACCTCAAGGCCATCCTGGGGGTTATCCGAAACGGCCCGAGATGTAGTCCTCGGTCGCCTGGACGGACGGGTTGGAGAAGATGCGCTCCGTGTCGTCGATCTCGATGAGCTTGCCGGGCTTGCCGACCGCCGCGAGGTTGAAGAACGCCGTGCGGTCCGAGACGCGGGCCGCCTGCTGCATGTTGTGCGTCACGATGACGATCGTGAAGCGCTCCTTCAGCTCACCGATCAGGTCCTCGATGGCGAGGGTGGAGATCGGGTCCAGGGCGGAGCAGGGCTCGTCCATCAGCAGCACGTCCGGCTCGACCGCGATCGCGCGGGCTATGCACAGGCGCTGCTGCTGGCCGCCGGAGAGGCCGGAGCCCGGCTTGTTCAGCCGGTCCTTGACCTCGTTCCAGAGGTTGGCGCCGCGCAGGGACTTCTCGACGATGTCCGAAAGCTGGCTCTTCTTGTACGAGCCGTTCAGCCTGAGGCCCGCCGCGACGTTGTCGAAGATCGACATGGTCGGGAACGGGTTCGGGCGCTGGAAGACCATGCCGACCGTGCGGCGCACGGTGACCGGGTCGACGTTCGCCCCGTACAGGTTCTCGTCGTCCAGCAGCACCTTGCCCTCGACGCGGCCACCGGGGGTGACCTCGTGCATACGGTTCAGGGTGCGCAGGAAGGTGGACTTGCCGCAGCCGGACGGGCCGATGAAGGCGGTCACGGAGCGGGGCTCCACGGTCATCGAGATGTCCTCGATGGCGAGGTGGGAGCCGTAGTAGGCGGACAGGCCGCTGACGTCGATGCGCTTGGCCATCTGAATCACTGCTTCTTTCGTGCCGCGTCAGCGGCCGGTCTTCGGGGCCTTCCAGCGGGCGATGCCGCGGGCCACCAGATTGAGGATCATGACGAAGGCGATCAGGACCAGCGCGGCGGCCCAGGCACGGTCGTACGACTGGTCGGTACCGACCTTGTACTGCTCCCAGATGTAGAAGGGGAGCGAGGACTGTGCACCCTGGAACGGGTTGGTGTTGATCAGCTGGCTGCCGAAGACCAGCAGCATGATCGGCGCGGTCTCGCCGGCGATGCGGGCGATCGCGAGCATCACACCGGTGGTGATGCCGCCGATCGCGGTCGGGAGGACCACCTTCAGGATGGTGCGCCACTTCGGGACGCCGAGGGCGAGCGATGCCTCGCGGAGCTCGTTCGGGACGAGCTTGAGCATCTCCTCGGTGGAGCGGACCACGACCGGCATCATCAGGATCGCGAGCGCCAGCGCACCCATCAGACCGGACGGCTGGGTCTTCGTCATCAGCATGAGCGACAGGATGAAGAGGCCCGCGACGATGGACGGGATGCCCGTCATGACATCGACGAAGAAGGTCACGGCCTTGGCCAGGGTGCCCTTGCCGTACTCCACCAGGTAGACGGCGGTCAGCATGCCGATCGGGGCGGAGATCAGGGTGGCGATGCCCACCTGCTCCAGCGTTCCGATCAGGGCGTGGTAGACACCGCCGGTCGGCTCGGAGCCGAGCACACCGGCCATCGAGTGGCTCAGGAAGTAGCCGTCCAGGCGCTCCGCGCCGCGGCTGACCGTCGTCCACAGGAGCGAGGCGAGCGGCACGACGGCCAGCAGGAAGCAGACCCAGACGATGCTGGTGGCGAGCCGGTCCTTGGCCTGGCGCCGGTTCTCGACGACCGAGGTCGTGATGTACGAGATGACGACGAAGAGGAGGGCGGAGACCAGCCCCCACTGGGTACGGCTCTGCCAGCCCGCCGCCATTGCGGTGCCCACGCCCAGCGCGATCGCGACGACCGCGAAGGCGAGGGGGGCCCAGCGGGGGAGTGTCCGGCTGCTCAGGCCGGTCGGCCGGGCGGGCGCCACCGGGGCGGGGCGCTCCTGTATGCCGGTGTTGGCTGCCTGGCTCATGCGTTGGCCCCCGAGTATTCCTTGCGGCGGGCGATGATCAGCCGGGCCGCGCCGTTGACCAGCAGAGTGAGGACGAAGAGCACGAGGCCCGAGGCGATCAGGGCGTCGCGCCCGAACTCGTTGGCCTCGTCGAACTTCGCGGCGATGTTCTGGGCGAAGGTGCCGCCGCCCGGGTTGAGCAGGTGCCCGGAGATGATGAAGCTCGGCGACAGGACCGTGGCGACGGCCATCGTCTCGCCGAGCGCACGGCCGAGGCCCAGCATCGAGGCGGAGATCACGCCGGAGCGGCCGAAGGGGAGCACCGAGAGGCGGATGACTTCCCAGCGGGTGGCGCCCAGGGCGAGGGCGGCTTCCTCGTTCATCCGCGGGACCTGGAGGAAGACTTCGCGGCTGACGCTGGTCACGATCGGCAGGATCATGATCGCGAGCAGGATGCCGACGGTGAAGAGCGAGCGGGCGACGCCGACCTCGGTCTTCTCGAAGAGGTACGTCCAGCCGAAGAACTGGTCGAGCCAGAGGTTCAGGCCCTCCAGATACGGGACCAGGACGAGGGCGCCCCAGATGCCGTACACGATGCTCGGCACTGCGGCGAGCAGATCGACGACGTACGCGAGGGGCGCGGCCAGCTTGCGCGGCGCGTAGTGCGAGATGAACAGGGCGATACCGACAGCGACCGGGACGGCGATGGCCATCGCGATGACCGAGCTGACGATCGTGCCGAAGAGGAGGACGGCGATGCCGAAGACCGGCGGGTCGCCGGCCGGGTTCCAGTCCAGGGTGGTGAAGAAGTTGCCTTCGTTCTCGGACACGGCGAGCGAGGCGCGGTAGGTGAGGAACACGGCGATTGACGCCATGATCACGAGCAGCAGAATGCCCGAGCCCCTGGAAAGGCCCAGGAAGATCTTGTCGCCCACGCGTCCGGACTTGGTCCCGGCGCGCTTGCGCGCCACCGGCGGTGCCGGCGGCGTTTCTATCGGTGTGGTGGAGGCCATGGTCTTTCCGGTCTGTGTGGGGGAGCGGTCGGGCTCCCCTGGCGGCGGTGCACCGGATGGGTGGTGGCGGACCGGTCCGGAGGGGTGCACCGGACCGGTCTGCCGGATGTTGCTGGTGTTGCTGAAGGTGTTGCTTGCCCGTCCCGGTTAGGAGAGGGAGGCGATGGTCTCGCGGACCTTGCTGTTGATCTCGGCCGGGATCGGCGCGTAGCCGGCGTCGGTGAGGAGCTTCTGGCCGTCGTCACCGGCGGTGTAGTTCAGGAAGGACTTGACCGTGGGCAGGGTCTCGGCCTTGTTGCCCTTGTCGCAGACGACCTCGTACGTCACCAGGACGATCGGGTAGGCGCCCTCGGCCTTGGTCGTGTAGTCGAGGTCCAGCGCCAGGTCCTTGCCGGTGCCCTTGATCTTGGCGGCGGCGATGGCCTTGGAGGCGTTCTCCGGGGTGGCCTTGACCGGGGCGGAGCCACCGGTGGCGATGTCGACGGTGGAGATCGACTGCGAGGTGGCGTAGCTGAGCTCGAAGTAGCCGATCGAGCCGTCGACCTGCTTCACCTGGGAGGCGACACCGGAGGAGCCGGACGCGGCCTGGCCACCGGGGGCCGGCCACTTCTTCTCGGCCTCGTACTTCCAGTCGCTCGGGGCGGCCGCGCCGAGGTACTTGCCGAGGTTCTGCGTGGTGCCGGAGTCCTCGGAGCGGTGGAAGGCCTGGATGGCCTTGTCCGGGAGCTTCGCGCCGCTGTTGAGCTTGGCGATCGCCGGGTCGTTCCACTTCTTGATCTTGCCGTCGAAGATCTTGGCGAGGGTGGGGGCGTCCAGCGTGAGGTTGTCGACGCCTTCCAGGTGGTAGCCGATGGCGATCGGGCCGCCGACCATCGGGAGGTTGATGCCCTGGCCGCCCTTGCAGATCTTCTTCGATTCGGCGACCTCTTCGGGCTTCAGCGCCGAGTCGGAACCGGCGAAGCCGACCGTGCCCTGGTTGAAGGCGACGATGCCCTCGCCGGAGGAGGACGACTTGTAGTTGATCTCGACGCCGGAGCACCCGGCCATGTAGTTCTTGGCCCAGAGGTCCATGGCGTTCTTCTGCGCGCTGGAGCCGGAGGCGGGCAGCTGACCCTTGGCGCCGTCGCACTTGATGTTCGACGCGGCGCTCGTCTTGCCGCCGTTGCCGCCGGTCGCGGCGCCGCTGTTGTCGTCCGAGCCGCACGCCGTGAGGACCAGGGCGCCGGAGACGGCGAGGGCACCGAGCGCGGTGGCACGAAGCCGGTTCTTGCGCTGAAGCTTCACTTTTCGGGTGTTCCTTCCAGGAGCCGCCGAGGTCTCTTCGTTCTACGACGGCGTGCGACGGGGTGGGTGCTCCGGCGTTCGCGCGGCGCACCATGCACTGACGAAGTTAGGCAGAACAGGTGAAGCGGCCTACGGGAGAGAGTGAACGGAAGGTGAACCGTGTCGGACGGCGCGGTTCCGGAGGGCGTCGGGCGCCCGGCCGGTCAGGCGCTCGGCACATCCGTCGCGAGCAGGGCGTCCAGCACGTCCCGGTCGTGGGCCCGGGTGAGGAGGGCCCGGGCCGCCGCCGGGGCGAGCCAGCTCACCCGGTCGACCTCGGCGTTCGGCTCGAAGGCGCCGCCGGTCGCCTCGGCCGCCCAGTAGGCGACCTCCTTGGGACGCCCGTTCACGAGGTACCGGACCGTGGGGAGCGCGGCGCCCGGCGCGCAGTGGTGGCCGGTCTCCTCCAGGACCTCGCGCCGGGCGCAGTCCAGCGTGGACTCGCCGCGCTTCAGCTTGCCCTTCGGATGCGACCAGTCGTCGTACCGAGGCCGGTGGACCAGGCAGATCTCCAGCTCGCCGGAGTGCTCGGACCGGCGCCACAGCACGCACCCCGCGGCGAGCACGGGCCCGCTCACCGCCCCGGTCGCGCGCGGCCCGCTCACGGCGCGCTCACCGCCGCGTTCGCATACGGCCAGCTCTCCCGGAACACATTGCGGGCCGCCTCCACCTCGTGGCGCTGATCGGCGTGGAGCACCCCCAGGGCGTACGCGGTCGCGGGCGCGATCCGGGGGGTACGGGCCGCCGACGACGCCGCCGCGGCCGCTTCCGCCGCGTCCCGGTGCAGATTGAGGGCGTGCCCCGGCGCGGCCAGGACCGGGTCGGGGGCGCCCCGTACCACCTCGTGGGCGTACCGGTGCAGCCGCAGCAGCAGCCGGGCCCGGTGCCAGGGCGCGTCCTGCGCCTCGTTGTACGGCTCGACCGTCTTGTCCGAGGAGAGCGCGGCCACCGCGCCGAGCAGCTGTTGCTCGGCCCGGTCGGCGGGCCCGTGCAGCATCTCCTCGGCCGGAGCCCCGGCCGCCGCGGCGAGCGGGACCTCGGAGGCGAGCAGCGCGACCGCGTCGGCCACCGCGTGGAAGCGGGAGGAGCCGAGTGCCTGGAGGGCCGCGGAATGGGCGCGGGTCCGGGCGAGGGTCAGCTGCCGTTCGAGCAGCGCACCGGCCCGGGCCGCGCCGACGCCGAGGGCGGCGCGTTCCTTGTCAGGGGCTCCGGCACCGACTCCGCCGGTGCCGGAGCCCGCGCGGGCGGCGGGCAGTGAGATGCCGGACAGGGCGTGCAGCGCTTCGAGGAGCCGGTTCAGCCGGGTCGCGTAGGCGTGCTCCCGGGCCAGGGTGCCCGAGAGCCAGGCCAGTTCGGTGCGGAGCTGCTCGGCCCAGGCCGGGTCCAGCGCCGCCCGGAAGGTGTGCAGTGTCCCGCCGATCCGGCGGGACGAGCGGCGCAGCGCGCCGGCGGCCTCCTCGGCGGTGTGGCTTCCGGCGTCCGTGGGGGCGCTGGTCTCGCGGCGCAGGCGCAGGCTGCGCAGGAATTCGGCGGCCTGTTCCTGCAGGTAGGGCGCGAGCACCGCCCCCGCTGTAAGGTCCGCCTGCGTCGTCTGCTGGTCATGGCGTCGCACGCCGGCGCCTCCGGGCGTCAATGAGCATTTCCTGTACGTGCCGCAGCGGCTGGCCGTCCGCGTCCGTGGCGTGCCGGGTCCAGTCCCCGTCGGGACCGAGGTGCCAGGAGGAGGTGGTGTCGGCCATGCCGGTCTCCAGGAGACGGCTGAGCGCGGCGCGATGGGCGGGGTCGGTGACCCGGACCAGTGCTTCGATCCGGCGGTCGAGGTTGCGGTGCATCATGTCGGCGCTGCCGAACCATACTTCGGGTTCGCCGCCGTTGCCGAACGAGAAGACCCGGGAGTGTTCGAGGAAGCGCCCCAGTACCGAGCGGACCCGGATGTTCTCGGAGAGGCCGGGGACGCCGGGGCGGATCGCGCAGATGCCGCGCACCCAGATGTCCACCGGTACGCCCGCCATCGCGGCCCGGTAGCAGGCGTCGATGACGGCCTCGTCGACCATGGAGTTGACCTTGATGCGGACGTAGGCGGTCCGTCCGGCCCGCTGGTGCGTGATCTCCTTGTTGATCCGGGTGATCAGCCCGTCGCGCAGGGACCTCGGCGCGACCAGGAGGCGGCGGTAGGTCTCGCGGCGGGAGTAGCCGGAGAGCCGGTTGAAGAGGTCCGAGAGGTCCGCGCCGACCTGCGGGTCGGCGGTCAGCAGGCCGAGGTCCTCGTACAGCCGGGCGGTCTTGGGGTGGTAGTTGCCGGTGCCGACGTGCGAGTAGCGGCGCAGCGTGTCGCCCTCCTGGCGGACCACGAGCGAGAGCTTGCAGTGGGTCTTGAGGCCGACGAGCCCGTAGACCACATGGCAGCCGGACTCCTCCAGCTTGCGCGCCCACTTGATGTTGGCCTGCTCGTCGAAGCGGGCCTTGATCTCGACGAGTACGAGGACCTGTTTGCCGGACTCGGCGGCGTCGATCAGGGCTTCCACTATCGGGGACTCGCCCGAAGTCCGGTACAGGGTCTGCTTGATGGCCAGGACGTCGGGGTCGGCGGCGGCCTGCTCCAGGAACGCCTGGACGGAGGTGGAGAACGAGTCGTACGGGTGGTGCAGGAGTACGTCGCGTTCGCGCAGGGCGGCGAAGATGTCGGGCGCGGAGGCGGACTCGACCTCGGCGAGATCGCGGTGGGTGCCCGCGATGAACTTGGGGAACTTCAGCTCGGGCCGGTCCAGGGACGCGATGCCGAAGAGCCCGGTGAGGTCGAGCGGTCCGGGCAGCGGGTAGACCTCGGCGTCGGACACCTTCAGCTCGCGGATCAGCAGGTCCAGCACGTACGGGTCGATGGACTCCTCGACCTCCAGGCGGACCGGCGGGCCGAAGCGGCGCCGCATGAGTTCCTTCTCCAGGGCCTGGAGGAGGTTCTCGGCGTCGTCCTCCTCGACCTCCAGGTCCTCGTTCCGGGTGACCCGGAACATGTGGTGGGCGAGGACCTCCATGCCGGGGAAGAGCTCTTCGAGGTGGGCGGCGATGACGTCCTCTATGGGCACGTACCGCTGCGGCGACGTCTCCAGGAAGCGGGTCAGCAGCGGCGGCACCTTGACCCGGGCGAAGTGGCGGTGGCCGCTGACCGGGTTGCGTACGACGACGGCGAGGTTGAGCGAGAGGCCCGAGATGTACGGGAAGGGGTGCGCCGGGTCGACGGCGAGGGGGGTCAGCACGGGGAAGACGCGCTGCCGGAAGAAGGTGAACAGGCGGGCCTGCTCCTTCTCGGTCAGCTCGGGCCAGCGGATCAGCTGGATGCCCTCGTCGGACAGGGCGGGGGCGACGTCCTGCTGGTAGCAGGCGGCGTGCCGGGCCATGAGTTCGCGCGAGCGGGTCCAGATCAGATCGAGGACCTCGCGGGGCTGGAGTCCGGAGGCGGAGCGGGTGGCGACGCCGGTGGCGATACGGCGCTTGAGTCCGGCCACCCGGACCATGAAGAACTCGTCCAGGTTGGAGGCGAAGATGGCGAGGAAATTAGCCCGTTCGAGGAGGGGCGTCGCGGGGTCCTCGGCCAGTTCGAGCACCCGTTCGTTGAACGCGAGCCAACTGCGTTCCCGGTCCAGGAAGCGCCCGTGCGGCAGCTCGTCGCCGTCGACGTCGGGTTCGTACGCGTCGACATCGGCGTCGATGTCGGGATCGAGGTCGGCCCGGGTCGAGAGTTCGGCGCCGTTGGACGAGGCGGAGGCAACGGCGTGCGGCCGGTGCGCGGCGAGCGTGCCGACCGACGGCTGGACGGGTGTCTGGGCCGGGACCTCGGAGCTGGGCTGCTGGCTCATGGCCCCATTCTTCCGCGTCGGGGGCTCCGAGGGCGCGCCGGAGAGCCCGGAGATCGCGGGGAAGGCGCGGTCCCTGTGGTTCGTGGGGTTCGCACGGTCTCCACCGGGATGTCTCCCGTTGCGGGGGATCGGCACAGCTGGCTGCATCCTGAGAGGGTCGCAAGCCCTTCTGAATGGCTGGTAACGACGACATGACATGCAGGAAGCGGTGTGCGGGTGCGCGGATGCGCCGTACGAACCCTTCCGGGCCTGCGGATGCGCCGTACGAACCCTTCCGGGCCCGCGGATGCGTCGTACGAACCGTTCCGGGCCCCGCGGAGGGGGCCCGGAACGTGGAGCGGGGTGTCAGCCGTGACGGCGGCGCAGCACCCGGAAGGCGACGGCGACGGCGAGCGCGGCCAGGGCGAGCAGGATGCCGGTCTCCACGAGCTGGAGCGGCCAGAAGTGCGAGGCGGGGTGGTAGTCGAAGTAGCGGAGGCCGATGTTCTTTTCGGCCAGGCACTGCTTGAAGTCGGGGCTCCACTCCAGGCACGCGCTGTGGGGCAGCCGTCGGCCGGAATTGGTCAGCCAGCCCGTCCCGACGTTGATCGCCCCGTCGGGGAACCGGTAGCCGCTTCCCAGCTTGAACGTGTCCGTCAGGGTCGGCCACAGGTTGTTGCGCACGGAGTCGAAGGCCGCCACCAGGGCGCCGTACCCCATCACCGTCACGACCATCGCGGTGACGGTCCGCCGCAGCACCAGGCCGGCGAGGCCGCCGAGGGCCAGCATGCACAGGGCGTAGCCGATGGGGACGGTGCCCATCGAGCCGTACACGGTGCGCTCGTGCCACTCCGACGGGTAGTGGGTGCCGTCGGTCCGGGCCCGGGCCCGGGCCCAGGCGCAGGCCGCCGACAGTACGGAGACGGAGGCCAGGGTCACGACGGCGGGCACGGCGAGTTTGGCGGCGAGCCAGGGGGCGGGTGCCACGGACTGGGACAGCGCCAGCCGGTACGTGCCGCTCTCCATCTCGCGGCCGATGACCGGGCCCGCGACGAAGATGCCGATGAACGCGGGCAGGACCATCATCAGCAGGCCAGCCCAGTCGAGGAGCTTCGGCATCCACAATTCGCGGTCCAGGAACTCGCGCACCGTGTCGCCGCAGCCGCGGGTGGTGTGCTCGACCGAGCAGCCCGTCGCGGCGAAGGCGTCCGCGACGTGGTCGGTCCACAGCCAGGCGCCGGCCAGGACGACGACGGCCAGGACGGGGAGTGCGCCCAGGAGCTGGAGGGGCCGCCGGTGCTGGGCCAGGACGACGCGGGCCGGGCCGCGCAGGGCGATCGTGCTCATGGGGCCGCCACCGCCTCGACGACGCTGCGGACCTCCGCGCTCGGCGTCAGCAGAGCGGGCGCCCCGGGCGCCCGCAGATGTGCCAGCAGCAGATCCTCCAGCGACGGCTCCGCGGACTCCCAGACGGTGGCGTCCACCGGGCCCTCCCGGCGTACCAGCGTGGTCTGCACCCGCCCCGCCGTGCGGGACTCGACGACGGTGTGCGGTGCGGTGTCCCGTACGGGACCGGTGAGCCGGGTGTGGGCGGCGAGCAGGTCGTCCGTCTCGCCGCCGAGGCGGACCCGGCCGCCGTCGACGAGCAGGAGGTAGTCGCAGGCGCCCTCCAGCTCGGTGAGGATGTGCGAGGACATCACGATGGTCGTGGAGTGCTCGGCGGCCTCGGCCATCAGCGCGCCCATCAGCTCGTGGCGGGCGAGCGGGTCGAGATCGGCCATCGGCTCGTCCAGCAGGAGCAGTTCGGCCCGCTTGCCGAGGGCGAGGGCCAGCGCGAGCCGGGTGCGCTGGCCGCCGGAGAGGGTGCGGACCGCGGCGCCGCGCGGGAGCTCCCCGGCGATGCGTTCGGCGGTGTCCTGGTCCCAGGTGTCCGGGTTCAGCTCGGCACCCGCCCAGAGGGTCCCGGCGACCGTCAACTGCGGGTACAGCGCCTTGTCCTGGGCCACGAAGGCCACCCGGGCCCGCGCCTCCCCGGGCGTCGTGCCCAGGACCCGTACCGTCCCCTTCACCGGCCGCAGGAAGCCCGCCGCGAGGGCGAGCAGGGTGGACTTGCCCGCACCGTTGGGCCCGACGAGGGCGCACACGCGCCCGGCGGGCAGCCGGAACGAGCAGTCGCGAAGCGCCCAGCCCCCGCCCCTGTTCCGGTACTTCATGCCGAGGCCGAAGGCCTCGATCGCAGCGCCTGTCATCAGGCCTGATCCCCCTCGAAGGTCTTGTCCAGTACGGCGGTGAAGAGCGCGCTCACGTCGTCCTTCTCCAGCCCGGCCGCGAGGGCCCGGCGGGCCCAGTCGGCGAGTTCGGCGCGCAAGGGCGCGTCGTCGGCGGCCGCCGCGCTGCCGAGGGTCCGTGTGACGAAGGTGCCGAGCCCGCGCCGGCCCTCGACGAGGCCCTCGCGCTCCAGCTCGCGGTACGCCTTGAGCACGGTGTTCGGGTTGATGGCGGTGGCCTCGACCACCTCCCGTGCGGCGGGCAGCCGGTCACCGGGCTCCAGCAGACCGAGCCGGAGGGCCTGTTTGGTCTGCTGGACGATCTGGAGGTACGTGGCGACGCCGCTGCGCCGGTCGATGCGGTACTCGATCGCCGCGGGACCTGCCATGGTTCCCCCTTTCACTAATGAAGTAGTGAAATGGTGGCGTAGAAAGGGGGCGGCGTCAAGCGACACCGCCCCCGCACGCGGCGTCAAGCGACACCGCCCCCGCACGCGGCGTCGAGCGACACCGCCCCCGCACGCGTCGTGGCTGCTCAGGTCTCCGTGCGGTACATCAGGTCCACCTCGTGCGTCGCGAAGCCCATCCGCTCGTAGACGGCCAGGGCCGCCTTGTTGTCCGCGTCGACGTAGAGCATCGCGGTCGGCAGCCCCTCGGCGGCCAGGTGGTGCAGCCCGATCGCGGTGAGCGCCTTGCCGAGCCCGCCGCCCTGCGCGTCGGGGTGGATGCCGACGACGTACACCTCGCCGAGCTGCTCCTCGGCGTGCACCTTCGTCCAGTGGAAGCCGATCAGCTTCCCGTCGCGCTCGGCGAGGAAGAACCCCTTCGGGTCGAACCAGGGCTCCGCCTTGCGGTCGTCCAAGTCGCGCTGGGTCAGTGAGCCCTGTTCGGGGTGGTGGGCGAAGGCGGCCCGGTTCACGGCGAGCCAGGCGGCGTCGTCCTCGCCGGGCACGAAGGTGCGGACGGTGACGCCCGGCGGCAGTACCGGCTCCGCGATGTCCAGCGGACTCAACGGGCGGCGCAACTGGCGCAGTTCACGGAAGAGGGAGAGGCCGAGGACCTGCGCGAGATGCCGGGCGGCGGACTTCCCGCCGTGTGCCCACACCCGCAGCCGCTTCCCGGTCAGGGCGAGCAGCGCCGCCCCCAGTGCCCGGCCGTGCCCCTGCCCGCGGTACGCCGGGTGCACGACCAGCTCGGCGGCCGGTGCCTCGACGGGGTCGGTGTCCTCCAGCTGCGCGTACCCCACCAGGACGGACCCACTGCTGAGCAGCAGATGCCGCACCCCCTCGCGCCGTCCGCCGCGCAGCTGCAGCCGCCCCTGCTCGGACACGGCCTGCCTGCCGTCGGACCGGGCCGCCTCGGCGAGCAGATCGGACACGGCCTCGGCCTGTTCGGGGGAGAGCACGTCGAGCGTCTGGATCTCACGTCCGGGAGCGGGGAGAGGTACGTCAGTCGTCATGTGTACGAGCGTACGGCGGCGGCGGGGCAGTGGTGAGGTGGTGCGCGGGTGTTCCGGGACTCAGGCTGTGGTCTGTGGTGTGTTCAGTACGCCGTCGGTGATCCGGGAGAGATCTTCGGCGCTGGGCAACAGCTCGCGTACGCGGGCGGGCAGACCGGCGTAGGTGCTGACGGCCAGCGGCTGGTTGTGGCCGCGCAACGCGTACTCGACCATCGACCGGTCGCGGCTCTCAGCGATGAGAATACCGATGGTGGGCCCGTCGAACTCCTTGTCACGCACCAGATCGTCGACCACCGACACATAGAACCCGAGCTGTCCGAAATGCTCGGGGTGGGCTTTTCGGGTCTTCAGTTCCAGCACGACGTAGCAGTGCAGCTTGCAATGGTAGAAGAGCAGGTCGATGCGGTATTCGCTGTCGCCTACGACGACGGGGTACTGGCGTCCCACGAAGGCGAAGCCCACACCCAGTTCGGTGAGGAACCTGATGAGGTGGGTGACGAGAGCGTCCTCCAGCTCCCGCTCCGTGTGCCGGCCGCCCAGCTCGGTGAAGTCGAGCCGGTACGGATCCTTGACGATTTCCTTCGCGGCCTCGGACTGCTCGGGGATGACGGCGTCGAAGTTGTTGATCGCGGCGGCGTGGGAGAGGTGCAGGGTGTGGTGGATCGCTGAGGTCAGATCGTCCCGGGACCAGCCGTTGCGTACTGCGTGCTGGGCGTAGAAGTCCAGTTCAGGGCGGGTTTTGCAGGCAGTCATGAGGGTGACGATGTGGCCCCACGGCAATTGCGCAACAGCCTGTTGCGCAAATCGTTCGGGCCATGTTCGAGCCGTCTGCTGCATGTACTGAAGGCTCCGCGTGCTGAACCCTCGTTGGGTCGGGAACTCCGCCTTCAATTCGGCGGCAATGCGGGTGATGACCTTGGCGCCCCATTTCTCCTCTCGCTGCCGCGCCAGGATCGTCTGCCCGATCTCCCAGTACATCTGGAGCATCTCGGTGTTGACCTTCAACTGGGCCCGCACATGCGCGCCCCGCACGATCGACTTCAGGTCGTCGACCATCTCGTGGAAGTCCGGCGGCAGTTCGGACGCCCGCTGGTCGGGTACGACGGCCTTGGATGTCGGTTCGCTGTCCATGGCGTACAGGCTTGCGTCGGACATGCGTGCCGGGACGTTTCTGCCCGCATATGTAAGCCATACGAGTGACATGCAGCGCTTTGGGCCCATATCGACCGCATGGCAACCAGTTCGTAACCCCGGACATCTGTCGCGCTACGCGCGTTGACCCTAGGCTGCGGCACGAAGTCTCCAGACTCGTCACCACCCTCATACCTCCCGCTGAACTCACAAGGGGACCGATGTCAGCGACACCGCAGAAGAACCGCGCGCCCCGGCGGGTGCTCGCCGCCGCGGCCGGGCTCGCCACCGTCGGCGCGCTCGTCGCCGCGATGCCGGCAGGCGCCCAGGAGCGTGGCCAGGACGGCCACGGCCACGGCAACGGACACGGTCACCACAAGCCGGCCCGTACCGTCGACGTACAGCTGCTCTCCTTCAACGACCTGCACGGAAACCTGGAGCCGCCGGCCGGCTCGGCGGGCACGGTCAACGAGACGCAGGCCGACGGCACGACCAAGGCGATTCCGGCCGGTGGCGTCGAGTACCTCGCGTCCTCGCTGCGCACCGCGCGCAAGGGACACCCGTACTCGATCACCGCGGCCGGCGGCGACATGGTGGGCGCCAGCCCGCTGATGTCCGGTCTCTTCCACGACGAGCCGACCATCGAGGCCCTCAACAAGCTCGACCTCGACGTCACGAGCGTCGGCAACCACGAGTTCGACGAGGGCGCCACCGAGCTGGCCCGCCTCCAGAACGGCGGCTGCCACCCGGTCGAGGGGTGCTACGAGAAGGGCAAGAAGTTCAAGGGCGCGGACTTCCCCTACCTCGCCGCCAATGTGACGAACGAGAAGACCGGCAAGCCGATCCTCAAGCCGTACACGGTGTGGAAGAAGAACGGCGTCAAGATCGGCTTCATCGGAGTGACCCTGGAGGGCACGCCGAACATCGTCACGGCCAACGGCGTCAAGGGACTGAAGTTCCACGACGAGATCAAGACGATCAACAAGTACGCCAAGGAACTGGACCGGCAGGGCGTCAAGTCCATCGTCGCGCTGATCCACGAGGGCGGGGCCCCGGCCTCCACCTCGTACAACTACGACTGCGACAGCTCCGGCGCCGGTGACGGCATCTCCGGGCCGATCGTCGACATCGCCAAGGGCATCACGCCCAAGGTCGACGCGCTGGTCACGGGCCACACCCACCAGGCGTACGTCTGCACGGTCCCGGACCCGGCGGGCAACCCGCGCATGGTCACCTCGGCGTCGTCGTTCGGCAAGCTCTATACCGACACGACCCTCACCTACGACCGCCGCACCAAGGACATCGTCCGTACGTCGGTGAAGTCGGCCGGCGCCTCGAACCCGAAGTCGGCGAACCACGTCGTCAGCCGGGACCAGCCCAAGGCCAACGACATGACGGCTCTGATCGCCCGCTGGAACGCCCTCGCCGCGCCCATCGCGAACAAGCCGCAGGGCTACATCACCGCCGACATCAACGGCCGCGGCTCCACGGCCCCCGAGAAGCCGCTCGGCAACCTGATCGCGGACGCCCAGCTGGAGGGCCTGGCCCCGGCGGACAAGGGCGGGGCGGTCGTCGCCTTCATGAACCCGGGCGGCATCCGGTCGGACCTGGTCTACAAGGCGACCGGCAGCGAGGGTGACGGAGTGGTGACGTACGGGGAGTCGTTCACCGTCCAGCCCTTCACCAACATGATGAACGTCGTCGACCTGACCGGAGCCCAGCTGATCGAGGCGCTCCAGCAGCAGGTCAGCGGCTCCAACGAGGCCAGCCCGAAGATCCTTCAGGTTTCCAGGGGCCTCACCTACACCCTGGACATGACGAAGACGGGCGCGGCCCGTGTGGTCACCGACACCATCAAGCTCGACGGTGCGGCAATCGACCCGGCGAAGACCTACCGCGTCGCGATGAACGAGTTCCTGGCAGGCGGCGGCGACGGCTTCGCGGCCCTCGGCCAGGGCACCAACAAGCTGGTCGGCCCCTCCGACCTGGATGTCTTCAACGCCTACCTGGCGGCCCACTCGACGGCCGCCGCGCCGCTGGCCCCGCCGGCGACGGACCGGATCACGGTCGTCCAGTAGCTCCCGTACGCGGGTGAGTGGGGCGGTGGGCCGGCGGGCCCACCGCCCTCCTGCGTGTGACGGGGCGGCCCGAGCCGGTCGCGTTCCCCGGCACCTCAGCCCTCAGAGCCTGTCGGGTGGCCTCTGATCGGGCGGCCACGCCGAAGCGCTGCCCCGCGCGCCCGCCGAGTTGTACGGTGACCCGCATGACGCGGCGAGAGCGCGACCAGGAAGCGCGGGAGGCGCAGAGCCCGCAGACACCGGACGGTGCCCCGGCCCACCTGCGGATCGACTGGAAGCTGGACCGCGACGACATCGACGACGGCGGCGTCCACGGGCCGCCGCTCACCTACAAGGGCGTTCCGTTCACCGGCGAGGTGGTGGAAGCCATCGGTGATCAGCTGCTGTATCAGGACTTCTACGTCGACGGCTACGCGCACGGACCGGCCCGCTCGTTCTGGGCCGACGGACCGTTGATGTCCGAGGGCCTCATGGTGTGGGGCCGGTGCCACGGCGTGTTCCGCTCCTGGAACCACGACGGCACCCTGGCCGGGGAGCAGGTCTTCGACGATGAGGGCGACTTGACCGAGGTCCGCGGGAACCCGCGCTAGAGCTCGCCGGCCGAGTGGTCGATCCGGTCCGGGAAGGGGGCTTTGGGGTTCGGGTCGACGATGAAGGTCGCAGTCGTCCCGGACATGCTGAGGTATCCGTTGATGCTCTGCCAGATGCTGAACCCGCATCCGTCGGGGCTGTGCGCGACCCCGTGAAGCGGCGGCGAATCCCTGGAGGTCCGCGTCGTCCAACCCCGGTCGCTCCAGACGCGCATCACCATGTCGAGATACACGCCGGAGGTATCGGGCGTGGTCCCGACCACCCAGTACCTGATGTCGAAGACGGCGGACCGGCCGATGTCACCGCCCTCGTCGCCATCAGCATCGTCATCGTCGAAAGGACTGCCGAACAAGGTGACGCCGTCGTGCATCCTCGCCTTGGGGAGGTCCGGATGCCATAGCGCGAGGGACAGTTCGGCGGGGAGCGCCCGGAGCGTTTCGGTGAGATGCCGCAGCAACTGGGCACGGGCCGTGGCCTGCGTGACGATCGGCAACATACTTTCTCTGACCTCCTGAAGGGGGAACCATGGGTCCCATACCCGGCGCGCAGGAAGAACTGGACCGCCTGGGCCGAGCCCTACGGTCTCAACTGACGACGATGATCGACGACTTGACCCCGGCAGCGATCTGAGCCTGCTGTTCCTCAACGAGCCTCGGGTCGTCGACTGGCATGAACCACCCCGCTACCAGTACGCGGCGGAGTTCTTCACCGGAAAGCGCCCCGCGCATGTCGGCGCCGCCGACATCGCGTCCCGCGCGGCCGCCCTGCTCACATCGGCGGGCTGGCGGCAGAGCACGACGACATCGCAGGAGAACCCCGGCCGGACACCCCGCATCGTGGTGACCGGCCGCCACGACAACGGCTGCACCATCGAGATCCACGTACCCGACGACCACGACCCCGTGCCCCCGTCCAAGGTGCGGTTCAGCGGGCGGACGCCGACGATGGCCCTGCGCGAGCCGGAGGAGTTCCGGTGGCCGGAGCCGATCCGCACCGCCGAAACCGTCACGTCCGGACACGTGCTGTGCTACGAGTGCGACGGCCTGGGGCAATGCCCCGAGTGCGGGGGCCGCGGCTGGGTGCCGGAGGAGACGTATGGCCGGGAGGACTGCCGTGCATGCCGCCGGACCCGCGTCTGCCTGATCTGCCGGGGCGCGGCCCAGCTCCCCATCTCCGGGCTGTCCTCGTACCAACGCGGCCACTACCCCGAGCTGGACCGGTAGAAGGCCCGCCCTCGGCCCCTCATCTGCCCCCCGGCACAGCCCGCCCGGCAGCGCTTCGGCCGGCCCCGGACGCCCGCATTCGGTGCACTCCACGAGGTTCCGGTGAGCGCAGGGCGACGGAGCGGGTCGTGCCGCTGGTGGCGTGCAGTGTCAGGCGGTCTCACCTACGTCGGCGGCCCATGCCCATCGGGCACTCGCCGTGCTGCTCCGAGATCCGAAGTTGCGACCTGGCATCGACCGCCAGAAGATTGTCAATGAGTCAGGGACCAAGTGGTTGCGGCCGAGAATCCAAAGGATCTGACGAGAAGCAACGAACGTGAAAATACACGTGTGCTTCGAGGTCAACTGGCTCTTTTCCCCGGAGCGGGTCTGCCCGCTTGACGTGAGGAGCTCCGATGCCAGGGCTCGACTACCGTTCGAAAGTGTTTGCCCCCGTCGCGCCCACGCGCATCGGTGGCATCATCGGACGCGGAGATTTCCCCAATGCGGTGCTGACTGGAGCGACTGCAAATTTCAAGGTCTACATCGACCCGTCGGTCGGTGCCGCTGGAAACACTATCGCCACCACTGTTCTGTCGGTCTGCGAACGAGATCTGACCACAATCAAGGGTGAGTTCGGTGGGATTCAGCCTCCGGGCACTCCCTACAACGTGATCATCGCGGCCGGCGTCGGGGGTGCCTACCACTACGGATGCGCCGCAACCGACATCTACTGCGGAGTCGTCACCACGCCAGCAGTGGTCGGGCAGTTCACGGCCTTTGTCCTCGCCGCCGAGGTGGTTGAAGTATTCGAGGCCGCACAGGCCCAGGGCTGGAACTGTGGAGCCAGTAATGGGGAGGGCCTGTCCCGGGTGCTTGCCACCGCTATTTATCCGAGTCAGATCGAAACTCCAGGGTTCGCGACCGCGGCGCAGTGGCTCGACAGTACCCGGCCTGACTGGGTGAACAATACGTTCACCGGGAGTGCGACAACGCCTGGTGACACCGATCCGGTCGCGAACGGATGCTCTGTCCTCTTCCTGAATTACCTTCGGTATCAACTTGGCCATACGTGGAGCACGATCGTTGCGGCAGCCGGAACAACACTGGCGCAGACGTACCACTCTCTCACTGGTGACGCCGCAGATCCGTTCCCCGCTTTTGCAGGACTGTTGGCGTTTCGTTTTCCGCCGGGCGTGCCTGCAGGATTGCGGAATGATTCTCCATTCCCGATTACACGGCCACCGACACCGACACCGACGCCGACGCCCACGCCGACTCCGCCGCATCCCACTCCGACGCCGACTCCGACGCCGCATCCCACTCCGACGCCGACACCGCATCCCACTCCGACGCCGACACCGCATCCCACGCCGACACCCGCGCCGACCCCTGCGCCGACACCCGCGCCGACCCCTGCGCCGACGCCCGCGCCCACGCCTGCCCCGACGCCCGCGCCGACGCCTGCCCCGACGCCCGCGCCCACGCCTGCCCCGACCCCTGCGCCGACGCCCGCGCCGACCCCTGCGCCGACGCCCGCGCCGACCCCTGCGCCCACGCCCGCGCCGACGCCTGCCCCGACACCCGCGCCCACGCCCGCTCCGACCCCTGAGCCGACCCCCGCCCCGACCCCGGACCCCGGCAATGGCGGCGGTAACGGTGGCGGTAACGGCTGAGGCTGAGAAAACGGCGGGGGCCAGGGTCAACTGTGGTGCATTTGGCACTTCGAGTAGAAGGTCAATGATTCGATGACGACAACGCTATCGGGTGAGGCCTCCATTGTGATTCCCACGCACAATGAGGGTGAGAATCTGCGGAGAACAGTCGATGCCCTTCTCGGTACCGCCATGCCCGGTAGCGAAGTGATTGTCATTGATGACGGATCGACTGATGGAAGCACGGATTTCCTGTACAGCGGATACCGCGACGTACGGGTGGTGAAACCGGCGGAGCGACTGGGAGCGCTGCGTGCTCGCAATTACGGGGCGGCACTGGCAACGCGTCCGTTCATCGTGTTCGCCGATGCTCATGTTGCCCCGTCGCCCGGGTGGCCCAAGCACTTTGCCGACGCACTTTCTGAGCTTGCCGTCGCGGCGGTGGGGCCCGGTATCGACATGATGGGACGTCCAGGTGCGACCGGATACGGGCATGTATGGTCCGATGCACACCTGAGCTGGCATTGGCTCTCCAAGAAGGGCCAGGACCCGTACGAGGTTCCAATGCTGCCCGGGTGCTTCTACGCGCTACGACGTGACGTGTTCGATGTGACTGGCGGCTTCGATGCCGGATTGCTGATCTGGGGTACCGGAGACGCCGAATTGTCCTTTCGGCTCTGGTTGTTGGGCTACCGCTGCCTCATGGTACCGAGTGTCAACGTGGCGCATCAGTTCAAGAAAGCGCGTAACTTCTCGCTGAACTGGGAGCTGATGCTCCATAACGTGCTGCGAACTGCGACAGTCCACCTAGGGCAAAAGCGACTGACTCAGGTCGTGGCTGCGATGAACGGGCACAGGGCGTTTCCATCGGCTTTTGCGCGGCTGATGTTCAGCGATGCCTGGTGCAGGCGGGATGAATTGCGTCGAACACGTATCAGAGACGACGACTGGTACTTCGATTACTTCGACATCCACTGGCCGACGGAGGGTGATCGCGGATGAGAGTACTCATTGCCGGCGCCGATGGATATCTCGGCTGGCCGATGTGCATGCGACTTTCGGCACGCGGCCACGACGTGCTCGCCGTGGACAGTCTGATCAAGCGTGCATGGGAGAGTGAGCTCTCCGCCAGGCCCGTGGCACCCATTGCTGGTCTGAGCGACCGCGCCCGCATCTGGCGCCAGATGTCCGGACGAACAATATCGGTCGAAATCGGTGACCTATGCGTGCCCGGCTTCCTCGACGATCTGATGTCGGCCTTCCAGCCCGACGCGCTCATCGACTTCGCGGAACAACCCTCCGCACCCATGTCGATGATGAACGAGGAACGCGGAGTCCAGACACAGGTGAACAACGTTGTGGGGACACTGCGGATACTCTTCGCGCTGCGTCGGCACGCGCCGCACTGTCATCTGGTGAAGCTGGGGACGATGGGCGAGTACGGCACCCCGGACATCGACATCGAGGAGGGCTTTCTCGAAGTCGAGCACAACGGTCGGCGCGACGTGTTGCCGTTCCCCAAACAACCCGGATCGATTTACCACCTGTCGAAGGTTCACGACAGCCATAACATCGCCTTCGCCTGCAAGACCTGGGGGTTGCGGGCATCCGACCTCAACCAGGGCATCGTCTACGGCATGTGGACCGAGCAGACGCGGCTCTGCCCCGAGCTGCGAACGAGCTTCCACTACGATCCAGTCTTCGGCACCGTTATGAACCGCTTCTGCGTCCAGGCTCTCGCCGACCAGCCCCTGACCGTGCATGGGCAAGGCGGCCAAACGCGTGGATTCCTCAATATTCTGGACACGCTGCAATCGATTGAAACCGTCATCGGTCATCCGCCGCAAGCCGGGGAGTACCGGGTTTTCAATCAGTTCGCGGAGCAGTTCAGCGTGCGCGAGCTGGCAGCGCGGGTGGCAGAGGCCGCCATGCGGCTCGGACACACTGTTACGGTCTTGAACGTCAGAAACCCCAGGCTTGAGGCCGAAGAGCATTACTACAACGCAAAGCACTCAGCACTTTTCCGGCTCGGAGTTCAACCGCACCTGCTGAGCGACGCGGTCCTCGTCGACCTGCTCCGTAACATCGAACCGTTCGTCGCTGACATTCGGCTCGATGCCTTGCGCCCGGACTCCGCATGGATGCCGGCCGATCGCACTCCGCCGGTGTTTCAGTCTGTCTCGGTAGCAGAGGAGACATAGAGCGATGCTGGATACGACTGCCTTCGAATTCACTGACGGCTGGCGCCGATGGATCGCGGAGAACCACCTGCTGGGAACAGCTGAGCAGGCCATCCTCGACACGCTGACCGGTCAGGGAATGCCCGAAGGCCAGGCTCAGGCCGAGTTGGAGAAGGTCCGGCTCGACACTCATCTGGTCGCAGGCAAGTGGATCGTCCAACGATTGCGCAAACTGGAGTCGCTGCTGGCCGCTCAGGAGCAGATGCGGAGCCTGGATCCGGCCCATGCCGAGGTGCCGCGCCGCTCGGGTGTCACCCGAGAGCAATTTCTGCTCGAACACTACGCAGCCAACCGCCCTGTAGTACTCACAGATGTGGCAGATCACTGGGCGGCACGCCGCAGATGGACGGCCGAGTTCCTGACCGAACGCGTGGGGAACGAAATCGTCGAGGTCATGACCGCGCGGCATGCCGATGCCCAGTACGAGCAGAACCTTGATATGCATCGCACGCGGATGCCTTTTGCCGAGTACATCGATCTCGTCATGACCAGTCAGTCGAGTAACGACTTCTATCTGGTCGCAAATAATCACTTCTTCGACAATCCCGGAGTCTCTCGGCTACTTGAGGACTTCGATTTCGACACGCGAATCCTCGATCCCGATGCCTGGCGATCCCAGTTGTTCTTCTGGTTCGGGCCGGCGGGGACCGTGACGCCGTTGCATCACGATGTGTCCAACGTTCTCCTTGCCCAGGTCGCCGGGGTCAAACGCGTCACCCTGGTGCCCGCCCTTGAATCACATCGCGTCTACAACGAAGTTGGCGTCTTCAGCCCCGTCGACCCGGAGAGCCCGGATGGGGTGCGACATCCACTCTTCACTGACGCCACACGCATCACCGTCGATCTCTGCGAAGGGGAGGCGCTGTTCATCCCGGTCGGATGGTGGCACCACGTGCGCAGTCTCGATGTCTCCGTGAGCATCTCGTTCACCAACTTCGTCTTCCCCAACGATTTCCAGTGGGCCTTCCCGGATATCGACCGACGTTGAGGGGGCGGAGGGCAGGCAGTGGACCGGACACGTTGCGGACGAGGTCTCCGGGTGGGGCGGTGGGCCGGCGGGCGGCCCACCGCCCTCCTGCGTATGGGGGCTCCTCGGCGGGTCAGGGGGTCGTCCCGGCTTGGGCGAGCGTGAACCAGACCGCTTTCCGGTACGGGAGGCAGCCGCCCAGAACGGTCATTCCCCAGGCGAGTGCCAGCTGTTCCACGATCAACAGCCCGCGCCCGCCCTCCTGTTCGCGTACCTCTTTGCGTACCTCGCGGAAGGCCGGTGGTTCGGGCAGGGCCCAGTGGTCGTCGTCCGCGACGGAGACCGTGACCTGTTTGCGCTGCACGGTCGCGCCGACCCGGATCAGGGGCGTACGCGTGTGCCGGTGGGCATTGGTGACCAACTCCGTGACGCACAGGCGCGCGTCGTCGACCAGACCGCGGTGTCTGCTGACGGTCAGCAGCGACGCGATGAAGTCGCGTGAGAGCTTTGCGGCGTTGGTGGTGTTCGGCAGGGCGAGCCGGTAGATCTCGCCGCCCTGGGGGTCTGGTGGCGCGGAGTATGCGGTGGCGTGGACGCGGGTCATGTCGTTCTCCCAACGCGGTGCGGTGCGAACGGTGCGCGCTGCTCGTTGTCCGTGGCGATGGCCGTACGTACGCGTGGTTCAAGGCGCGCTGATACGGCTGCACTTCGGATCCGCCGAGGTGTAGCGCGTTGCTGTGAGCACGGTAGCGCAACACCTCAACCGTTAGACGTGATTGCGTAAATCCCTCGACGAAGTGGACCAACATCAAAGGGGGGTCCACACTGGGATCCGACAGGAGGGGAAGCGGATGCCATCGAGAAAGGCGCCCACGGCGCGTCAGCGCCGACTGGGTTGCGAGCTGCGCAGAATCCGGGAGCACACCGGGCTGTCACTCACCGCGGCGGCGGCCATGCTCGGCACGGACCGCACCACCATCAGCAACATCGAGTCAGGGCGATTCGGTGTGAGTGCCGAGCGGGTGCGCGCTTGGGCCGGTCACTACGGATGCCCTGACGCTGCGTACGTCGAGGCGCTTGCGGGCATGGCCACCGAGCGCATAAGCGGCTGGTGGGAGGACTATCGGGGCGACCTCACCAGTGACGCCCTCGACTTGGCCGAGCTTGAGCACCACGCGGTTGGTATTCGCTCGGTGCAGATCATGTATATGCCCGGCCTGCTCCAGACCGAGGACTACGCGCGTGCTGTGTTCGCCGAGAGTGTGCCGCCACCGAGCCCCGCGCGGCAGCGCCGTCAGCTTTCGCATCGGCTGAAGCGACGTGATGTGCTGGACCGTGCAGAGCTGTCCACGTGCACGTTCCTCATTCACGAAGCCGCGCTCCGGATGGTGTACGGCGACTCGGCCGTTGCGCGTGGCCAGCTCGACAACTTGCTGCAACAGTCGGAACGCGACAACGTCACCATCCGTGCGATCCCGTTCGCGGCGGGCGGTTTCCCGTACGCCAGCAGTTCGGCACACTACGTGTGCGGCGTCGTTCCGCAACTCGACACCGTACAGACGGATACCGCGTCCGGATCGGGCTTCCTGGACTCCGAAACGAGTCTTGAGAATTGGCGGGCCGCGCTGGACCGGACCGAGGAGAAGTCGCTCGACGCGGATAGTTCGCGAGACTTCATCCGCGACATAGCAAAACAAGTGTGAAGGCGTGAGAAAGATGGAAATTCAGTGGCGCAAGTCTTCGAAATCCTCCAATGCCGAAGGGTCCGATTGCCTGGAACTCGCTGAGCACGGAGGGGAGATCCTGATGCGCGAGAGTGACAACCCCGAGGTGATCATCCGCACGAGCCGTGCCAAACTTCGCGCCTTCCTCGGCGGCGCCAAGGAAGGCGAGTTCGACGATCTGGCCTGAGCTGTCACGCTCTTGCTTCGGGCGGCTCCCACCGGCGCAGGTGGGGCCGCCCGCTGCTGTCGCATCTCACGCGCAGCCCAGATTCGCCTCACTCATTAGCCTCGCACTTTCGCGACTGCGAGTGTCCGACGCTTGATCAAATAAGCGAGGAGCGCATCTGACCTGGGACGATGGGACTTGTCTAGGGTCCATGTCGTCGTCAGGAAAGCTGCACTCCTCAGGTGAAGAAGACTATCGGGTCGTACCCCCGTGTCCGTGTCGAGGGTGGTGGCCGGGGAGTGGTTTCCCAGGCTGGCTCCGTGCTGCTGGCGGAAACGGTCCGCAAGACCGGGCTGGACAGCGCCATATCAGCGGGGCGGCCGGCGGCGGGGTCGTCCCGCACAGCACCTAAAGTCGTGTCGCCGCACCCGGTACCCGCTCGATGCGAACTACGGGCGAGGAAGTCGCTGAGGCCTGCTGAGCTGGTCAGATGGACTGTGAGAGGCGCAGGTGGGTGGGGTTGCGGTGGGACACCCCCCTACCAAATTCACCCAAATGGCCTAGCAGCGGATGATGCGCCGAGCGGGTGATGCATACCGTGGTGCTGACACCGACCAGGATGCCTGAGAGATCTCCTGGAACGATTCCTCACCTCTGGTCCACACCCATTGGAAGGGGCGCTGAGTCGGATGGCAAATCACGAAGAAGGCAAGGCATTCGCTGGAAGCCTTTTTGCGAATTTCCTGGAATCAAGGAAAGCAGGAGAAGCAGTCCATCTTCCAGGTCCGGTATCTGGCTGGGTCAAACCTGAAGACATATACAGCTTCAAGTTCTTGGCAGATCTCCCAGGAGTAGGGTGCGAGGACTGGAAGTCGATACCGGCCAGGCAGGTCGAGGTCGAACGCCATGGACTACGCCCGCGCTGTGACACCCTTTACGAGTACGTAACCCTATACTACAAGCCAAAGGCCCAGCAGTCAGAGATCTACCAGATAGATAAACCTCACCTGGAAATACGCCCGGACAGCCACCCCATGCAGGTGCTGAAATCTCTAACGATAGATATACTCACGGGTAGCGACGATGTCCGCGTCAATAGCCTAGTGGACGCCTACATCCAACTAGCCAGTGGACCCCAAGTCGAAGAGCTAAGCTTCAATCTGAACCACAGGGATTGGTGGAAACCCTGGACCGACCACACCATAAGCTGGACCATACAAAGCAAGCTATTCACCTCTCCGCTTGTCGGTTACATTCGCAGGTTTGGGATTCGCTTCACCTCTGGTAATCGCGGATTCCCATGGCCAGATACCGGCGACAACTGGAACATGAACCGCATCACAGTAACGTATCCGGTAGATAACGCCTCAGACGATACCCTGCTGTCGATCGACAACGACTTTGGCAGCCCGATCCATCGCTTCATCAGCGATCACGACGAATGGCATGTGGACTTCCCCGCGGCTCCCCCGCCGCCCTCGCCAGGGCCGTGAGGCCGCAGGAGGTCGCGCAGGGGTGGAGTCGAGACATCGAGCACGCAAGCCCCATATGGCCTGGTGGGTATTCGGACCGAAGCCGGGAGAAGTAATGAAAAGCATACGAATCGTGGGAACGCCCACCGTAGCGGCGAATGGCGTATTCCGGGATAAGCAAGTCAGCTCAGACGGACATCTTGAGGTCTTCGTGGTCGGCGAAGACGGGAGTATGTGGCACAGCTGGGAAGACGTGTTCAAGAACACCAACACCTGGGGGAGCTGGACGGGTTTCGATGCCACAGATGCTACGAGTGCGACCGTCGCTGCCCAGCAAGATGGGCGCCTGACGGTTCTCGCGATCATCGGTGGGACCGTTCAGCACCGTTGGCAGAACCCAGGTGTCTTCGGGTGGAGTGGCTGGACAGGATTTGGGAGTCAGCCGGATGAACTCGGTCAGGGACGCATCGCTATCGAGCCCAACCAGGATGGCCGCCTAGAGGCGTTCTTGGTCGCACAAGGAAACCTGTGGCACAGTTGGCAAAAAGATCCGAACGGTGATTGGAACCCGGACTGGGTGGCCATTGACAATCCGTTTCTTGTTGAGCTCGGTGGAACGCCAGCAGTGGCGGCCAATCAGGACGGCACCCTGGAGGCGTTCGTAACAGCGAGCAACGGATCGCTCTGGCATACGTATCAGGGGCGTCCGAACAATGGCTGGAGCAGCCTAGAAAAGCTGGTAGGAGACCCTCCTGCTGACCCGTTCCCGTTTCTTGGCTCTTCCCCGACTGCCGCAGCCAATCTTGACGGTCGCCTAGAGGTCTTGGTGATCGGCGGAGACGGAAAGCTTTGGCGTAATTATCAGGGGCTTCCGAACAGCGGGTGGAGCAACTGGTCATCATTTGACAGCCCCCCTCACCTTCAAGACAGCCAGGATCCAATCGCCACGTGCAATGAGGACGGGCACCTGGAAGTATTCGCAACCGGCAGCCAGATCCTGCAGCACCTCTGGCAAACGAGTCCGAGCAATGGATGGGTCGACAAGTGGTATCCCTTTGCAGGGGAATTCTCGCAGAGCACGGCGGCGGTAGCCCGGAACCTGGACGATGAATTGGTGGTGTTCGTTATCGGGCAAGGCGCAAATCTGCTGCGCATAGCTCAGACCGAGCAGAACAACGGCTGGGGCGGCTGGAACGACATGGGTCGACCTAGTAAGTGATTGGACTTGGGCCGCCCGGGACATCAGGCTGTGTGTCGTCGCGATCGTCACCGCTTTCGGGGCTCCATCTGTTCCGGCGTCGCCACACAGCGGAACCCAGTGTCGTCGTCATGCATCATCTCGTTGGCGTCGTTGGAAATGGCGGGAGCCCCCCCCGGAAGAGAGGGCTCGTAAAGGCGCTGCCTCGTAGTTCGTAGCGCCCGCGTGTGGTCGCCGTTGCGAGCCATTCCCACACGTGCCCACCATTTCGTAAACCCCATAGGGCGATACACCGCTGTGGTACCGAGAAACGGACGTTGTGCGCTCCACGCCGGTCTCTCTAACGTTGCACTTTGCAGCGGTCTTCTGATCCCCCCCACGGGAAGGTGCGGCCGGCGGTACCTCGCGCTGCCTTCTCCCATTGTCCGGCTGTCGGAAGGGACTTCCCCGCCCACATTGCGTACGCGTGCGCGTCTCGCCACGTCACGTGGACAACGGGGTGATCGTACAGATTGCGGGGACATCGGCCATTCTCCCAGTGCTCGGGCGCAGGGTGCCGTGTGGCCGCGCAGAACCGCGCATAGTCGGCGTTAGTCGTCGGGAAGGTGTCGATATAGAACTCGTCCACCCATACGGGGTCGTCGTCCTCCCCGGACAGGAAGATTCCTTCCGAGACGTGCGCCATGAGCTTGCCGTCTCCAGAGTGCTTCACGTAGTCGCCGCTGCTCGTCTGGTTTTCGTCGGGATCGATGATTGCGTGGGTGGGGACGTCGTCCACCGCTACTGAACTTGAATGTGTGATGTCGGCCTGATCGTGTCAGCTGGTCAAGGTCAGGCCGGTGCCTATGAGGCAGCCGTCGATGAGGTGCGGTCGGTACTGGGTCTTCTTGAGGCTGCGCTTCACGGCGGCGGCGAGCTGGTCGAGGTTCGCGGCGGCGAGGTTACCGATCGCCCGTTTCACCAGGGACCAGATGCCTTCCTGCGGGTTGAGGTCG
>NZ_JBIBVN010000040.1:0-62707 GCF_043080425.1 Streptomyces sp. NPDC015032 | reverse complement strand
CGACGCCGCCACCAGGCGCGGTCACAAACCAGCCACTACCGGCGACAAGCCGCATCCCAGACATGAAGATCACGATCTGCAGCTGGAGTACTAGAGGGTCACCTGGCCTGAACTGGGGATTTGGAGTTCTAGACACATCCCGAGAAGAGCTCCCGCTCCTCGGGCGATGAAGCCGGCTCCGGCCGGGCCGCCGCGGCCAGCGCTCCGGTCATCCTGAGTAACGAGCCCGGCTCGTTCGCTTGGGGAGTGCTGGCCAAGCGCCACCCTGCCCTCATCCAGCAGGTACGAGACGCCTTCCCGTACGGTCGCCGACAGCATGATGCCCTCGACGCCCTGCTGGATGAGATCACCAACGGCGTCGTCGAACTGATTGCCCCCGGGGAGCACGACTACGTCCGCTGGGCGGACTGGGGGCAGGAGCACTTCGGGCGGTCGTGGTACGACGCCCCGTTCCTATGGGCAGAGAGCTACTTCTATCGGAGGCTGCTCGGCGCGGTCGGGTACTTCGGTACCGGGCCGTGGCAGGGAGTCGATCCGTTCGCGCCCTTCAAGCAGGCCGAACTGCGTGGTGACGCGGTGGAGGAGGAGCTGCTGGCCCTGGACGCGCTCGCGAGCGCTCCGGCCAAGGAGCGGGCCACGGCCCTGCTCCACGCCTCCCTCTGGGGCAATCGCGCGGATCTCGGCTTCCGCGTCTCGGCGAGGGAGCCGGCGAACGGCGATGCCATCGCATCCGCGCTGGTGGCCGACGACAGTACGATGCTGTGGCTCCTCCTGCCTGCCGGAGCGTCCTCCAATGTCGCCGTCGTGGCGGACAACGCGGGACGAGAGCTCATCCCGGATCTGATCCTTATCGACCATCTCCTCGAACACCAGCACGCCGAACGGGTAGTGCTTCACGTAAAGCCCTACCCCTACTACGTTTCCGACGCGCTGACGGCGGATGTCGTTGACTGCCTCCGGCGCCTCGCCGAGGCGCCCGGCGAAGCCGGCCGGATCGGTGACCGGCTGTGGAAGGCCATGGCGGCAGGAAGCCTGGAGGTCCGCACCCACCCGTTCTTCTGCGCTCCGCTGCCGTACGAGGAGATGCCCGAGGACCTTCGCGGCGAGTTCGCGAGCGCCACGCTCACCATCCTGAAGGGCGACCTCAACTACCGTCGTCTCGTCGGCGACCAGCTGTGGCACCCCACGACGCCCTTCGCCGATCTCACCGCATACTTCCCGGGGGCCGTCGCGACGCTCCGGACCTTGAAGTCCGACGTCATCGTCGGCCTGGAGCAGGGAACGGCGGACGCTCTCGAACGGTCCGGGGCTGCCTGGCGTACCAGTGGAACTCACGCGCTGATTCAGGCACGACGCTAGGGGAATCTCCGTGACGATCGAGCCCCAGCTAGCAGTTGCCGCTGCCATCGTCGTTCGGGACGAGCGAGTCTTGCTCGTGCGGCGACGAGTCGCGGAAGGAACACTCTCGTGGCAGTTCCCGGCAGGGAAGATTGAGCCTGGCGAAGCTCCCGAAGAGGCCGCAGTGCGTGAAACCCAGGAGGAAACGGGGCTCCTGGTGACCCCGACCAGTATGCTGGGACAACGGGTTCACCCTGTGACAGGACGGGAGATCCACTACATCGCATGCCAACCCCGCGCCGGCACAGCGTTCGTCGCGAGCGTCGAAGAGCTCGCCGACCTGGCGTGGGCAGCTCACGGCCAAATCCCGCAGTACGTTCCGTACGGGCTGTTCCAACCGGTGCAAAACTACCTCGACCAGGCGCTGCTCTCGTGAGCACCCTCGGGGCAGCTCCCTTGAGTACACGGGAGCGCGTTGTCGTTGTTGGGGCTGGAGTGGCAGGACTCACCACTGCCGTCGTTCTCGCCGAAGCAGGAGCCTCGGTGCAGGTGATCGCCGAGCAGGTGCCGGGCGTCACCTCGCTTGCGGCCGGGGCGATGTGGGGGCCGTACCTGGTCGAACCGAAGGAGAAGGTCGACCAGTGGGGACAGCGGTCCCTGGAGATCTTCCGCGACCTGGCCGACGATCCGGCCACGGGCGTCCGGCTCACCAGCGGCATCGAGGCATCCCGGACAGCTGCGGCGCCACCGGACTGGGCCACCACTCTGCCCGGCTTCCGGCCGTGCGAGCGGACCGAGCTTCCGGCCGGGTTCACCGCCGGGTACCGGTTCACAGTGCCGCTGATCGACATGCCCGCCTATCTCGACTACCTCCTGCGGCGCCTCCATGCCGCCGGGGGAGCAGTCGAGCGGCGACGCTTGACCTCGCTCGCGGACACCGAACCGGCTTCCGTCATCGTCAACTGTGCCGGCCTCGGCGCCCGTGATCTGGTCCCGGACCGTGACCTCCGGCCCATCCGTGGCCAGCACATCGTCGTCGCCACCCCGGGTCTGACCGAGTTCTTCTCCGAGGGCACCGGCCTCTCGCCGGACCTGCTGTGCTTCTACCCCCATGGCGACACCTCGTCCTGGGTGGCACGGCCATCGACGGCGATGGCGACCTCGCCCCTGACGACAAGGCTGTGGCCGGCATCCTCGCCCGCTGCGCCGAGGCCGAACCTCGTCTCACCAAGGCCCGCGTCCTGGAGCATCGGATCGGCGCCCGGCCGACCCGTACCGCGGTCCGGGTCGAGGCGGAGCGGCAGGAGGACGGCACCATGGTCGTGCACAACTACGGTCACGGAGGCGCTGGCGTCACACTGTCATGGGGATGCGCCGAGGCAGCCGAGAGCCTCTTGGCTGGCAGCGGGGACAGGCCGTGAGACACGAGCCGATGGAGCGCCCTGAACATCGGCTGGGCCATGGGCATCGCGGGCGACGCCACAAGCTGTTCGCCGCCGCGCTGGCCCCGCCCCAACCGTCGCTCACGGGGGAGGCGGAGTTGCGGACCGCAGACCCTTCGGCGAAATAAATCTGCTCGGCCCGGCGTTAGCCATCATTCAGCCGAAGAGGGGAAGGTGTCGGGCCTGAAGCTGTTCCGCACGGATACGACGAATAGCGGCGTGACCGAGGTCGCGCCGCGTCTTGCTGAGGTCGAAGCAGATGTACAGCGCCTCGTCGAGGCGCACATGGAGACGCTGCTGGGCGTCCGCTTCCTGGCGAGCGAGTACAGCACCGGGCCGGTGCACGGTGGCCGGATCGACTCGCTTGGGCTGGACGAGAACGGATCACCGGTCATCGTCGAGTACAAGCGGGGCGTCGATGCCGGTGTTATCAACCAGGGCCTCTTCTACTCGGCGTGGTTGATGGATCATCGCGCCGACTTCGAGCACTTGGTCCGCGACCGGCTCGGGGTGATGGCTGCGTCCCAGGTGCTGTGGAGCGGACCGCGTCTTATCTGTATCGCCGGCGACTTCACGCGCTACGACGTACACGCCGTGCGTGAGCACCGGAGGTCGATCGACCTGGTCCGCTACCGGCTCTTCGGTAGCGACCTGCTCGGGCTTGAGACTGTGGCGTCCGTGAGTGGCGGCATGCAGGTAGTCCGTCGGGCGTGCCGACGGGTCGTCGCGCGGGTAGCAGCCGATGTCCAGGGCGGGGCGATGATGGAGCTGGCCAATGCGGTCGACGAGGCGCTGCTCGGTCTCGGAGACGGCGTGAACCGTGTTGAGCGCAAGCAGTACCGGGCGTATCAGCGGCAGCGGAACTTTGCCTGCCTCTGCCCGCCGCAGCGCACCAAGCTGCTGGTTTACCTGAAGGCCGACCCGAAGCACGTAGACCTCGTCCCGGGGTTCACTCGGGACGTGTCTGGGCTCGGCCACCACGGTACGGGCGACCTGGAGGTCCAGCTCCGCACGTCGAGGGATGTGGAGCGAGCGCAGGATCTATTCCGCGCGAGCTACGCGGCGGCGTGATGGCCTGACGGCTTCTTGGACATGCGCGCTTCGCGCTTGGTCTGTGGTCTCCCGGGCGGTGCCTTTCGACGTACAAGCAGGTCGTGGCGGTGGACTATCAATGATGCGCAGGGTCGCCAGTTTGGCCAACCGGCGACCCTGCGCTACGTTCCCCAGCTTTGACGAGGCTCTCGCCGTGGCCTCGCCCAACTGAGCTGTGACGGGCTGATGCCGCGAAGGGCAGTGCTGACGCGATGCCGCCGTGGACGTCACCTACCTGGGGCCGAGCTCGTCTTCGTCCGCCGCCGCGTCAACGTCCTGTGGGCCCTCTTGCGGGAAGGGCGGCGCTACGAGCTCACGCCCCCAGCGTCCCTCGCCGCTTGACAAGTGGCATTAGAAATCGCTGTGAGAGATCAGTCTGCCCGCCTGTGCGCGGGGCAGTTTCGCTGACACTGAATCGAACTGATTTTCATGCGGTGTGGCCGCGCTCTGAGATGCCTAGAGATCACCTTACGGAGGGACAGCGGTGTTCGATTTCCCGAGACTAACATCCCCATATTCCGCTTCATGCAATTGCATGGCGGGATTGCATGGAGCGCCTGCCTGTAGGTTCCTCTTCCGGTAGGGGTGGCAGGCGATTAGTCGGATGAACGAACGCGAGGGTGAGGAGAGATGCATGGGCGGCTACCGCAACGGCGTGTCTGCCAGTTCAATCGAGACGAAGTGGGTCAAGAGTAATATGAGTACGGCCAACGGCCAGTGCGTGGAGTTAGGCACGCTTACTGGGGGTAGGGTCGCCATGCGGAACTCCACTGACCCCGACGGCCCCGCGCTGATCTTCTCCGCCCTGGAGATCGAAGCGTTCGTGGACGGCGCGAAGAAGGGCGAGTTCGACGCGATGTGTGTCAACTAGGCTGAGCAGAAAATAAGTTCGGGCGGACACGCTATCTTCACCATGTCATGATGAGCCATGCTCTTTTATGAATGGAGAATGCGTGTCCGCCCGTCCTGACAACGTATCGCTGTTTCCGCAGCACCGGCAGCGGGCGCTCACGCCGACTGCGGCCGGGCTCGTTCTTGGCGCGGAGCTGCGCCAGCTGCGTACCCGGAGCGGTTACACGGCGACAGCCGCCGCCAAGCTGATCAATGCCTCGACTTCCAAAGTCAGCCGGCTAGAGAGGGCTGAAAGCCCGCCTGACAAGCGGGACGTCCGTGAGCTGGCTGCCCACTACAAGGCGAACGCCGCCAAGGCGGCGGAACTTGAGGAGCTGACTCGCCGGGCCCTGGACCCCGAGTGGTTCGACCGGTACTCGGACTACACCGGCGAGTACATGAGACGGCTCATCGCGCTGGAGTCGGAGTCCTGCAAGCTCTGGACGTACGAGGCCAAGCTCGTACCTGGCCTGCTCCAGACGCCCGAATACGCCAAGAAGATCATCACCGACGGCCTTCGCGTCTCCGAGGGCGAACAGGTGGAACAGCGCATCGCCCTGCGCGAGGAACGCCAAAGGCGCTTCTTCGAGCAGACCGACCCGCCACACGGCACCTTCCTCCTGGACGAGTCCGTGCTACTGCGTCTGGTCGGAACGCCACAGATCATGGCCGGCCAACTGCGCAGGCTGGACAGCTTCATCGATAGGCCCGGCGTCACGATCCTGTTCGTGCCACTGCACGGCACCTTCGTCTCCAACTACAACTCCATGACGCATCTGACGTTCGGCTACGGAGGCCTTCCTCCGATGGTCTACGTCGAAGGTGACGACGAAGCGACATATCTCGTCAAGACTGAGGACGTAGAGCGGCGGATGGAATCACTGCTCCGACTCAGCCACGAGGCGGCCGCCTCGTGGCGCGACAGCCGGACCATACTTCGCGACGCCATCAGGCGTTACGAGCAGTAGCACTGCGGCGTTGCTACCTTGGCGGGACTTCGGCCAGGCCACCGTATTCCGTCCACTCAATGCTGCGCTGGCGTTGCTGAAGTTCTGAGCTCGGGCGCCAGTCCGTCACGTCCACGAGACCGGGTCGCTGGATCACCAGACCGTCGAAGAAGTCGTCCACCTCCCAGCGCTCACGTACCCGGCCCCAGGTGCCGTGGGTCTGCACGCGCATGAGCTCCGTCACATCACGGCGGAGCTGCGGGTCGTCGCTGACCAGTTGGCAGATTACGACGAGGCTGCCAGGCTCCAGCTGCTCAACCACCCGGCCGACGATGTCCTTGGGGCGGTCCTTGTCCGCGATGCAGTGCAGTACCGAGTTGAACAGCACCCCGACAGGCTGACGGAGGTCGATGAGGCTCGCGAAGTCGGGGTGGCCGAAGAGGTAGGGCGTGTTGCCCATGTCGGCGGAGATGATGGCGGTCCGGTCGTTCTCGTCCAGAACGGACCTGCCGTGCGCCAGGACGACCGGGTCGTTGTCCACGTAGACGACCCGTGAAGCGGGGGCGACCGCCTGAGCGATCTGATGGACATTGTTCTGCGTGGGCAGCCCTGAGCCGAAGTCGATGAACTGCCGGATCCCGCGCTCCGCGGCCATGACCCGAACCACGCGTTCCAAGAACCAGCGGTTGTTCCGGGCCAGAGCCTTGGTACTGGGCGCCGATTCAAGCAGCAGCTCGCAAGCCCTCTGATCGGCCTCGTAGTTGTGGTGCCCGTCCAGCAGCCAGTCGTACATCCTCGCTGCACTGGGAATGGATAAATCGACACGCCTGATGTCCGTCAACGGGCAGCCCCTCCCAATTCGAGCCCCGTTTCTCGCCAGGGATAAGAACCCATCGTAGAAGGGCAGCCCGAAGCGCACCACTGCTTCTTGCGCAATGGTGGCGAGGGGTGGCGCGAATATGGCGATTCCGCGTCGGCATTCGCACCGGCATGCGAAGGGGCGTTACAAGAGAGGCGTGCGATCCTCCAGGTGTTCGAGTGTCATGGCGGGCAAGTGCCGCTGAGCGGCCAGAAGCAGCACGGCGACCGAAGCCAGGTCGATGCCCATCAGGTCAGCGATGGCCGCCGACGTCAGTCGTACCTGCCAACACAGCACGGCCGCATCCGCGGTGTCGTGGGGCAGTGAGCGGTAGAGCCGGGCCAGGGCAGGAGTGGAACTTTCTGCTCCGCGGCTCCGTGCGTCGATCTCGACGCTCAGCTGACGCCAGGCATCTGCCGCCGGCCGTGCGCACTGCAGGTATCTGTCCCATTGGTGCGCGACGGTGTCGAGAGCGGCGGCTACGGCTGCCCGTGCGACGGTCTCGTCGAGCCTTGTCCGCGCGTACAGGAGGTAGTGGCTTTGATGCAGTTGAACGAAAGCGAGGAGGCCGAGCCGGCTCTGCCTGTTCTGCGCTGCGGCGGTCGCGGGATGGAAACGGAGGCAGCTGGCCGGCTGGGCCGGTATGACGGGGTGGCGGTGGATGCTCGTGGGGGTGCCCGGCTTCCGGGTGCGATGAGTCTCCGACACGGACTCTTCCTCAAGTTCCACGCACCCGAGCGGGACCCGGGTGCAGTCCGCGCTTGTGCGCCGGACCTCGGGCAACAATGGGTCTCTCCCGGACCGAGGTGGCCCGGGAGAGCAGGTACTGGCGGCTAGCAGCCGCAGAACCAGCGGAAGTGCACGCTGACATCCCACACGCAGCCGCTGAGCGTGCATGCGAACGTGGTCTCAACCGATGCCTTCGACATGAAGGCGAGCGCGGCGACGAACGGCGGCAGCAGCGAGGCCAGCCGAAGAGAAGGACGACCGGACGTGATGCCCGCAACCACTGCGGATCGGTATCCGGAGCTGATAGCGTTCATTTGCCCGGAGGCTGGCTGTTGCCAGCCTCGGCGAAACAGGTCAGGCATTCGAATCTCCAGTCAGATCTATTCGCACCCTGGGCGTGGGGGCAATCCATTCCCGGGGCGGGCATCCCTTGTTGGGAGCTGACTCGACCGTATCGCGTAATGCTCCTCGAATGCCCCTCAAAGGCCCTCATGCAAAGTCAGATTTCGGCGGCGTAACACCGTTCAGGTAATCGAAAATCTATTCCTGCATCGAATCCGTGGTCGTTTCGTTCGGGGGTGCATTGTGTATGGGCCGCGGGTGAGTTCCCGTAAGCCTGTCTGAGCCTGGAGGATTTGTAGGCTTCGCCGTGCCGTCGGGGGAGGCGTCGCGACGTGCTGCATCCTGTGTCGATCCGTCGCGTATCCCTGCCGTTTCGGGGCGGGTTGATCCCCGGGTGTGGACAGCGGGATGTACCCCGTCAGGGCTGGGCTGGTGTTCCGCCCGAGGCGTCAGGGGGAAGGCGTGCCACAGGGCCGAAGGCCACAGGCTGGTCTGCAGCGTCACTTCGAGGCGAGCGACTGTGCCGAGATCTGGCAGTACCTTGCCGCGGGCGATCCGGCCGATGGTGTTGTGGGACATGCCGGAGAGGCGGGCCACAGCGGCGCATGGGTGTGCGACGGTCCGTCACTCATTCTCCTGGTGATCAGCGCGGGCGGCTGATGGCGGTCCCGCCCCTGGCCGCCGTGGTGGCCAGCGGTGTGGTGAGAAGGTTCGTCATGCGTGCTCGAAGAGCGGCCTGGGGCTGGCGGGTGCCGGTTCCGTGGGTGAGGGTTTCCGACAGGTCGGCCAGCAGTGCGCTTGGGGTGTACGGAGATGCGGTGAGGGTCCAGGTGGCGCGGTTGAGGCTCGGGCCTGCTCAGACGGTCCAGGTGTTGAGGTTCTGGATGGGATGCTGCGCGGCGAAGGCGTCGAATTGGACTCCCGCGTCTCCCGCGGGGGATGTCCAGTGGATCCAGCGGCCGTCCACGGTGTGCTGCCATCCGGCATCGGAGAGGGGCTGCGTGGCGGCGGTGACGGTCCTCCGTCGAGTGGGGAGCCGAGGGCTGTGTCCCAGTCGTTGTTGTGGGCGAGGTGATGCAGCAGGTCCTGCAGGACGGGAGCGGGGGTGCTGCCGGTCGCGGTGAGGACCCACATGCGATCGGAGACCGGTGTTTCGTATGCCGCTATGGTCCAGGCGGTCTCGTGGGTGGGGGCGTCGTGGACGCGTTCGATGCGTAGGGTCTGGTCCTCGTGGATGGCGTGGGTGGTCTCGTCGGACCAGGTCCGCCTCTTTTGCCAGTCGCCGTGTGCGTCGAGGAATGTGTCGAGGAGGGCGTCGTGGTTGCCGGCGTCGGCGGCGTAGGCAGGGACGATCTCCAGTGCGGGGAGGGGTGCCTCGGGCTCGACTGCCGGTGTGTCGAGGGAGGTTCGGGCTTTGGCAGCGGCGCGTTCTGTGTCCGTCATGGGTGCCGGGCCGGGCCGCATGGTGTCGCCGTGGGCCTTCTCGAAGGCGACCAGAGCCTGGGCCGGAGAGTCGAAGGTGTCGGCGACCTGCCGCAGGTGGTTCTCGCCGTGGAGATAGACGCTCTTGCCACCACTGAGGTAGGTGCCGACTGCGACGGTGGTATGGCCGTCCTGGGCGTGGGCGTGGATGAGTAGGTGGCCGTACTGGATGTCGTCGTAGATTTTCTGGGCCTGGTCGGAGACCTCGCGGATCTCGCTGCGAGTGCACCAGGGCATCGGGTAGTTGGCCCAGGTCCATTCCTCATCGATCGCCTCCCGCAGACTGGGGGCGATCTCGGTGGTGATCCCCTCGGCGTTCAAAGCTTGGGCGGCCTTCTCTGCCCAGTACGGCTCCTCATGGTCGATGCGAGCGAGCACGAGGATGTTCTCGGCAACCGCGATCCAGCCGTCAGCCTCCAGCGCCATGTGCGCGACGTGGGCCTGGGTACCGGTCAGGGCGGCGGTCACGGCACTGGAGTGGGCGGGGTGGCTGTCGAGCCGCACGTGCGCGTCGACGGACGGGGTGGTCACCAAGGTGTGCGCTCTTCTGCCGGCGGCCGGATTGCGGAAATCCGGCCGCCGACGGGTTTGGGGTCAACGGGAATTACGAGCGGCGGGTGGAGCCGTGGTCCGTGGCGGACCGGCCCGGGGTGCGGCCGTGGCCCTGGTGCGTGTGGGGTTGTTCGTCGGTGTGGGTGAGGTGGCGTGCTGCCAGCGGGTCCGTACGGCGGAGAGATCCGTGAGCGCGCGGCGGCTGCCGGTGACGAGTTGGTACGGCGTGGTGGCCGGGTCGTCGGTGTATGCCTCGATGCGCCGGCCGGTGCGGTGGGCGGTCATGAGGACGGAGCGCTGAAGGATGCGCTCGCCCCAGTGCTCCGGCGATCCGGACGTTCCTGCGAGGAGGTCGAGCAGTTCCCTCGGTCTGGCACCGGTCGTGAGGAGACCGCGGTGCTGCGCTTCCCACAGGACCGTCATGCGGTCGACGGGGGTGCCGCGGCGGGTCAGCGAGGTCAGGCACTGCCACAGTCCGGCGTGCAGAGAGTGCGTAAAGTCGCCAGGGGCCAGCCATCGCATCTGACCGACGCTGCTCGCGTGCAAGGTCGAGGTCGCGAGCAGCAGCCTCTCCTCGTCGAGGGCCTCTTCGTCATGGTGGGTAGCCGTCGGCGGTGCCAGGGTGCGGGGCAGGGATCCGGCGTGGGGCGGGAACCGGGCGGCGATGTCGTCCACCACGGCGGTGAGGGCCTCTGCCTCGGCAAGGCTGGTGGTCACGCGCTGCGGGAGCGAGATGTCCCGAGCGGTACGCATGAGGCGCTGGGCGGCGGCG
Organism: Streptomyces sp. NPDC015032; assembly: GCF_043080425.1. Lineage (NCBI taxonomy): Bacteria > Bacillati > Actinomycetota > Actinomycetes > Kitasatosporales > Streptomycetaceae > Streptomyces > Streptomyces sp. NPDC015032. Next base: position 52,261 of record NZ_JBIBVN010000040.1, on the reverse strand, counting down.
GCGAGTCGGCGACGGGAGTGCTCTGCCTCGACTATCCGGGCGTAAGCAGGCGCGTGCCGGGCCGATGGGCAGACCTGGATCAGGGTCTGCAGGTAGAGGGCGGACAGTCCGCGCGCTTGGTCGCGGGCGGCGGCAAGTACCTGGTCGAGCCACTTCGTGGTCGTGGCGTGCTCGACCGGGTCCGGGGCCGGTAGCGAGAGGATCGTGGCGAACAGGGCGGTGTGCGCGGCGGTGGAGAACGAGGCGGGGGCGATCCCGGTCACGTCGTTGAGGTGCCGCGGTTCGAGCAGGAGCGCGCCGAGGAGGGCCTGTTCGATGTGGAACACCGGATGCGGCGGCGGGATGGCATCGAGGTCGTCCGCTTCGGGGTCGGGAGTGCGGGGCATCAGGCGGCCAGGGTGAAGGCGTCGGGGTTGAGGGGAACGCCCAGGTGCGGGGCGAGCAGGTGGCCTGCGAGCAGCGGGGGGACAGCGTTGCCGATCTGCGAGAACTGCTGGCCCTTGTTGCCTGCCCAGGGGTAGCTCTCTGGGAACGTCTGCAGGACGGCGGCCTCGGGGGCGGTGATCCGGATCGGCTCCGGGACAGGCGCTGGTCTCGCTTCCGCCTGCTGGGTGGCTGGGGGTTCGGCAATCCAGGTGCACTCATTCGCGCGGTGCCCGAAGAACAGCGTTCCCGCCGGCTCGGAAAGCGGCCGGACGGTGGCGTTGGCCTGGTTGTTGCTCCGCAGGGACCAGGACCAGCGGTGCGCCTCGCAGGTGCACGCTGGCGCGGGACCGGTCGACGTGCAGTTCTCGTGGGTGTTGCGCCGTGCCGCACGGTGGGATGGTGGGGCGACACGGTCCGATCGTGGTGTCCATGTGCCACGGTCGCGGGCGTTGGCGAGCGTTTTCCGGGAACCGGACGGGAAGGGCTCTGGGCCGCCACTGGGGCCTCCCCCCGCGCACACGGTCGGGACGGGCTGGTCGGTGGCGCCCCAGCCGAGCGCCTGGGCCATCGAAACCCACTGCGCGCGGCCCGGCCCGAACAGGCTCTCCGGCTCGGGATACCGGGCGTGTGTGGGCGGTGGGGGCTCGGCGGTACGGGTGCGGGAAGCGAGTAGAATCGCCCGCTTGCGCGTCTGCGGCACGCCGAAGTCGGCCGCGTTCAGGATCCCGGTCCAGACCGAGAATCCCCAGCTCCGGAGGATCGCCGCGTACTGCCTCCACAACGGCAGGACGTCGGGGACCTCCTCCATGGCGACCCACTCAGGCTCGCCGACCGTGTTCAGGGCGTGGAGGTAGCGCATGGGTTCGGCTGCCAGAAGACTGCGCGCGTCCCGGCAGGAGGCGAGGAGCGTCTCGCGGGTGTCGCGGCCCTCGGCGAGGTCGGCGACGGCCGTGTGCACGAGTGGCTGGTCCAGCAGACCGAGGCGCTTGCCGGCCATCGACCATGCCTGGCAGGGCGGGCTCGCCAACACGCCCCAGGTCCGGCCGACGAACGGAAGAACCGGGTAGAGGGCGACATCGGTACGTATGGTCTGCAGCCGTGCTGCGGCACGGGTCTTGCAGGCCCATTCATCCCATTCCAGCCCCACATCCCGGACACCCAGAATGGCTAGAGCATGGCTCCATCCGCCCGGACCCGCGAAAAGATCAAGAACGAGTCCCCTCATACGGCCAGCCCGAAATCGTCCTGCGAAGGATCTGCTTCGGAATCGCGGCACGCCCACGGCGAACATCCGTCGGCGACGCCCAGCTCCAGCTGCTCGGCATTGGGTCGTGCAGTATCGGAATCTGGCTGAAGCGCGGCCCATTCGGTGGCGGTGACGTGATCGATAGGAGCTTCGCTGAGCGGTACGCGGGAGCGGTGGAGATATGCCTCGCCCAGCAGCCGGTTCCCGCTGGCATTTGCTCGGGCGTTTCCGTTGCGGATGGCCTTGTCGAATTCCACCACGTCCGCCCACTCGGCCGGTGAGTTGTCCCTGATGTTTCTCCACTGCGCGTTGCCGTGGAAGGGGCACCCAAGGCAGCTCGATTTCGGGGTGTCGGCCAGTCCCAGGGACGTCAGGTAGCTGATGCAGTCCGTGCGCGACCAGTTCATGTCGACGATCAAGGGATGCCGGTTGCGCATGTACTGGACATCGGCATCCTTGGCGCGATGAAATTCATCGATGGAGATTCCGACCCACTGCTCGACAAAAACACCCTTGGGTATTCGGGTCGGAGAGGGGTATCCGAGAATTTCCCGGACCTGTCGTTTGATCGGCTTTATTTTATATTCGCCTGTGCATTGGCGCCGGGTCATTCCCGGCTTCCCGTCCTTGTTCAGAATATAGAGAGGCATCGAAGCGAAACGGTGCTCCGGGTTGAGAGCGTCCTCGCGGATGTTCCCGGAGGAGACACGGAGAATCGGAATTCCGGCAGGATCGGCTATTTCCCTTTCGAGTCGGTCAAGGTGACGGTAGACCTCGGCGGGTTCCCAGCCGGTGTCGGCGAAAATTGCGTAATCGACCCTGGGGAGAACACCCTCGGCGGAGAGGGCTAGAAGCGTACTGGACTGAATTCCGGCGCCGAGCGACAGAATACGGTGACGAGGCTGGGACAAGAGGAAGGACTCCGGGAAATACGGGAGGGAATGTGGTGTGCTGCGGGATCAGCGGCGTCGGGGCGGGGCCGTGGAAGCAGCGGCGGGCGTCGGCGGGGTGGTGGAAGCGGCGCGGTCACGGGCGGCTTGGAGGTGCTCGGCGGCGGACACCCACTTCGCTCCTTCCGCGCACTGGGCCGGCATGCTGGCCAGCAGGTCCACGGCGACAGCGACGCGTTGCGCGGGTGACGGGCCGATGAAGATGGGCTTGGTGTTACGCAGTGCGGCGACGCGCGTGTTCTCCGTCTTGCGGGCAAGAGCAGCTGTCAGCTCGGCGGAGACGACCTGGGCCGACTCCGCGACCCGGCCCAGGTGCGCCAGAGCCTGGCGCCCCTCTGGCCGGGTGCACGCCGGCTGCTCGGAGAAGTTGAGGAACAGGAACAGGGCCCTCTTGGCGAGGTCCTGGGCCGTCATGATGTCCAGCACCTGGTGGGACCAGCTCGTTGCTGGTTTGCTCCGCAGTGTTGTGCACAGGGCGGCGGCGCCATTGCCGAGTACGGCAAGTTCGACGGCGATCGTGGTCTCGCTGGCCTCACTCATGGGTTGCGTCCTCGGCGGGTGAACTGACGGCGGTGGCGAAGTCGGCGACGAGAGCGGCTGCTGCTTCGCGGCCGGCCGATGTAAGGGCGCCCACGATGGGAGAACCGACCATGACACCGTCGACCAGCGGCGCGACGGCCCGGGCGAGGGCCGGGGTGGAGATCCCGATGCCCGAGACGACCGGAAGCGTTGAAGCCTTCCGCAGTCTTCGGACCGAACGGTTCAGGTCCTCAAGGTCAACGGGACCCTGGTTGCCGGTGGTGTGGTGGGTGGCTGGGGCGTAGAGCCATCCGGACGCCGACGCACACACCTCGTCGAGCTCGTTGTCTGCGAGGTGCGGGGGCACGAGCCGTGGGCAGGCCAGGCCGGTCTCGGTGAGCGTGGCCGCCCAGGTCCCGGCCAGGGAGTCGGGCAGGTCGACGACCATGATCCCCGCGGCTCCGGCCGACCTCATGTCACGGGCGAACAGGTGCGGCCCGTACCGGGCGACGGACTCCCAGTACGCCATCACCACGACCGGGGCGCGTGAGGCGGCGTGCGAGACCGTGTCCAGCACATCGCGCACACGGGTGCCGCGGTCCAGTGCCTCGTGGTAGGCGGAGGTGATGACCGGACCGTCCAGGACGGGTGCGCGGTGCGGGACGCCGATCTCGAAGAGGTCGGTCCCGCTCTCGGAGAGCGTGTCGATGGTGCGCCGCTCGGCGGGCGGGGCCGCGAGGCCGGCGGGTAGGAACACGCCCAAGGAAGTCGGACAGGAATGCGGGTGAGTGCTGGGCGGAGTACTGGTCGGCGGTAGAGGCAATCGGGATTTCCAACAGGGGTGTTGAGGCGTGTTCTGTCGCTGCGGGGGAAGGCCGGAGACCAGAGGAACGCCACAAATGTGGGACGGGTGTACAGCGCGGGTAGTCAGCGCAGACGCTTCATGGGCGCCGGGGCATGGACGGGAGAGGGGCTGTTCTGATGGCCGGGTGTGGTGGACGGTGCTTGTCTGAATGAGCCGGCGAGTGCACTGACTCCGTCTGCAGTGAGGCGAAGGCGCTGGGGCTTGCCTTCTTGTTCCGCGTCCTCGCGCTGGATGAGCGCTCTTGTTTCTAGGTCCCGGATGGTGTTGATGCTCAGACGGGCGCCGTCGTCGTTCGAGATGTACTGCCTGCCGAGCATCAGCGTGACGTGGGCTTTGCCCCGGGCCACGGCGTGCATGGCGGGAAGGTCTGCGGAGGCGAGCGCGGGCGCGTTTTCGCGTGTCTGGGCAACTCGCTGACGGAGTGTCTCGACAGCGATTGTCTCGGCGAGAGCGACACAGGTTTCCGCGCCGAGAGCAGTCAGATCCTTGGCCATCCCGGCCTGGTGTGCGGCAACGCTGTGGCCGTCGTCGTTGAGGATCAGGAGGCCGCGCAGTTCCGAGGCGGCGCCTGCTGCCAGATAGGCCGTTTGTCGCAGGCGCATGGAAGCATCGACTACGGCTGGGGTGCTGCGGAGCGTGCCCTCGACGGACTCCCGGACTCCCAGGGTGAGTACGGCAAGTTCCTGAGTGGTGGGAATCTGCTGGCGCAGGGCTGATCCCTGCAGGTGGCCAGTGGCAGCGAGCGCCTTCAGCAGGTCGCCGTGAACGATGAAGTCGTCGGCCAGGGTGATGAGTCGCTCGGGAAGAGAGGGCAGGTCGAAGAGCTGGCAAGGGTCGGACAGTGCGGTCGTCATGGAATGGGTCCTTCGTGACGTGTGCGGTGCAAGAGGTGTGAGGTCCCTGCCGGGCAGCGGCAACGATGCGGGCCGTGACCGGCCCGAGTGAGGGATGTGCCCGCGGGCCGGCTGATCGGTCGGCCTCGTCAGAGGCGCGGCAATCAGCGGGTGCTTCGGGAGGCTGAGGCTCGGCTGTCTGCGGCGAGAACCTGGGCGACCTGTGCCATGGCGTGCGCGGTGTGTGGGCCGAGGCCGCTGGAGTGCGTGGGCGTGATCACGGCGGAGCCGCGTGCGAGGACTGGGATGTCTGCGAACCGGCGCTCCACGGGCGTCTCGTCGGACACGTGCGCGAGGAACTGAGCGACGAGCCGCTGAGGAGCGTCGCGGGTGAACGTCGCGCTCCAGTGGGTGTCGAACCCGTCGTACACCGAGTGGACGATCCGCCACGGGTGCTCCGGGTCCGTGGTGTGCTCCACGGCGCAGTGCCCGTCGGGGGACGTCCATGTCACACCCGAGGCTGTCTTCGACAGGTCCCAGCCGCTCGTCTTGGCGATGTGCGCGACGTCTTCGGTGGCGAGAGGGATGCGGTCGGCATGACGGTGGTCGCCGAGCACTTGAGGCAGGGCTTGAGTAACGGCGGCGACGGCCTCGATGGGCGTCTGGCGGCCGAACTCGGCCTGCCAGTAAGGCTCGTGGTGGGCAAGTGCCCACCACATGCCGTCCTGACGGTCGGGAGCGAAATCGAGGAACATTTCGCGGTAGGGGCTGTTGAGGAGTATGCGACCGGTCACGAGCCGCTCGGATGTCCAGCCGAACAACTCGGTCAGGGGGCTGATGGCATCACGGAGCCGGCCGAATCCCGTTCCTGCGAGATACCGCGGGGAGACCATCACGCGATCGTCGGGCCGAAACTGGGTCATCGGCGCGCTCCCCGGGCGGGGATTGCCGCAGGGGCAGCCGGTGCTGGAACGGCAGCCGCAGAAGCGGAGCTCCGGCGGTGCGCGAGAACGCGGTGCCCGTCCGCTGTGACCGTGATATCGCGTCCGCGGAACAGCGGCACGGAGGTGTCGAGATGGACCAGGCCCCGTTTGTCCAGGGATTGGAAGGTCGCGATGGTGACGCGGCTGCCGTCGGGGACAGCGACGTGGGCGGATCCCCTGCCCTTCGTCTCCATCTTTGCTCCCCCTGTCGCCAGGGCGCCGAGCGCCTCGTACTGGGTGTCGCTCAGCGTCTGCGAGGCATTGCGCCGGACGGTGTTCGTGGAGGCGGGGGCGATGTCCTTGGACATTCCGGTGGCCACGTAGGCGCAGACCGTCGCGCACAAGTCCAGCTGCCCCGCAGCGTCCTGGAGGTGCTCGGCCATGACCGGGACGGCTTTGGCATGCCGTGCCTCGCGGAACCGGGCCTCGTGTTCGGTGGGGCCGCAGAAGCCCGTGCCGTCCAGAGGATTGCGGGCCATGGCATGGGCGAGGTCGCAGCTGGCCAGGGCGGACGAGCCGATGGCCGAGCAGAGGGCGTCCAGAGACTCCATACTCCCGGCCACGGTCGTGTACGGGCTGCTGGCGAGTTCGGAGACCTGGGCCGTCAGCCTGGCGGTCAGGCCCTGGGCGGTGTGGAACACCGGGGAGATGCTGCGCAAGGTGGTAGTGCCCGGCGCGAGGGCGAGGGCGAGGGCGAGGACCTGGGATCGGAGAGCTTCGAAGCCGGCGGCGAGATGCCGTAGCCGGTCGATCTGGGAGGAAAGGTCTATGTCATGCATGGGTGTTGGGGTCTTCTTCGTATGGCGGGTTCTGTGCGTGAGGCCGGTTGAGCAGGCGGATCAGCGGAGACCGATTCGGTCATCGGCGCCTGTTGCCGCCCTTGGCGGGGGCCGGCACGCTGCCCGGTGACGCCGGCTGGGCCCGGCCGGGCTTCTGGATGTCCAGCACCAGCCTTCCGCGGGCGGTGATCTCGATCTCGCGGGGGACGACCGAGGAGATGCTGTCGTGGATGCGGATCAGGCGGTCTTTCAGCAGCACGTTGAAAGGTTTGGCGTGGATGATGTTGCCGTCGCCGTCCCGGACGCTCGTCTTGTCGTTGCGGCTGGTGTAGTGGTTTGCGCCTCCTTGGGCGATCTTGTCGAGGGCCGCGTACTGGGCGTCGGACAACTCGGGCAGCTGGGGGCGGTGGTCCGGGTGATCTTTCAGATCGCGGGCAATGCCGGAGGCGGTGTGGTGGCAGCAGGCCGCGCACAGGGCGAGGTGGTGGACGGCGGTGGTCAGGCTCTTGGCCAGGATGGGTGCGGAATTGGCGAGCCGGGCCTGACGTGTGGCCGCGTCGTCGGGCGTCTCGGTGAAGGGGGCGGCTTCGAGTGGGTTGCCGGCGACGGCCCGGGCCAGCTGCGAGGCGGCTACGGCGGCCGAGGCGACGACCTCGCTGAGTGTTTCCAGGGAGGAGCGGCTGCCGGGTACGGCCGTGTACTGGCTGCCGTCGAGAACGGACAGCCGGACCAGTGTGCGGCCGACCAGTTCGTGGACGGAGAGTATCTGCGGACCGATCTGCTTCAGCAGCTCGCTCCCCGGCCGGCCATCCAGCGCGGTGACAGTGGTGTGCAGGGCGGTGAAGTCGGCGCCGAGCTTGTGGAGTAGGTCGATCTGCAGAGGCAGGTCGATCTGGCGTAGGGCGATGGTGGGCCTCCGGGGTAGGTCAGTGGGTGCGGCGCCGCGTCGGCCCTGCGGCCGGGCTGCCGGGTACGGGGGACGAAGCCGGGCCGGGAGGGGCGGGGATCGCATCGGGGGTAGGGATGCCCAGATCGATACGGACGCCGATGCCGTCGGCATGAGCGTGGGCTTCGGCACGCACGACAGCGCTCAGCAGACCGAGTTCGTCTACCGGTGTGACCAGCCCGTACGAGGTGCCATCGGCCGAGGGAGCGAAGCCGTGCCGGCCGAGAAGCGAGCGGGCTTCGTCCGTATCAGTGGTCGCTGTGAGAACGGGACCGGCGAAGGTGAAGCGGAGGCCGGGGTCGGGCGCAGGCTCCTTCGGGTTCCACCGCGTGGTCCGGGAGAGGTCGACCAGGTCGTGGGTGTGAGCCAGGAGCCCGTACATCGCTATGCCGGCCTTCTCGTTGGCATCCTCGGGCATTCCGGGCGGCAGGAGGAAGACCGTCCGGCCGCGCACCTTACGGGCAGTGAACCCGGCAGCGGTGAGCACGCGGTTGGCGCCGCGGAGGGGACGGTTGAGCACGACGAACGTGTGGTCGTCATCGGTGGACCCGATGAACACGTCCGGTACGTCTACGAACGACACGGGATCTCCGATTGAGGACAGGTGCAGATGCGGGTGGGGGAGGGGGCGGCACGCGGACTCCGTCAACGCCTCGCGTGCGCGGCTGCCGCTGAGGCCGGTTCCGGCAGCGTCACGGTGGAGCCGTCGGTCATGGTGTGCTGGCCTTGACGGGGAGCGGCGGGAGAGCCGGAATGCCATGGCGCGATAGGTGACCGCGGCCTGCTCCATCTCGTCACTGGCCCGTCGGAGCTGATCATGGCTGGCCGCAGAGGTGGGGTCTGCGTCTTCGTACAACAGGACCTCGGTGCGATGCTGGATTGCCAGGTTGCATGGCGTGGCAGCGAGTGAGATCTGGGAGCAGGCGCCGACGAGGTGCGCCCGGTTCTGCTCGCCGCGCTTCATGGTGGCGTACTGGCTGATCGACAGGTCGTGGAGTTGTCGCGTGCACTGCAGGGCAAGTTCCTGAACGTGGAGGCTGACAGGCACGATCTCGCGTACTGGTTTGGCGATCTCGCCCTGCCGTATGCGGTCCACATCCGCTCGCAGCGCGGTCAGCGCAGAGGCCACCTCACTGAGAAGACGGGCGTGCTCGATCAGTTCGGTGCTCTGCAGGACAACTCCGGTTGTGCGACAAGAGGTTAGAGAACGCGGAAGGCGACCGGTTGTCGGCCGTGTGGCGGGAGTGGGCCGGGACGGGTTGCAGCCGGGCCTGGTTATGCGGCCTGGTCGTAGTCCGACTGGGTCGGGGAGTGCTTGGCGACGGCGCGGGCGGTGATGGCCTTCGACGCGCGGGCGGAGGCGGCACCGAGCTCGTCGGAGCCGGGCTCGGCGTACCAGGGGCGCAGGTCGAGCATCGCGACCCTCATGCCGGTGGCGAAGCAGAGCGCGCTCCCCTTGGGCAGGGCGCGGATCGCGTCGGCGGGCAGGATCCGCTCCTGGCGCATCGATACGGAGGTCGATTTGCCGGACTCGGAGTGCGAGGTGGAGGTGGTCTCGACGTCGTGTTCGCCGATCAGCCGGGAGAGTTTGTCCGCGAAATCAGGGTCGTCGATGCCGGAGCCGATGACCTTCACGGTCGATGCGGACCACATCGCGTCCATGCCGGCGTCTCCCCAGACCTTCTGGCCCTGGCGGTAGGACTGGAGGATGGTGATGGGGATGATGCCGCGGCTGCCGAGGTGGGAGTACAGGTCCGGCAGGTCCGAGATCTTGCAGACGTTGGCGGCTTCGTCGAGGATCGCGAGCATCGGCGGGTCGAGGCGTCCGCCGGCGCGTTCGGCCTGCGCGGTCGCGGCCCGCATCACGGAGTCCGCACACGCGGCGATCAGCGCGCTCGCCCCTCCGCCCCCGTCCTTGCTCAGGAGGAAGAGGGTGTCGGTGGAGGTGACGAACTGCGATGGCCGGAACTCCGCGACGTCCTTCTGTGGTGTCACCCAGGCGGCGATCTCGGCGTTGAGTAGCGCGGACGCGTACTGTCTCGCCGTCTCGTAGATGCCGTCACGGGTCTCCGGTGGTCCTTCGACGGTGCCCTTGAGCTGGGAGGCTACTGCGGTGAAGTCATGGTCACGCAGGATGTCCAGCGGTGTGCGGTCGGCGGGGAAGGCCAGCCACTGCATCACGTCGGTGATGGGCCGCTCGTCGAGCGCGGCGGCGAGGAACAGCTGGGACAGGATGTTGCTGCCGGCCTTGGACCAGAAGTCCCCCTGCTGGGAGGCATCTACCGATGCGGCGAGGAAGTGGCCAGCCAAACGCCCCGCTCCGTCAAGGGATCTGGCTTCGGAAAGCGGGTTCCACCACATCTCGCGTGCGGCGTGCGCGATCTGCTGCGGGTCCATCGACCACACCCGTCCCACACGGCCGCGGGCGTCGTAGGTGGCGGTGAAGGCGTCATTGGCGGCTTTGTTCGAGGTCAGCAGAACCGGGCCGGGCGCGTGCAGGATGGAAGGGATCGCGAGACTGGTGGTCTTGCCCGAGCGGGGCGCCATGATGGCGACGGCCACGTCCTCGTAACCCATGCGCACCTCGTGCCGGGTGCCCTGCAGGTTGCCGAGCAGGATACCGGTGTCGTGGGCCTCGATGTGCTTGGCGTTCTTCAGGCTCGGGCGCAGGGAGCGGGCCTTGTCCGTGATCGCCTTGGCCATCAGGGGCTCGATGTCCCGGGCCTTGGCCATGCCGGTGATCTTCTTCTTCCGGTCGCCGCGATCCTTCTTGCGGGACCACAAGACGCCGGCCGCGGCGGCGAGTGCCAGGGCGAGGGTGACGGGAACGATGCGGGTGCCGATGAGCAGGGACGTTTCTCCGGCGTGGGGCCAGAGCCGGTCGGGGTGGAGCAGAGCCGCGGTCGGCTGGTACGGCGCCCACGGGAGGTCGGTGAGGTAGGCGGTGATATTGCCGGACAGCCAGGCGAGGTTCGAGAGAGGGACGACGACGGCGAGGACTCCGAGAAGAATCCGGAAGGCTATGTCGTACCCGTCGGAATTGCTGGAGGAAGGGGGCAAGAGGGGGCTACGTGCTTCCAGGTGGGGACAAAGGTCAGCGGCTGCGGCCGTTCCGAGGCACTGGTCGGCGCAGGGCGCTCGGGGGCGTTGCCGGGTGGGCGCGGCGGGCGGCGACGGCCTGGACACGTTCTTCGAGGGCGGCGGCAATCTGCACCGCGGGAATCTCCCGGCGGGTGACGAGGTCCGGGTGGCGAGTTGGGAAGCTGCGCGGGTTGTCCGCGCGGGGTACGGGGCTCGGATCGGCAAGCGCGGCGGAGAATGCGGCGAGCAGGTGCGGCGGGGTGTGCGCGTCGAACCTGGCCTGCCACACCATCCGGCCCAGGCCGAGCGTGGTGGTGACGAACCAAGGGCCAGCCCCCAGGCGCTCGACATACGCGGTTCCGTCGGGTGAAACGAAGCCATCCGCCCCTGCCGCAGGTGACCAGCCGGCCTGTCGCAGCGGTTCGTGCGGGTCGGCCCATGCGGTCGCAGCCGTGTCCGGGGCAGCGAGCGCGTCGGTGAAGGCGGCGATGATCTCGACCGGTGTGCGGGCTCCGAAGCTCGCATACCAGGCAGGGTGGTCTGGCGTGGGGGCGTGGTGGAGGGTCCACCACTGGCCGTCGGGGGCGGGCTCCAGGCGTAGGAGGGCTTTCTGGTCGGGGCTGGAGAGGATGACGCGCGGCATCAGGGGGTCGTTGCCGTGACTCCAGCCGCAGGCGCGGTGGAGGGGGACGGTGATCCAGGCGGGATCACCGCCGCCGGCCAGGTGCCGTGGGGAGATGTATTCGACCTCGACGGTCTCGGGTGTCTGGGGCATGTTCACCTACGGACCGTTCCGGTCCGGGCGGCCGGAGCAGGGGCCTGTACGAGTGCGCTGGTCGTCAGGGGGGAAGGGGTCTGCCGGGCTGCGGCATGGATGTCGAGGATGCTCTGGCCGTGCGTGGACCAGTCGTCCAACGAGGACCAGGCGTCCGCATTGCGATCGGCGAGCGGGTCGTCGTACTGCTCGGTGCCTGGGCAAGCGGATGCCGGCAGGGAGTCCCGGAACTCCACCCACTCGGACTGCAGGGTCCGAAGGCGCTCCAGGGCCGTGTGAAGTGTGCCGAGCTCCCACACCCACCGTGCCTGGACCTTGTGAGCGGGGAGCTGCTGCAGCTGGTATTCGGCCGTGGCCAGCAGGGTCTCGCCGCTATAGCGGACCCGTTCGAAGGCGCGCCAGGTATCGGCGTGCCGACGGTCCTGGCGCAGCGCGTAGTCGTGTTCGTCGTACGGCACTCCGTCGATGTCGGTCTGTTCGTCGGAGTACACGCTCCACGTGTCCTGGATCCACTTGCTCTCGCGGAGGAACGCTGCGAGGTTGTCGAGCCGGAACTGGTGGTGCTCGGTGGGTGCGGTTGACTCTGAGGAGGGCAAAGGGCGGCTTTCGGTCGGGCAGAAGGTGGTTGTTGTGGCGGTGCGGGCGCTGCCGGTTTGGTTCAGCGGTGGATTGCGGTGTTTTGCGTGGACGGTGCGACTGCTGGCTGGGCCTGCGGTGCTGCCAGGCGCCGGGCCTTACGGGCAGCGGCGCGGACGGCCTTGAGCCGGGCCTCATGGGCGGCGGCGAGTTCCTCGCCCTGCGGGCCGCGCCGCTCCTGGGTGACGAGGTGGTTGTGCGGGACGTCGTACATGCCGCGCTGGACGGGCTCGTTGCTGGCCAGGGCTTTGGCGAAGGCGGCGAGCAGATGCGGGGGCATGCGGTCGTCGAGAGAGGCGCTCCACAGCCGGCTCTCGCCGCCGCCTCCGTTGGGAACGACGGCTTCGGCGGTCCAGTAGAACCGTTCGGCCGGTTCGACGGTCCAGCGGCGCAGGCTCAGGATGCCGTCCGGGTGCGAGGCGGTCTCGTTGCCGTTCTCGTAGTGCTGGTAGGTCCAGCCCGCCGAGGTGAGGACCGGCCAGATGTCCGGTGTGGTCTCGGGCGCGGGCCGGAACAGGGCGTCGGTGAGCGCGGAGAGGATCTCGACGGGGGTATTGCCGCCGAACTCGGTGTACCAGCTGCTTTGTTCGTCCTGCCCGCAGATGCGCCACCAGGCGCTGTATGAAGCAGTCCCGGGTTCCAGGATCAACGAGTGCTGGTAGTCGGGACTGGCCAGCGCGACGTGGGGATAGTCCGGATCGGAACGGCTCTTCCAGCCCGCGGCGCGCAGGGTCTGGGTAATACGGCGGGGATCGCCGCCCCCGGCGAGGTGCCGGGGGCGGGTCTCGAACCAGATCCGGGTGCGGGGGTCGGCTGCACGGGTGAGGAGGTAGGGGATCACTGGTCTTCGGGCGCCGGGATTGTGAACTCGCCCGGCATTGCGCTCAGACGCTGGACGTCCCAGTGCAGGACATGCCAGTCCGTGATCTCCTGGGCGGCCTCGCGCAGGCCGTCGATGATCTGCCGGGTCTCGTCGGCCATGGGCCTGGCTGCCTGCTGGGAAACGAGGCGGGCGGCGCTGCGCAGGATGTCGCCGAGCAGGATGGGAGCGCCGCTGTCCTCGTCGAGGAGCGGGACGAGCAGCGGCACGGCCCTGTCGGCCGAGGGGTAGGTGCGCAGGTAGGCGGCGAGGACGGCCAGGGTTCGGGTGGCCTGGCGGATCTGGGCGGGCTCGGGGGCGTCGGGGGTGTGGTGGGGCATGAAGTCCTTGGCGGAGAGTGTGATGCGGTGCGCGGACGAGGTGGTGCGGGTGGGGTGGGTCAGCGCCGGGCCCGGGTACTGCTGGCTGTTACGTGCGGGCGGGCGGTGGCACGGGGCTGGCCGGCTGCCCAGGAGTTGCGGGCCCACGTGGCGGCACGGGCCGCGGTGATCCGGGCCTGCTGCCAGGCGCCGAGCTCGGAGGGGAGCACGGAGACGGACCTGGTGCGGATCCGGCTGGACGCGGGCACGAGTCCGAGCGGACGCATCACCGGTGTCGGGTCGGCCAGAGCGGCCGAGAATCCCTGGACGAGGTGCATCGGGGTCGTGGGGGAGAAGATCGCGTCCCAGGCGCGGCCGTGCTCGGTCCGGGCCCCGGCCCACCAGTACGCTTCGCCCGGCCCGGACTGGTGGAACTGGACCCACGCGTTACGGTCGGGGCTGACTGCGGTGAAGTGCTGTTGCCCGCCGGTCGTCCATCCCTGCTGTACCAGGGGCGCCCAGGCATTGGGAGCGTGAGCGGACCGCGGCTGGTGCAGTGCGTCGGTGACTCCGGCCACGATCTCCACGGGCACCTGCTTCCCGAGCATGGCGTGCCAGGCTTCCTGCGAGGCGGTCTGTTTGCCGGAGATCGTCCAGCCGCCGGGCTGCGTGAATGGGTCGTATCCGACCCGGATGTTCTTGTCCGGGCTGTCGAAGACGAGCGGCCCGCCGGTCTTGGACTTGTCCTTCCACCCGGAGGCGCGCAGGTACTCGGTGACGTGCCGCAGGTCCCCGCCGCCGGCCAGGTGCCGCGGCTCGACCAGGTAGTGCTGCTGGGGCTGCTCGAACGAGCCCCAGCCGGCCTTCTTCTTCTTCACCGGTGCCGCCTCGCGACTAGAGGGGACGCGACGGCCGGTTTCGCCACTGCCGGCGGGCCGGTGGTGAGGGATTCCGTGAGCTCGTCCAGGTCGAGGCCGATGTCATGCAGTTCGTTTGCGGCCCGGCTCAGGGCGAGGCATACCTCGGGGGGCAGAGCGCCGCGTTCTGCGCTGTCTTTCGCCAAGACGGCTCCGGTGTCCAAGAGGCCGGTGAACCGGCCGAGGACGCCGTCGTCCGGGTCGAGGACGCGAGCGAGGAGTTGGGGAACCTGATCGGCGGGCAGCTGGAACAGGCGGGCGCTCAGTTGTGTGAGCTGACGGGCGATGCTGTCCGCTAGGTAGTCGGCGTAGGGGTACGGGTGGGGCATGGTCCTCCCGGATGGACGGGGCGGGTGCGGGGCCGGGGACTGCGAAGCTGGTCTGGAGTCTTGGGAGGGTCACCGAACGCGGGGATGGTCGGGATGCAGGCGCGCAGGTAGCGGCGGAACACCGCGGTTGCGAGGCGGGGCTTGAGGAGGTGGGAGATCGGTGGGGGCGTGCGGGGTGCTACGGGTCTCTCCTGTGGGTCGTGCGGTGTGTGCCGGGGCCACCCGACGGATTTGCTGGAACAGATCGGCCGCCGGGGGGCCTTCAAGTCAGCGGTGGCGAGTCGTGGGTGCGGGAAGTTGGCCGGCTGCGGGCGGTGGCGTTGTTGCCGGGGGCGGCTTCTGCGGGGCGCGCGCGGCTTGATTGCGGGCGAAGAGGACTTGGTGGGCGGCGCGCAACAGCGAGTCCGCCGTGTTCGCGAGCTGGGAGACCGGCTCGGCGTCTTCGCCCCCGCTGTTCAGATGCCGGGAGCAGGCGATGACCGTCCTGACGACAACCTCGCGAGTGAGTGGCAACAGGCCCTCGGCCGGACCGGCGACCGCGGTCAGTATCTCGGCGACCTCTGTGGCGCTCTCGGCGCGGGAGGCCCGTTCGGAGAGCTGGGCCAGATACCGCAGAGCCGATTCGCGTTCACCGTCGGGCGTGGCCAACGCGTTCAGCGCGGGGTCGAGGTGCACGCTGTGGCCGGCGGCGAGGAGGGCATGCGAGGCAGCGGTCGCCTTCAGGCGCTGCTGCTCGACGGTAAGTCTGTGGGGCAGACGGTGGTAGTCCCGGCCGGCGCCAGGTGCGTTGAGGAAGCCGCCGGCTCGCTGGAGGATGTCTGCCGCCCGCCCGTTGCCACCGATGGCGACGACCAGCTCGGTGCGGGGGTCCTTGGTGATGGTGATGTAGTCCTGGACGAAGAAGTCCGGCTCGGCGCTGGCTTTCATCGGGACCGTGGGACCGCGGGCCGGGTGACGGCCGGGGTCGGACGTGCCGTCGGCGCGGAGGTCTTGGGCGGGATTCGGCCCGACGGGTGCTGGATGGTGGTGGTGATGCCGTGCGTTGCGAGCTGCGGGCCGATCTCGCGCACGGCACGGGCCTGGGTAGTGGTGTCGTCGCCGCTCAGCCGATAGGCGCCGGCACCGTCAAGGACGAAGCCGTTGGCCGCCAGGACAGTGCCGGCATCCGCGCCGACAGCGAAGGCGGCGAGACTTCCGTCCGGCTGCCAGGTGAGGACGACCTGGTCCGCCTGGGAGGGCTGCACATTCTCGATGGCCTTGTAGCGGACCTGGGCGAGCGAGGTTTCGTAGCGGGACAGCAGGTAGCCGGTGATCTGCTCGACGGCCTGGAACGGGTCGTCGCTCAGAGCGATGCCGTTCGGTTCGCGTATCCCCCGGTATGCCTCGTCTGGCAGGTTGCGGGGGGCGATGGCGGCGATGAGGAATCCGTCTGGGTCGTCGTGCCGGTCGATGACGACGAGCTGGGCTCCGTCCGGCCGGGAGAGGACGACCGCCTGCTGCAGCGGGTGCTCGGCCAGGGACTCGGCGACGAGGTCCAGGTCCCAGATCCGGTCGGTCAGCTCGGCGAGGTCGTCCTTGGCTTCCGGCGAGAGGCGGGTGGTGCTCCAGGCTCCGGGGAGCTCGCCCGCGAGGATGTCGGCGTACGAGGCGAGGCGCTCGGTGTTTTCGTGGTTGTGCATGGTGTCTGTCCTTGGGCGAGGTAAGGGTCAGCGGCGCAGCCCGGCGGCCACCGGGGGCGGCGGGGCCGGCATCGTGCGCGGCGGGGGAGGGCAGGTGCACACGGTGGAGCGCTCGCGTTCGGTTGCGGGGACCTCTTCGGCACAGACGCTGCGACCGGGGTGTGGGGCGTGCCGGTCCGCGAGGTCGTTGCGCGTGTGGGCGAGGTCAGTGCGGATGATGCGCAGGTACTCATCGGCGAGGTAGCGCAGCCGCCGGGCGGCGTGGGGGTCGGCTGCGTCACCGAGGCCCTCGTGGAACTCGGCCGTGGCGGTGAGGATTTCGCCGAGACCGGCGAGGATGCCGTCGTGGGCGGCGGTCAGCTCGGTGAGGGCGTCGGCTGCCTCGTCGGTCGTGGTGGCTTCACGGATCCGCTCGGCGAGGTGGGTAATGGGGGCGCCCAGCGGCGGGTAACTGGGCCACAGCGAGTCGGTGTCGAGTTCCTTGTCGCAGTCGACGCGGTATCCGGCGGACCGAAGGCGGGCGACTGCTTCTGTGGCGAGGCGGGCTTCCTCGGGGCGGGCGAGGCCGGTGGGGGCGCGGTGGTAGGTCTCGTGGACGCGGACGACCGGGACGAATCCGGTGCGCTGGAGGACGCTGTGGGCCTCGGGGTCTCCTCCGCGGGCAAGAAGTTCATCGGAGTGCGGGTCGTGGCGGATGTTCAGGAAGCGGTCGGCAACGGACAGAGGCGTGTCTCCTACGGTGATCGGTGGGCCGAGCGCTTCGCAGCGGGCGGCGCAGCGGCTACACGGGGAAGGGCCGCAGCTCTCAACTGGGCTGCCGTGGTGTCGAGGTCTTGTTGGACGGAGTGGAGCCGACGGACGACCAGCTCCAGGCGAAGCAGCATGGCGTCATCGGCGGCACCCGGCCGCCGTGCGATCTGGTGAGTGGTGTGCTCGACGAGGTCGCGCACCGTGGCCAGTGGCCCGGCCTGCTCATCGGCGAGCTGCGACAGAATGGTCGCCAGCTGTGCCGAGGCAGTGGGTACGGGACGGACACCGGTCTGATGAGTGGGTTGCACTGGGGTGAGGCGCAGGTCCTGCTCGATGCGGCGGGCTTCGTCCGGCAGGCGCCGTAGGGCATTGGCAGGCTGGGTGTTCCACGTGCCGTCGAGGCGGATCAGGTTGGCGATCAGGTCGAGGCGTCCGGGCTGGGCCTGGACGGCGATCCACCGGCATCCTCTTTCGTCGCCCGGGACCTCGATGCCGGCGGCGCGGGCGAGCCGGTGAGCGGCTTCGGCCCATTCGGGGCCGGTCAGCTCACGGTCGTCGGGGTGGAGCCGGATGTCGAGGTGGAAGATCGCGTGCCGGTCGTCCTCCGGGCCGGCGGCGAACGGGTGCTCCATGTAGGGGTCTTCGAGGTGCTCTGCCCACTGGACGGACGTCCAGACCTTCTGCTCGTCGTCCGACGTGTAGTAGTCGAGGCCCGGCCAGTGGGCGACGATTGTGTGGTCGGTCAGTCCCTCGTCCGCTGACACCGGGCGGCCCAGCGCCTCGGCGAGAGGGCCGTGCGGGGTGTGGGCGCGAATGTGGAGGCGGGGGATCACGTCTGAGTGCTTCCGGAGACGGTGACACTCGTGAGGAGGGGCAGGACATGGACGGGGCGGAGCACGGGGAGGGTCACCGGCCGCTCCGGACATCGGCTATGTGCACCAGTTGGTTGAGGGCGGTGACGGTGTACCACCCGCAGTCGACCAGCGAGTCGTGCCCGGCATACTTCGGCAGCAGGCGGTCCTCCATGGCACGCAGGTAGATCAGGCAGTCCGGGCAGCGGCGCGAGAGGTGCACGAGGTAGCGGGGGTGGGCGGTGACGTACGTCTGCGCGCCTCCGGTGGCATCGCGCAGCCGCCATCCGTCCTCGTCGGTCGGGGTGTGCCAGGACGGGGCGACGATGCGCATCGCATCACCCCACAGCTCCCCGCCGGTAACCCCTTTGAGGACGATGACCTGTTCACCGGCCTGGAAGTGCTGATGGGTGATGTCCCGCGAGGGGGTGAGCGGGTCGTGTGCCGGAGTCGGCGGAGGCGTCCAGGGCTGCGGAATCATGCGGGTCCTTCCACACGGAGCGGGTAGCGGCGGGAGGATCAATAGTCCGGAGGATCGCCGGTTTGGCTAACCGGCGATCACCCGCTATGTTCCGCCTCCGTCAGCGGAACGGATTCTCCGTCCCGCGGTCGCCCTCGCCTGCGGCATCGAGGAGTTCGAGCAGGTCAGTGCCCTCGGCCTCACGCTGATCGATCCACCAACCGGCGCGGGCAATGGAGCGGGCCTTCTCCTCCAGCTCCGCCCAGTCCGCCTCGTCCCAGGACCCCTCGACCACCAGCGCGGTGTGCGCAGCCGTCATCAGCTGGTGGCGGGACCGCTCGCCCCAGGCCAGAGCCCGCTCCGGCCCCTCCAGCGGCGGCATATCGAACTTCTCGGCCCACTCGGCGGCGGCCTGCTGCTCCTCGGCGCGCTTGGCGGCGAGCCACTTCTCCTTGGACTCCGTGTCGGCGTCACGTGACGCCTTCCAGCAGGCGGTGCAGTCCCTGCCTGCGAGCCATCGGGCGAAGCCGGCGCGGCGGTCGGCGGGACGGTCGGACAGATCATGGACGATCGAGTCACCACAAAGGTGCTCGACGGTCCATTTCGTGCGGACGGCCATGGTGAATCTCCGTACAGAATAAGGGGGTTGGAATGCCTGCTCAGGCGTAGCGGCAGCGGTGCCGGTCGCGGCGGACGGCGCCCTGGTCGGGACGGGCGAGGAGCAGGACGGTGAGAGCGAAGGCGGCACCGGCCGCAGGGAGTGCGGCGAGGGCGAGCGCGTGATCGGCGAGGCGTCCGGCGAGTGCGGTGCCGGCCGCTTGCCCGACGCCGATCGAGCAGATCAGCCACGCGTACGCCTCGCTGGTCCGGCCCGCGGGTGTGAGGGCGTCGGTGGCCACATACGCGCAGGCGACGACCACAGTGAGGAACGCACCGGGCAGGGCGACCGCCGCGATGGCCGCGTACGGGGCGTGAAGCACGAGCAGCGGCAGCCACCCGGCGAGGAACGCGGCACTGCTGAGGACGAGTTGGCGTGTGGTGGAGCAGGGCCAGGTACGACGGCCGTAGACCAGGCCGCCGAGGAAGCTGCCGGCCGAGAACGCGGCGGGCAGCAGCCCCGAGAGCATCTGTCGCCCGTGGGTATCGGACATGGCGACGGCGAGGGCGTTCAGGGCCCCGATCGCGCATCCGACACCGGCCAGTGCGACGAACAGCGAAGCGAGTGGCGGGCTGGCCAGCCGCCGTGTCGTACCTGTGCCACTGGTGGTCGGCGTGGGGCGCCAGCGGCGGGACGGCGGCGCGGTCGCGACGACGAGTGTGCCGGCCAGACCGAGGGTGGCGGTGACGGCGAGCGCGGTAGCAGGGTTGTACGTGGAGGAAAGGGCGGCGACGAGGAGGGGGCCGACGATGTACAGCAGACCTTGTGTGCCTGTGTCCAGGGAGAGAGCGGCGTGCCGCAGCCGCAGGTCGGGCAGGATGCTGGGCCACAGTGCCCGCAGCCCGGCTTCCAGCGGCGGAGCGGTCAGTCCGGCGACGACGACGATGGCCGTGGCGGATGCCGGTCCACCGTGGGGCGCGGCGAGCGGCAGAACGATCAGCAGGCTGGAGTTGAGGGCCGCGGCTGGCAGGTGCACGGCGCTTTGCCCGTAGCGGTCCATCATGCGTCCCTTGACCGGCTGGGACAGCGCGGAGGCGAGTCCGTACAGGGCGGAGAGCAGGCCGCCGAGGGCGATGCCGCGGCCGGCCGCGAGGGTCCACAGGACGATGGCCACCGGTGCCATGCCATTGGGCAGTCGGCCGATGAGGGTGCCGCCCAGGAGGCGGGCGACGTATGGGCTGCCCAGCACCGCGCCGTAGATGATGCGCGGTGGTGAGACAGTCGCAGCGGTTGGGGACAACGAGAGCTTTCTGGGGAACAGGGGCTGCTAGGGACGGCGCGCGGTTGCTGTGGAGTGCTGCGGCGGTGCAGGCGGGGGCGTCGTCTCCAGGGCAGGCCGCGGGCGGATACGGGGCGGCTTCGGAACGCGGTGCGGCGGCAGGACCGCGACGGTCGCGCCGAGGTCCTCTGCGGCGTCCTGGACCTCACGGGCGAGGAATTCGAGCTGCCTGCCAAGGGCGTCGAGCCGGGCACCGAGGCGCTGACCCTGAACGGACTCCAGGGCGTGGGAGAACCTGGCTGCTTCGTACAGGAGTTGATGCAGGTGTGTCATGGGGCCGCTGCCGCGTCCCTGGTCGGTGGCAGTGAGCAGGGCCTCGGACACGTCACCCGCGCAGTGTGCCTCGGTGACGTCGCGGAGCAGCTCCTGGACGGGTATCTCCGCAGCCATTTCGGGGCGGTCGAACCTGGACGTGCCCTCAGCCCGGAGAACGCCGGGCGGCACCGGCCGGGGGAGTGTCTTGCCGGCGACGTACTCGTTGTCGTACCGGCCGATGACGCTCCACCCTGGCGCATCCGGATCCCCGGTCAGGGCGATCACCTCGGAGAGGTCCTCCTCGGCCAGGTAGGCGAGGGTGATGCGGCGGCCGTCAGCCGCGTACCAGGACTCGATCAGATCCAGCGCCCCTCGGGTCCGCGCCACCCGGGCCCTTTCCGTCCACTCCTGTGCCTCGTCGGCGGTGAATTCGGGTCCGGGCTTGTGGTGCAGGTCGGCGAGGTGGGCGGCGATGGCGCCGTTCTCTGCCCAGTGAGCGAGGTGCGCCCAAACCGTCTGCGCCTCACGCTCGGCGGGCTGGCCGGCGGCGCGCAGGATCTCCATGTGCGACGTGGCGAGAGAGTCAAGCATGTCGCGCCACGCCTGGGTGTGCGCGGTGGGCGGCATCGCGTCGAGGGCTGTGCGGGCCGCTCCCAGCAGGGGGCCGGCGGAGTCGGCGAGGTCGAGCCGGTATCCGTCGAGAGCTGACCGGGTGCGGCGGGTGCGGATCGCGGCTGCTTCCTGGGGGCGGACGATGCGCCCGTGCCGGTCGCGGACGGCGTCGAGGGCCGTCTCGGTCTCCCGGTCCAGGAGCGCCATTCTTAGCCGGAAGTCACCGCACTTGGCGCCGAGTTCGTGGATGTGTTGCGGGTCGGGGACGGCAGGGATCGGGGTCTCCTGGCTGGGGTCAGCGGCATGCTGCTCGGGTCGGGCATGCCTGGGCGGCCATAGCGGGCGGGCGGCCCGGTCCCGAGAGCCGGTCGGGTGGGGCGAGGCGCGTATCGAGGCCCGGGTCGAGGCGTACGGGGTAGCGGGCGGTGACCAACATCTGTGCGGCCCAGGTCGACTGTTCGTTCTCCCAGTCGTGTCCCATGTCGAGTGGGAGCCGGATCGAGCGGCCGTTCAGCGACGGTAGGGAGAGGAAGCCGGCTCGGAGCAGGATGTGTCCGGCGAAGGCATCGAAGGCGCCGTCGACCTCGACGTGGCCATCTTTCGCTCGGGCGATGCGGATCGGCTTCGGAGAGGGGTTCATCGGCCGTGTCCGGCAGGGGCGGACGCGAGGTGGACGGTGGGCGCGTAGGCGGGTTTCGGCGGGGCCGGGCGTGCGGAGGGCGGCGAGGTCGTCGGCGCGGTACTGCGCTGGGGCGATCGGCCGGAGGCAGCCTGGGCGATCCGCTTGCGGCGCTCGGTGAGTCCGTTCGGCCGGCCCGGGGGGTTGGCGGGGGCGTAGGCGATGTCGGTGTCGACGTGTACGGCGTAGCCCTGCGCGCGCAGGTCCTGGGCGGCCTGGCGGGTTCGGCGCGGGCCGTCGCGCTCGGGTTCGGTGAGCTGGTACAGGCTCGGCTCACCGGGGACGGCCTCGAACTGGACACGGGTGAGGAACCAGTCGGCGAGGTGAGCGGGAAGCGAGGAGTTGAAGCCGGCGACGTAGCCATGCTGGGGGTGGCTGCCGAAGACGAAGTGGATGTCGGGGTCCAAAGAGGAAGAATCTCCTTCCAGTAGAGGTGTAGCGGGTCAGCGGCGAGTGCCGGGGGCGTTTCGGGCCGGTGCCGGTGGAAGCGCACGCGGGGAGACGATGGTCCGGCCCGTCTCGGTGGCGGGCGGCTCACTGTTGGGCACGGAGCGGCGAGCCAGGTCGATGAGGCTCTCGCCGCCTTCGGCGAGCCACCAGGCCACCTGATCGGTGCGAGGGGCCACGGCGGTCTTGGTGCCGGCCCGGGCCCCAGCGGCAATGACGTCTTCCACCCGCTGGAGGACAGCAGCCTCGTGCTCGCTCTGCGTGGCCAGGGCGCGCACCGCGGCGGTGACCTGCGGCGCCGTCGTGGTGAAGCGGGCGAAGGCGTCGATGAGATCCTTCGGCAGCGGCTCGGAGACTGCGCCCGACTCGTAGGTCTGGAGTGTCCGGTCCAGGTCCTCCTCCAGCGAGTTGACCTGGCAGTGGAGCACGGCCCGTGTGTAGGCAGGCAGCAGACGGGAGTTGATCTGCCAGGCGGCGGAGGCCGGCATCGGCTGCACGGTCACGCTTGCGGGCGGGGCGACGAGTCCGTCGGGATGCAGGTTGATGGGGTGGAGTGCGCCGACGTGATACAGGTCGTACTGCGGGTCGCGGATGATGGCGAGTTCGGCCCCGTCGCCACGCCGAAGCACGGCCGCCCACCGCACACGGCGCTGCTCCAGCGTGGCAGCCATGGACGGGCTCCACATGCAGGCGGCAAGGTCTCCCTGCCAGACGCGCATCGCGTAGCTCTCGACCCCTACGCTCCACTGGCCTGGCAGGTGGTCGGCCAGGTCGCGGGCGAAGTCGCCGATGTAGGTTTCACTGCTCGGTGTGATCTTGATCTGGCTGATCTCGGCGACTACGCCGAGGGTGAGCAGGACCTCGCGGGTGCGGTCGAGATCCGTCAGCGGGATGGCGCGGTTGCCGTCGCCGGACTTCTCGAATCCTGCGGTGTCCAACGTGGTGTGCGCCCAGCGCCAGTTGTCGCCGTCGACGAGTGCGACGATGCCATCGCGGGAGCTGCTGAACAGGGTGATTTCACAGGAGGAATATCCGGCGACGCCGCCACTTGATGTGCTTCTACCTGACGTGGCCAGTCGGGCGAACTCGGTGAGGTCCACAGGGCGGCTCCTTCGGCGGGGATGTGTGGCGTGCGCCTGGGGCCGCGGGAGCGGTCGTAAGTGTTGCGGAAGGTTGGGCAAATGCCACGGTGTTCCAGGCGGCGGGGTCGCTGAAGTCGGTGCAGGGGTCGGAGTCCCAGTTGAAGACGGTGCCGGATGGGGCGTACTGCACGGGGATCACTTCAAGGCCCTGGGGGCGCAGGACGTATCCCCAGGCCATGTCCTGGTCGGCGGCGGTCGTCTCGGTGACCGTCATGCGGATCGGCGGGGAGCCGTCCAGGGGCATCAGGGTGTCCATCGTGCGGCTGGGCCACCGGTCCCCGCATGTAAGGGCGGCGACGGTATCGGGCGGGGCTCCGTCGAGGAGATCGGAGCCCAGTTCCTCCCAGCCGACGGCAACGTCGTCCACGAGGTGCTGCGTCATGGCGTCCAGGTCCCGGCCAAAGCGGTACTGAAACGCGGCGAGCAGCAGGGGCAGTTTCGAGTCGGGCACGCCGTCGAGATGGACGTATACGCCGGTGTACCCGGTCGGGGTGGGGCGGGCAATGAAGGAACGGGTCGACAGGTGAAGCCTCCTCCATGGGGTGTGGCTAGCGGCCGGGGGGCAGACCGGCCGGCGGCGGGGCGGGCGGAGCCGGGGGAAGACTCGGGGGTGTTTTCGGGGCTGGCCGTGGTGCGGGCGCGGGGTCGTACTCGTTGCGCAGGGCGGTGAGATCGGCCTCGTCGGCGAGGGCGAGCACGGACAGGCTGCGGCTGGCCGCTTCCAGCAGCGTCTTGGGCGGAGTCCCCTGTTCCGCACCTCGGCGGCGGTTGCCCCACTGTGCGATGGACAGGAGGAGGTCGCTCACCGTGCTCAGCGCGGGCTGGGCGGCTTCCAGGAGGTGCTGGGTGATGGCGCTGACCTCGGCGGGGGTCCGCGCTGCGGTGAGCGCCGCAAGATACGGGGCCGCGTCCGGTGCCGGCAGGGGCTCCGAGGGCAGCGGGTGCTCGGCGAGGAACGGCTCGGCATCGCAGCGGGCCCAGCGCAGCAGGTCGTCGCGTGTGGCGGTACCGAAGTGCGCGGCTGCGATCTGCTCGGAGGTCAGGCCGACGTTGTCGTACAGCTCGAAGTCGGGGTGCATGTCAGGCTCTAGACGGCGGTGCTCGGGCCGGCCGCTGCGGCGTCGGTGCGGCGGCAGCCGTAGCCGAGCAGGGCCGACGGGTCCGGCGTGCTGGGGACAGCGGCGACGTCCGAGCAGGTGAAGCGGTAGGTGAAGGCCGGGCGCGGGCTGGTGCCGAGCCATGCCCGATCGTGCTTCTCCGGCATGATCCGCAGACCCGGAGTGGTGGACGCGTCGTGCTGGGCGTGCGTGTGGGAGAACACGACGAGCGTTCCGGCCGACGTCTTCAGCGCGTAGGCGTCGGGATACTCGGGCTTTTCGGCTGTGAATCGGGTGGTGCCGCGAGTCCCGAACTTGTTCACGCTCTGGTGGACCTTGACCTGCTGCTCGGATGCCTTCGTCGGGGCGAACACCTTCCTGCCTGTCTGCTCGCCCCCGGTGGCGAAGTTGTCGCCGACGGCCGCGCGCATCACATCGACCGGGGCTGCGAGCTTGGTGGAGGCCGGATCGACGGCAGTGGCGTAGCCGTCCTGGTCGAGCACGATCTGCGGGAGCTGCTGCGGATCGTCGATGTCGACGGTCGAAACCATCTCCCACTTCTTGGTCTTCGTGTCCTCGGCCAGGACCAGGACACGGGCGTACTGCTGTGAGCTGCCGGCGCGGGTGATGGCGGCAAACCACTTCTGCTTCCCAGCTGCGAGGCGCGGGATGTAGAGGTCGGTCTGGGGCACGTCGTATGACCAGGCACGGAACGGCTTCCGGTCGGCCTTCGGGAGTCCCTCGTCCTCCTTGAGGTCGGCCAGCGACATCGCGTATCGCGGGCCGCCCTCAATGGTGTCGAGGAGCGCGCGGTCCTTCGCGGCGTACGCGAGGTTGTTCGTCGTCGAGTAGTGGGTGATGGCATCGCGGGCTTCGGCCGGGGTGAGAGCCGGGGCCAGCTTCGCAGGGGTGGCTGCGCTGGGCGACCGCCTCTTCTCGTTGGTGTCGGGGCTGTCGCTGTCCGTGCTGCAGGCGGTGGCGGCCAGGGCGATGCAGAGAGTGGCGGTGATCAGTGGAAGGGTGCGTCGAACGGAACGGATGTGGGCTCCATACGTTGGGGGGAAGGACTGAGTCGCGGGACGGTTGGCCTACTGGTGGCGGGCACCTGCGGATGTGCGGGTGGCCGAGGGGGAGGCCGGCTGCGCGGTTGTGGAGGACGGCGGAGCGGCGCGTGTTGTGCTGTGTCGGCGGAGGTTCACGCCGAGGCCCAGGGGGGCGAGCTTCTGGGTCAGGGCTTGGACGCGCAGGGCGCGGCCGACCTCGCCGTACGCGGCGGGCAGGAGGAATGCCGCCTGGTGGGGGTGGTACTGGAAGCCGTGGGCGAACAGCGCCATGCGGATGTCCGGTGGCACGCTCTCGTACGGCACACCGAGGGCTCCGTCGTCGTAGTAGGTCAGGGTGAGGACCTGGGGTACCTGTGGTGGGGCGGGCCGGTGTGGGGGATCGGGCTGTTCCGCCGCGTTGTGGAGTACCTCGTGCAGGGCCTGCTCGTACCGGGGCAGCAACCGGCGGGTGACGCGGGGAGCGGCCCGCACGGGGTCGCTGGGGACGGCGATTCCGTTGGGCTCCTCGACCTCGTAGAAGTGGTGGGGCTTGAGGCCGTCGCTGGCGGGTTGGAGTGCGGCGACGACGAACTGGTGGGAGTACCGGGGCCGGTGGGTGACGTAGAGCCGCTCACCTTCGGGGCCGCGGAGGATGGCCTCGTGGGGGAGGACGTACGTGCTGACGACGTAGTCGACGTGCCCTGAGTCCCAGAGCTGATTGGTCGTGCGGTATTGGTCCTTGTACGCGGCATGGCGCTGGTACGTGCTGGTCCAGGGCCCGGGCAGGCGGGCGGCCAGACCGGTGGCAAAGGCGGACAGGTCGGTGCGTGACGTGGGCATGGGCTCCTGATGGCGTTCGGGGGGATCGGACGGCAGCGTCAGCGCCTGTGCCCGCTGGTTGGAAGAGCACGCAGGGGAAGCCGTGGCGCGCGGGCCGGGGTTGCCGCCGGCCGGTGTGGTGGCGGGGGAGCGGTGAGTGCTCGCATCCGGTCCTCGGCCACGTGCAGGGTCTCCACGAGGTTCCGGAGCTCGGCAGCCGCGTCGGCGAGGTCATATCCCAGGTCGAACCCGTCGTCCTCCGCGGCTTCCTTGGCCCTCTCGCCCGCCGCTTCGAGCAGCTCCCCTACCCGCTCCAGCAGGCCGTCGGTCGGCTCCAGGATCTGGCCCAGCAACGCCGCAGCCTCCGCGTACGACTCGGTTCCGTTGAGCCGGTCGGTGAGGGCGAGGACCGCGTCGCCGTAGACGTACGTGGTGGAGCCGCCCACGCCAGCGGCCGGGCCAAGGAGGGCGCCCGCAGTCCGGGCAACGCCGGCGTGGCCCAAAGGCTCTGGTGCGCGGGGATGCGGGGCTGTGGACATGAGGGGAAGCCCGGTAGGCGAGGGTGGAGCGGGAAGCAGCCCGAGTTGGCTGAGCCGCTTATCGATCGCCTCGATCAGCAACGGGGCGCTGCCGCCGTTGCGTACCTCGGGACGTGCAGGGGCATGGGGGTCGGTCGCGGGCACCGAGTCGTAGACCAGCTCGAACAACACCTGGTCGTCCGGGTGTTGACGGGTGACCGACCATCCCTCCGGATCCCCCGGCGGACGGCTGGAAGGTGGCTCCTGCGGCGGAGAAATGATCAGGTAGCTGTCGTCGGGGAGCGCTACATGCACCACGTACGCACTCAGGCCGAACTCGATGTCGCACTCCAGTCCGCGCTGGCGCAGCGGGGTGGTGATGTTCGCGTGGCGGCGCCACAACTCCTGCCACCAGGCGGTGCTCGTGTTGCGGTGGTCAGGGAGCGGTGCGAGCGGTGAAGCACTGGCCTCGGCGTGGCGCCCTTCGTTGCGGAAGGTGACCGTGTCGTCCTCGCTGTCAGCGGCCACGGATGCTCCCACGCGAGATGGAACCCGGGCGTGTCGGCGGGAGTTGGCGTGCGGGACGGGGCGGCTGAACCGAGAGGCGGGAGGGGCCGAAGTCGAAGTCGTACTCGTCGTATGCGTCGAGCAGGCCCTGCTCCATCTGAGTCTCTCGGTCGGTGAACTGGTCCATGAGGTCGTCGTGCTCGGCTTGGCACTGCAGGTACTCGGCCCAGTCGGCGTCGCTGAAGTTGGCGGGGCGGTTCAGAGGACTCCCTAGAGGTGGGTTGTCGGCGCGGGCTAGCGGTGGCGTGTGCCCGGCCCGGGTGGCGGAGGCGCCGGGCTTTCCCTACGGGAGGGAACGGTGGACGTCGAGGTGGTCGTTGAGTTCCTTGGCCGTGTCGCGCAGTGAGCCCGCTGTGAGCCGCAGGTACACGCGTGCCGCGCCGTGGTCGATGAGCGCGCGGTCCTTCAGACCGTCCCGGTCGGGCAGGCCGGATGGACGGGACAGAGCAAGGGCAATCTCCGCGGTCTCGGCGAAGTGCGGTGCGGCGTGGCACGACGTGGTGGCCGCTGTCGCGAGGTGGCCGAGTACGGCGCGGCCGACGCGCTTCGTACTGTGAGGGCCCAGAGCGAAGTCGGCAGTCAGCTGAACGACATCGCGGGAGAGACCCTGCGCGTCGGTGACATGCTGGAGCAGCTCGGTGTAGGAGAGCGAGGCTGGCATACCACCGCTCTCGGCCAGCAGCTGCCATTGCTGGGCGGCAGCGAGCAGTTTGGCCTTCATCGCGTCGAGCGCACCGATGTGGTGGTGGGCTTCGTCGCGAGGTATCAGCTCGCGTCGGAATTCAAGATTCATGAGCCTCTCGGTCTGTGTCTCTCTTGCTGCCGGTTCCTTGTCGTCTGCGGAGTGACGGAGTGGATCCACAGGAGTCAGCGGCGGCGTACCGCCGGAGGCGCAGCTGCTCCGGCGCGCAGGCCGTCAGAGGGCCGGACGGGTGCGGGTTTGGTGGTGGATTTGGTTGGAGATGGTTGGAGGGCGGCCTGCTTTACGAGTTCGTCCCTGGACCGCCAGGCAGATTCGATTGCCAGCGATTCCGGGAGGAGTCGGACGTCTTCGATCAGCTCTTCCAGACGGATCGCCCACGACTCCAGTTCTCCTGCGGAGTCGAGTGCGCCGCCGTCGCGGCACCAGTTGGCTGCGCTTTCCAGGAACTGGTGTATCTGGGCGAAAGCGCCGTGACCTTCATCGACAGTGTGTTCATATACCTCGGTGAACCGATCAATATCGGGGGCGGCTTGGAGAGCGTCCGTCGCAGCGCGGACGGAGAGGCCGGAGTCCGGCGGCTGTACGTATGGTTCGGGCTGGGCAGCGACGGACGAGGTCGGGGCCTTCTTCGGGAGCCATCGGGGTTTGCGGCGCGAGCCCTCGTACTCCCAGTGGTCCGGCTGGGAAATGCTCATGTGTGACTCTGTTCGTTGGGGTCAACACGTCGGTATTCGTGAACTCGGCGCATTTTCAGTGCATGCGAGCGTCGGTATCGAAGAGCTGCAGCTCGTGGCTGTGCAGGAGGTGTTGCACGATGAAGGATCGTCCGGCGACCTTCCACAGGCCACGTCCTCGGTTGAGGTGGGCGATGGCGTCCATTTCGACGGAGGTCAGGCCGAGGAGGGAGGCCGCCGCGTGGAGTTGGTCGGTCTCCTGGCGGTAGATGATGCGGGTGGAGCAGTCGGCGAGGAGTCCTTCGGCCAGGGCGCGCCCCTGTGATCCGGCGTCGCCGGCGGCGAGCAGGTCGGACAGCCGGTGGATTACCATGAGGTTGGCGATGCCGAGGCCGCGGCTGAGCTTCCACTGGGCCTGCATGCGCTGGAGCAGTGCGACGTGCCGCATCAGCCGCCACGCCTCGTCGTACACGATCCAGCGTCGGCCACCGGACGGGTCGGAGAGCGCGGACTCCATCCATGCCGAGGCACAGGTCATGGCGAGGACGAGAGCGGTGTCGTCGCCGGATCCGCCGAGGTGGGAGAGGTCGATGGACAGCATCGGCGCGGTCGGGTCGAATTCGACGGTGGAGGGGGCGTCGAACATGCCGGCCAAGTCACCGTGGACCAATCTGCGCATGGCGTGGGCTAGGTCACGGGCCGCCTCGCCGAGCTGTCCCGACATCATCCCGACGGCCTCGTCGAGAGTGGCTGAGTTGTTGAGGGCAGCGGCGACATCGCCAAGGAGCGGGGTGTGGCCCGTGTCGGCGGCCCGGGTGACGACATGGTCGAGGGCGACGTCGAGCGCCGTATGTTCCATGGGCAGCAGGTCCCGGCCGAGAACGGTCCGGGCCAGGGAGCCGAGCAGGAGAAGGCGTCTCTTGCGGATCTCGCTGACCCAGTCGGCCTCGGAGATGCTCTCTGGCCGGGGCGCGGCATCCAGCGGATTCAGCTTGCCCGGGAGCCCAGGACCGAGGGCAACGGACGTGCCACCCAACGCCTGCGCGACGGGCGTCCACTCCCCCTTCGGGTCGCACGGGACGTAGACGCGGTAGCCGAAGGCGACCGACCGGAGCGCGAAGCTCTTGGCAAGCGCGCTCTTCCCCTGGCCGATGACCCCGGCCAGCAGCACGTTCGGATTGGTGAACCCGTCGACCTTGCCGTACAGGGCGAACGGATCGAACACGAACGATGCCTCGGCGTGGACGTCGCGGCCGATGTAGATGCCCTCGGCGCCGAGTCCGCCTTCGGCGAGGAACGGGTACGCGCCGGCGGCGACGGCGGTGGTCATGCGGTGGGAGGGCAGTCTCAGCTTGTTCCCGCGGGCGGAAGCGTGGCCGGGCCGTCCGCTGAACGGGTACAGCGGGGCGGGTGTTTCGTGGTCGGTGGGTGCGCTGTCCACCGGGTGCACGGCCGCTTCGGCGCGGGCCTTGGCGGTGGCTTCGGCGAGTTGGCGGCGGGCGGCCTTGCGGCTGGCCCGGTCGGTTTCGTGCGGGGTGAACAGGGGGCTGGCGGAGGCGCGGCGGGCGGGCCGGTGGCTCATCGGGGGCCCGCGTTTCGGCTGCGAGAGGCGGTCATCGCAGGCATGCGGTGATGTGGGGCGGGCGGTCGAGGTCGGTGGGGGTGGTCTTGCGGCGGACGATGTGTCCGGTGGCGAGGTGGCGTTGGCAGATCGTCATGAATGGCGGGCCTTCCGGGAGACTTTCGGGCCGGCAGTCGCTGGAGTCGGCGGCTGTGGATGGCAGGAGGTGGAAGGCGTCGTGCACGGCGGCGGTGGCCTGCCACAGACGGGTGTGGGCGGAGGCGAGGTGCCGGCCTGCGCCCGGATGCGGGGGACGGGCCGCCCCGGCGAGCTGGTCGACGAGCCGTAGCAGGGCGGTGAGATGAGCGTGGAGGACGTCGAGGTGGGAGCGGTCCGCCGGCTCCGGCAGGGCCGACCGACCCAGTGCGTGGGTGTGGTGGCGGACGCCGGCGGTGGCGGCTCGGAGGTAGGGGTGTGCGTCGTCGGCACGCGGAGGAGAGGGCAAAGGGACGTGGGTCCTTCCTGCCGCCGTGGCGGTGCGGGGGCAGCGGGGTCAGAGAGTGGTGCGGGCCAGTGGCAGCGCGGAAACAGTGAAGGCGTCGGGCTGCTGGAAGAACAGGCGGCGCAGGTCGACGCCGGCGGTGACAGCGGCGGTCTCGATCTGTGCGCAGGCGGCGTCCAGGAGGGCATCGGTCTCGGCTGTGACGGTGACCAGGCCGGTCAGTGAGACATCGGCGTGCCCTGCGATGAGTTGCCGCTCACGCGTCTTGACGTCGGCGTACTCGACGGAGTCCTCTTCGCTGTCGACTTGGCCGCGCCGGGTGCGCTCGCTGGCGTCCGCGATGATCTGTGCCTTCTTGCGCTGGACGTCGCGTAGTGCGGACTCCAGCCGTTGAGGCACGTATGTGAGGGAGAGGGTCCGGCGGACGCCGGCTGTGAACATCAGGCCGTGCAGGAATCCCGCGCCCATCTCGGTCCGCGGCCAGTTCTCCACCCAGTAGGTCGCGTGGCGGGCGGAGTCGGTGGCGACCCGGTCGTACTCCTCGACCTGGACGACGGGGCCGGCTGCTGCGGGGTCTGCTTCGGCCTGGCCGGATTCGGACCACTGCTGCAGGGCGGAGAGGGCTTTGGGGTCGTAGGCGGTGCGGATGGCGGCGGCGATCTCCCGGGCACTGAGCCACCCGGTGACCATCAGGCCGGCGTTCCGGGCGGCCTGGGCGACGCTGGCCGTGGTCTGCTCCATGACGGTGAAGGCGCCGGGCAGCCCACCACCGGCCTGCGATATCAGGCGCTTGGCGGCCTTGAGGTCGAGGGAGATCGCGATGTACGTCTCGTGCGGGGCTGCTGCGGGGCCGGCGGCGGCGACGAGTTCGGAGTAGACCTGCCCGGCGACCGGGGCCTCGGGGCGGCCGTTGCGGGTCCAGTGCCGGGTGAGGGTGTCGCCGGAGTCGGGGACGGTGCGCTCCAGGACCTGCACTGTGGCGACGTGTCCGGTGCGGGCGGTTCCGGCAAGGGCCCGGCCCCAGCTGCTTACGTTGTGGTTCTGTGTGGCCGGGTCGAGCAGCACGAAGGCGCGGGAGGAGACGCGGGCGATGGCGGTGAGGGTCTGCTGGTGCGGGTCGTGGACGGCCGCGGCACCGTTGGCGGAGTCGCCGGGGGTGACGACTTTGAGGGAGGCGGCGGTGCCGGGCAGGTGAAGGACGCCGTCCTGCCGGGGGCGGGTGACGGGCCGGGCCAGCCACAGGGTCTGCCCGGTGCGGCGGCGGTGCGTGTAGCGGGTGACGATCGGTGCCCAGTCGATCAGGGACCGGCCGTTGCGGCGGACCGTGACCAGGGCGGCGACTGCCGCCCACAGCGGGGCCAGGGCAATGGCGCCGAGGAGTCCGGTGGAGGTGACCGTCACCAGCAGCAGCGCCAGGGCGCAGGATACGAGTACAAGCTGGGGCAGGGTGAGGCCGAGGAGGATGCCTCGGCGGGACCGGTGCGGGAATTTCACCGTGACCGGGGCGACGGAGAGGTCAGACAAGGGGCGGGTCCTGGAGGCGGGAGGGGGCCCGGGGGCGAGGCATGCGGAGCACGCCGCGCCCCCGGGAAGCGGGCAGAGGATCAGAGGCCGGTCGGGGGCGGCGGCCCAGCCGTTGCGCTGGGCGTGGCGTGCTGCGAGCCGGAGGACGGCGGTGCGCCCTGCGGCGGCGGGGTCGTGGTAGGCGGGTCGGACTGCCATCCGCCGCTCTGACCGGGCACGGGGTTCGTTCCGGAGCTATCCGGGCCCGGGCTGCCGCCCATCTGGCCGCTGGTGTCGTCGGAGATACTCGTCGGCGGGGGCTGGACGGCCTTCTCCAGAAGACCGGTGCTTGAATCTTCCTTGCCGTTGCCGTTGCCGTTACTGGTGTTGCCGGTCGGGTTGGCGGCGATGTCGCCGGGGAAGCCGGCGCCGGGGCCTTGAGGGGCGGCTTCCGCACCGGCTGCGGCACCGCCGGTGCCGGCGGTGGCTGCTGCCGCTGCTACCTTGCGGCCAGCCTTTTCGGCATGTGCCCTGGCGATCTGTGCTCCGGCGCCGCCGGCTCGGTGGATGGACTCGCCGTCGGTGCCGTCGGCTGCCCAGTGCACGAACTTGAAGACTGCGTAGGGGCACAGCAGCACCAGCACCATGATCACGATGCCGGACATGACATCTGCCAGTGCGGCGACACCGTCCTTGGCCTCGGTCTTGCCCATGGCGGAGATACCGAGCACGAAGATCACGGTCATCAGCAGCTTGCTGACGACGAGGGTCGCGGTGGCTTCGATCCAGCCGCGGCGCCAGCGTCGCGCGGCTTCCCAGCCGCCGCCGGCCCCGGCGAAGATCGCCAGGGTGACCATGACGAGGATGCCGACCTTGCGGACCATCATCACGCACCAGTAGAGAAAGGCGCCGACGGCGGAGCCGAGACCGGCGACGACCGGGACGAGCCAGCCCATGCCGGACAGGGAAGCGATCATGTTGACCAGCACGATGCGACGCACCGCCGACTCGATGCTCAGGTGTGCAGTCTTGAACAGGCCGTCGCTGATGACATCGACGACCTCGATGGCGACCGTGGTCAGGGCGATGCAGCAGAAGGCGAACAGGACGCCAGACATGGTGCCGGTGAATGCCTGGATGAGGGCCTGCCCGTCGCGTTTGATTGCGGCACGGACGAGCTGCGCGCAGAACGTCGCGACCAGCAGGACCAGGCCCAGAGGCAGCAGCATTTCGTAGTTGTCGCGAAACCAGCCGGCGTTCAGATCGACCTTGGTGGTGGTGTTCACCACCTGGGCCGCCAGGTCGGCGGCGGCTGCCGCCAGTTCACCCGCCGACTTCATCATCCAGTTGCCGATGGCCTGGGCGGGGTCCGAGGCGAAAGAGACCGCGTCGCCGACGGCGCACAGCTTGTCGGCCAGGGGAAGGTCGCAGAAACCCACGGGATTTTCCCCTCCTTTCTTGTGTCAGGTGCGGGTCACTGCGTCACGTTCGGAGCGATGGCGGCCAGGGCGCAGTCGTGGTCGGGGCGGCACTGCACGGCGAGGGTTACGGCGCGGTCCTCGGCTCCGCCCCCGCCTTGCTTCCAGGAGATCTGCTGCTTGCCGTTGACGGTGACGACGTAGATGTATGCCTTGGTGATCGCGGATGGGTCGTCGGCCAGGGCAGCCTTGAACGCGGAGGGGAAGTGGCCCTCGGTGATGTTGGCGGTGGCGTGCTGGTCCTGGTCGGCCATCCGCGACCAGAGCACCGGATCAGGGACCTGGCCGGAGACAGAGGGCCAGTCCGCGTACGCGGTCTCATCGGTCATCCAGGCATGCATGCCCGCGAGTTGCTGGTCGCGGCCGGTGTCGCGGGTGTCGTAGGACCACAACATCTGTGCCACGGCCTTGGCGTAGGCGATCGGTTCAGCGATCTGCGGAGGCCGGGGCACGGACCCGGATCCGGCAGCGGGCTTCGGGGCGGCCTCGGAGACGGACGGGCTGCTCGCCGGGGCCCGCGTGGTGTGGTCCGGGGGCTGGTGAGTGTCCTTACTGCCGGACAGCCAAGCGACGGTGGCAGCGGTAGCGATCAGGACGGTGACGACCAGAGCGACCATCGCGATGCGCTTGTTGGCCGACCAGCCCACACCGTAGGAGGACAGCGAGAGGATGGGGAGTCGTTTTTGCATCAGTGGACCTGCGACCCGAGGGCCGAGAAGAATGCCACGATTCCGTTCGCGGCGCCGAGTCCGAGCGCGGCGCCCGCGGCGACGACGGCGCCCTTCTTGCCGTTGGCCTCAGCCTGGTGCCCACCGGTGTGGTGGCCCCAGGCCCACACACCGAGCGAGACGGCGAGGGCACCGACGACGGCGACGATCCCGAACAAGTTGATCGAGTTGACGACGTTCTTCAGCACGCTCAGGCCGGGCAGACCGCCGCCCTGGGGGGAGACGCCCGGGTCGTAAGCGAGCTGGATGACGCGGTCCGTGAGAGGGAGGGACATAGGTGTGGCGGGGCTCCTTGCATACGCGGGCCAGGCGAGAAGCTGGCGGGGAGAGGGAGAAGCGGAGAGAGAGGCGTGTTCGGGACGCGGGAGAAGGCCGCGCCGACGACCCGCTCGGAGCGGTGTTGTAGGTTCTCAATTCTTCTGTCGTCTGCCGTCGCTGTGACCTGGGCGTTCTTCCGCTGTCTCACGCCCTGTCATCCGCCGACGTCCTCAGATCCGTGTCATTTCCTCTGTCGGCCCAGCAGGCCGCAAGCCGATGACCTGGGTGTTCTCACGACCTGACATCCAGATGACACGGCGACTGAGAAAATGACACGGGATTCGAGAACCTACAGGTGTCCGGGCAACGTCAGAGGACGCGGCGGGCGGCGAGAATCGTCCAGTCCTTGATCGGGGTGATCCGGACCGGTTTTGATGTACGCGGCGCCTCGATCACGAGGCCCTCACCCATGTACATGCCGACATGTTCGGGGCGGCCCGCGGTGCCGCGGCTGAAGATCAGGTCACCGGGCTGGAGCTGGCTGGGCGAGACCGCCTTGCCCTCTTTGACCTGCGTGTACGTGGTGCGGGTGAGCGTGATGTCGGCGTGTGCGTACGCCTGCTGCATCAGCGAGCTGCAGTCGCAGCGGCCCATCGGGTCGGGTCCGTGCGAGTTGGTGCAGGATCCGCCCCACTGGTAGAGCGTGCCGAGCTGGTACATCGCCCACTCGATGGCCTTGCGTGCCTTCGGGTCAGCGTTCTTGGGGATCTTGTATCCCTTCGGGATGCTTCCCTCGGGGATGCGGCCGAAGCCGGAGCCGTCCTTGTCCGGAGCGCAGCCGGTGCTATCGGTCTGCTTGCCTTGATCTTTTGCGTCCTTGTCGGCGCCGGGGAAGGTCTTGGCAATGGCTGCCTGGAGTGCGGTGGCCAGGGACTCCCACTTCGCGTACGCGTCCGGCCAGCCGGACTTCTGGACGGCCTGCGCGGCCTGGGTGACGGTCATCTGCTGCCAGCCGTCCACCTTGATCAAGTGCTTGTAGAACTGCTCGGAGGCGTAGACCGGGTCGTGGATCTGCTGGGCGGTGCCCCAGCCCTGGGAAGGGCGCTGCTGGAACAGGCCGAGGCTGTCCCGGTCGCCGTAGTTGAGGTTGCGCAGCCGGGACTCCTGCATCGCCGTGGCGAGCGCGATGACCTGCCCCTTCTTGGGAATGTCGAGGCTGCGGCCGGTGGCCACGATCGTCTGGGCATTGGGGACCTGTTCGGCGGGCAGGTCCAGGCCCTCGATGTGAGCGTTCTTGCCGGACGCACCGTCGAGGATCTTGGCGACCTGCTCGGCGACGTCGTCAGCGTCGATGTCGGTCAGGCAGTTGTTGAACGAGACGTTGTTCTGCACGGCATCTGCGGAGACGGCCAGCATCATGCCGGTGCCGGCGAGCAGGAGCGGGGAGAGGAAGACGACGCCGATGCCGGCGGCGATCGCCTTCAATCCGTGTGGCCCGATCGCCGGTCACGGCATGTGGGCAGGGGCGGGTAACGACATGTCATGCAGGTGTCCTTGGGGGGCGTGATCCGGTGTGCCGCGTGTGCGTGGTGTGGTGGAAGGGGGCCGCGGCAACCGAGGTGTGCGGTCAGAGTGTTGGCCGGTGCAGGCGAGTTGCCGCTCGCTGAGCTGGACCCACAGATGAGCCAGGTGCGCCGGGGACATGAGGAGAACAGCCAGGCGGTGTGCGCCAGGCGGTTAAAAAACAGTAGGCCCGGATCGCCGGTTGACCAAAAAGCAGGCGTGAGGTGCCGGAATCCGGCCCCTCAGCAGGGCACTTCTTGGTCGTCGGCGAATTCGCCCCTACAGTTTTGGAACTCCTCTCGCCTCCCCGGCCTGCGGGCTCTGGGCCTCTGTATGCCCAAATCCGGCCCCCCGGGGACATTCCTGCGAGACGGCCTCTCCCTCCGCTCTACACCCGAATCGGGGTTCCTCTTTGCCTTTTTCCCTGCACCAGGGCGACGCCCTCAGCGTCCTCACCGGCCTGCCGGACAACTGCGTCGACTCCGTCATCACCGACCCCCCGTACAACTCGGGCGGGCGGACCGCGAAGGAGCGAACCACCCGCTCCGCAAAGGCGAAGTACACCTCCGCCGATGCCCAGCACACCTTGCCGGACTTCACCGGCGAGAACATGGACCAGCGGTCGTACGGGTTCTGGCTGACGCAGATCATGACCGAATCCCACCGCCTCACCAAGACGGGCGGCACCGCGCTGCTGTTCACCGACTGGCGGCAGCTGCCCACCACGACGGACGCGATCCAGGCGGCCGGGTGGCTGTGGCGCGGGGTGCTGGCCTGGCACAAACCGCAGGCCAGGCCGCAGAAGGGCCGGTTCACCCAGAACTGCGAGTTCATTGTCTGGGCCAGCAAGGGGCCGATCGACGGCTCCCGGAACCCTGTCTATCTGCCCGGCTTGTACTCGGCGTCCCAGCCTTCGGGGGCAAAGCGCCGGCACATCACGCAGAAGCCCGTCGAGGTGATGCGCGAGCTGGTCAAGATCTCCCCGCCGAGCGGCACGGTGCTCGACTTTTGCGCCGGCTCCGGCTCCACAGGCGTCGCCGCCCTGCTCGAAGGCCGCGACTTCATCGGAATAGAAAAAACCGAAGAATACGCATCCATCGCGGCCGAGCGGCTCACGGAGACGATCGGCGAAACGCTGACCCAGGACGACGTGGTTCTGACTGCCTGATGCCGCAACGGAGTTCTCTGCGGCGATAGCCGGGGCCATTTCGCGGTCAAGGGCGACGCCTCAACACGCCTCGTCACCGCTATCGCTTCCCTCGTTCCACGTCCTCTAGGAGGCCACACTCATCATGTCTGAACCCGTAGAACCCCCGGCCGACGGGTTGGAACCGGTCCGTATTCCGGATTCGCAGCTGGAGGGGATTGAGGCCAGCGTCCGGCGGCTGATGGAGCAGTCGGCGCAGCAGTCTCAGCAGCTCGACCATCTGGCCTCCGCGCCGGCCTCCAGCAGTCCCTCACCGTTCGCGGCGTTCGGTATGCCGGGGTTCGGCGGACCGCCCCCGGTTGTCCCGCCAGAGCCGCGCCCCATCATGGAGCTCGCCGGGGAGGACCGCGAGGACGAACTCGACGCCCTGTCCGACTGGGTCGACGACTTCCTGCTGCCCGTCTACGGATCGGAAGTCACGACGGCTGCGCCCTGGTGCCTGCAGTGGCAGGAGCACGACGACGTCGTTGCGTGGCTTCACGCCCTGTGGCTCGCGTACCAGCAGCACAAGGACCCAGAGGCAGGGCTGAGCGGCCTGTTCGTGTGGCACCGGGATTTCCTCACGCACGCGATCGCTGCGATCCGTGCGCCAGGAGGGCCGCTGTCGGCCTGCATGACCGCTCCGGAGCGTCCCGCACACCGGATCCTGCCCGGTCCGCCGCCCTCGGCCCGGCCGGAGAAGAGGACAGCGACCGAAGCGGAGCGGGACGAGTCCGGCGAGCCTGAGATGCCGACGTCATGAACGGCGGGCAGCAGCGGCCCGCCTTCGGCCTGAGCTTCGACCCCCGTGCCCTCACCGATCTCCTTCAAGCCCCCGGCGACATCCGGGACCTGACACTCGCCTACCTGCAGGAAGTGGTGAATGCCGAGAGGTTCGGAACCCGGCTCGACGGCGACCTGGAGGGCTACCGCAAATTGTTCGTGGATTCCCGGAAGGAATGGC
Organism: Streptomyces sp. NPDC015032; assembly: GCF_043080425.1. Classification (NCBI taxonomy): domain Bacteria; kingdom Bacillati; phylum Actinomycetota; class Actinomycetes; order Kitasatosporales; family Streptomycetaceae; genus Streptomyces; species Streptomyces sp. NPDC015032. Next base: position 13,821 of record NZ_JBIBVN010000040.1, on the reverse strand, counting down.
GCGTCGTCTATGGCGTGCGCCCGGCGCCGGAAGCGTCTGTGCACCGGCGGGAGATCCATGTGGTTGCGGTCCGGCCCCGGGCCGGCAATCAGGTCTATGACGAGGTCGGGCGCCGTCTTGGGATGTCTCGCCGACCGCTGAGTGCCCGCACCCACGCGGCTCGTTCCCGCTCCCCTCAGCTCATCACCCGCGGCCCAGTGCCGAGCCCGGGGCCACCGCCCTCCGCGCTCCCGGGCCTGCCCCGCCCTGCGCAGATCCCCTCGCACCGCCATTCCCACTGATTGCCTGGAGCCCCGCCTATGTCCGATCCCGCGCCGGCAGCAGTCCGGCGTGCGGTCTCCTCCCTCGACCACCGCGTCGAGGCCGTCACCGGTCACGACACAGACACTCTGTGGGCACATCGAGACCGCGGCATCCTCGACGAGCCGCATGCCCGTCTGGTTGACCGGCACCGCGAGCTGGTCCAGGCCGAAACCGGCGTGATCTTCTATCGAGTCCTCCTCCACCGTCTGTCCAGCGGAGAGTTTCCCGTCGATGACGCCCTCTTCGAGCGCATCGGCCGCACCGTGGACCAGCTGGAGCAGGCCGCCGACGTGCGCGACGGTGCCGCCCGCCGAGTGATCGCCGCGCTGCAGCCCATCGAAGCCGCCGCCGAAACGGCACCAGCCGACAAGGGAGACCCGCTATCGGCTGCCGACCGGGCGGCGCTGCTCGCCATCGCCGGCGGCGCCAAGCTCTACCAACACCTCCTGACCCATCGGATGTCGGTGACCACTGCGTCGGGTACCCGCCTCGACTACGCCGCACTGCAGCGGCTGGAAGGCGCCGGTCTGGTCTCCCGGGACACCGGCCATCCCGTGCACGCCGGCCAACCGGTCGCACTGACTGACGCCGGACGAGCCGCACTGGCCGCCGCCCGTCGGCTCACCACACCCCAAGCGCCAGCGACGGCAGCCCGGCCCGGTGCGTGGCCGTCCGCCCCACCACAGCGGCGCTGACCCCCAACAGAAAGGCAGGCCCTTGTTGTCCTCCATCACATCGACACCCGCGAGGGTGCATGTCCGAAGTTGATTTCAAGCTAGACGAGTTCGACGCCGACGAGCAGATGTGCCGCGCGTTCTACCACCAGGTCGCGGTGCACGAGGACATGCTCGTCCCAATAGCCGAGCACCACACCGCCGACGGAGAGCACAGCTACTACGTCCTGTTCGACCGCACAGCCACCTACGGCCACCCCGGCGACCCCCAATACGTCGCCGTCCACCTGCAACGGGACCGAGAGAAGCGGAGCTTCGAATTCGAGCACGCTCCGCTGCCGCTGCCCGCGATGGCACAGTCCTGGCTGATCCACCGCGGGTGTCCTCCCGATGCCATCGGCCTCGACCCCGAGCTGGGCCCTCCGCCGGCGGATGAGGCGACGCGGGCTCTGGGACAGCGCCTCGTGGGTGATGGCGACCACTACGCGATGGGCTACTCCTACACCCAGGACGACCCGGACGACTGGGTCACCGTCGTGGCCCTGCGCTCCCTGCACGAGCGTGCCCCGTCTCCGTACCGCGTCGTGGTCGAGGAGGTCGACACCGACGCGTGGACTCACACGCTGCGCGAGGGCGGCTTCGATACCGTCCAAGAAGCCCTTCAGTGGTGCTACGACCGGATCGGCGGCACGGCCGTCCCTCTGCCTCCGGTTCGGCCATCCGCGGTGCCGACTCGCCCGCATCTCCCGGCAAATGTGCCTGCTCCACGCCCTCCTGGCCGGTCGTGCTGAACAACACGGCTGAATATTCCGGCGGATTGGGGCGGCAACATAGCCCACGATCGCCGGTTGGCCAAACCGGCGATTGTCCGGACTCTTTATGAGGCCGACGGGAAACGTCCCCCGGCCGCCCTTCACACATTCCTCTCTCCTGCACGGAGGTTTCTTCCGCATGCGCTCCATCCGAATTGCCGTATCCGCAGCGATGCTCGGTGCCCTTGCTCTGCCGGTGCTGTCCGCCACCACCGCGAGCGCGGCACCCGTGGCCGCTTCGGCGCTCGCGAGCAGCAACTGCTCATCGCTGCCGCCGCTGCCGTACGAAGTGCACACGAAGGCCGTGACCATCCGGTCCAAGGCCACCACGAAGTCCACTGCGCTCGGCGTGCTCTACCGCGGCCACAAGTTCACCGTGGGCAAGAAGAGCGGTAACTGGCTCTACATCACGGACAAGACGACCGGCATCAAGGGCTGGGTCTCCGGCACGTACGTCTACCGCGACGTCCGCATGTGCCTGGACTGAAAAACCCGCAGAGGCCCGCACATTACCTGACTGCTTCACCAGGACGGACGCCAATTCACGACCCCCAGGCGTTATTTTTCCTGAAAGGAGTTCCCTCTTGTCCGACGACATACTCGGCGGCAGCGACGATGTTGTGGGTGTGCTCACCGATCGGATCGAAGCCCGCTTCGGGATGGGCGTGGACCAGTTGAAGGCCGCAGTCGCCGCAGCGCCGGCCGCGAATCCCGACGCCACCGCTGTCGTCAAGTACCACGGTCTTCTCCTCGATTCCCAGGCTGTTCTCGACCGGGCGGAGGACGCCCTGCTTGCCGCGCTGGAAACACAGCCCAGCGAGGTCGACGACCCGACGATGCACCTTGCCCAGCGCGTCAATGCGGCCGTCACCACGCGCGACGGCCGGGCGCTGGTCGTGCGGTGGCTCCTGGACCCGGATGCTCCGGGGAAGAAGGGCCTCGCAGCCGAACGCCTCGCCCGTCTCAACCGCGGCACCCGGAAGGGCCCGGCGGTGCAGACCAGCGCTCCGCACCGCCCCGCGGCGGTGCCCGCGCCTACATCGGTCCCGCGAGCCGGAAGGGCCACCCTGTGAACGTCAGCCTCAAGCCCAGCACAGCGGACAGCCAGCTGCAGGAAGTCTTCGGCGCTCCGGTCGCCGAGCTGTACACGAGCGTGACCGGCCCCGATGCCTCTGCCGCGTTGACCCGTGCCCTGGAGCTGCGGTCCTTCCTCGCGCTGACCGAGGAGCAGGTCGCCCGCGTCCGGGACCGGGTGCACGCAGACATGGCGCCGGACCGTGACATGGGCGAGCTGTCGGCGGACAAGCTCCGGTTCGACTCGGACTGGCTGGAGGCGGCGCTCGATGCCCGCGACGGCTACCGCGCCGCGCTCGGCGAGCTGCTGCACACCATGCCCCCGCCCAACTGGCAGCCGCGGCCCGTCCGCCTCGCGCAGTCGATGGCCGTCGCTTCCCTGCCGCCCTCCGTCGTCCCGGCACTTCCACGTGCCGGGGCGGCCCGGGTCCGCCGACCGTGAAAGCCCCCGCTTGCCCCACCTCACGTCCACCGAGATAGCCGGACGGATCGAGGACCTTTACGGCGCACCGCTCGCCACCCTCGACGCCCACGTCCAGGACCAGCCCCCCGGCATGCTCTCGGCCCTCCTCGGCATGCACCATGACCTCGCCGTCGCGGAGCGGAGCATCGCCGTCCACCGCGACCGCCTCGCCCAGCTCGTCCACCCCGGCCGGCACATCGGCGGACACGAGGTGTCGCACGTACTCGACTGCGCCCGCCGTCTCGGCGAAGCGGTCGCCGTCCGCGACATCCAGGCCACGACGGTCTCCGCCGTTCTTCAGAGCCTGGGCCGCGTTTCCCCGCCCGAGCCGGCCCCCGCCACCACCGCGCCGGCTGTGCCCGCTCCGCCCGCACGGCCTGCGAGCGCGACACAGGGGCGCTGACCCTTCTTCCTCCCAGGAGTCCTGCTTTGACCACCACCGGTCTGTCCCCGGCCACCGATGCCGACGTCGCCCGGGTCACCGAAGCCCTCGGCATGATGACCCCGCGCTGGAACGTGCGGATCCTCCTGGCACTGAGTGGCCGGCCCCAGCGCTACACGGAACTCGCGGCCCGGCTGCCCTGGCTGCAGAGCGGACAGCTTCACCCCAGGGTCCGGTCGCTGTGCGACTCCGGCCTGCTCGAACGCGTCGAGCACTCACAGCGGCACGTCACCTACGGCCTCACCGAGCGCGGCGCGGAGCTGCTTCCCGTCCTGCCGCTGATCGCCGGGTGGGCCGACCGCTCTCTGGAGAAGCCGGACACGCCCACATCCGCGATCGAGAACATCGAGGACAGCCTCACCCTGCTCACCCGCCGGCACGCCACAACGATCCTGTGGGTACTCAAATCCCGCCAGGAGACCAGCGCGCGGGCCCTGGCCAGCATCGTCATACCCGACGGCTACTGGACCAGTATCTATCCGCCGCTGCGGCAGCTCGTTGACGACGGCCTGGTGACGACAGCCGGCGCCGGGCAGCCCTACCGCCTGTCCGAGGCCGGCGACGGTCTCGGAGGCGTCTTCGGAGCCCTGTCCGCGTGGTCTGCCGGTCGGCCGCTCACCCACACGTCCCAGCACCCGGTCTGGGGACACAACGACCACTCCATGCGTACCGGCCCGCAGACCCAGGCCGCCCGCCACTCCCGCCGCCCCGCACCCATGACGGCCGCCCCGACCCGATCCGCGCACCATCCGGCCTGGCAGAACCGCGACCTGTTCTCCCACACCGCCCCGTCCCGTCCCAAGGCCGTACTCACGGCGGGAGGGCCGGGCCGATGACCACCGCTACTTCCCAGGGACAGGTCGCGCGAGCGTGCACGGCACTGGCATCCGCCGACTTGATCCGCCTGATCACGGAGATCGACGACAACGGCCCCGTTCCTCCCCGCGGGCCAGCACGCATCTTTCCGGATCTCACACGGCGCCGGATCCGGCACACCATCGAGCAGGCCCATACCCTCGGTCTGGTTAGCATCCGGTCCGGAGCCGGGCTCGGGCTCACCGATGCCGGCCTGCAGTTGGCCGACATCTACGACTCCACCGCCCGATGGGCCCGGACCCACAACTACCCAGGCCCCACCTGCACGTTCATCACCCGTGTCCAGGCCACACTTCAGCTCCTCACTCCCGTCCAGGGCCCGGTTGCTGCACCACCAACAGCCACTGTGGGGGCTGTTGAGGAACTCGCCCGGCTGCGTGAGGCCCTGGACCGCTGGATCGATTCCCACTGGAGCGGCGACGAGCCGGCCGGTGTCCTCCAGAACCTCCCGGAAGCGGCGTGACCCCGCCGCGCAGGGCGCTGAGCGCACTTGGCACGAAGACCGCTGGTGACGTGCTTGCCGCCAGGGGCATCACCCTGACTACCCACCCGTCCGGCAGCGCCCTGGACACTCTCGTCCGGCTCATCCAGGAAACAGTCGCTTCCGTGGACGAAGTCCAGCACCAACTCCTCACCCAGGCGGAAACAGCCAGCCGGACTCTGGACCGGATTACCAGCGGACGGGACACCGTCCACCACGCGGCCACCGACGGGCTTCTGCAGTTCACCGGCATATCCATCGACATGCTCGTCGCCCGCCGGGGCGAAGGCATCCGCCTGCTGCGCATGCTCGCCAACTCCTACGCGGACCTGTGGACTTCACCGGAACGGGACTCACCTCACCAGATACCAGCCCCGGCACAAGCCCCGCCCCGCGCACCTCGCCGGTCCCGCACATAACCCCTTCCTCCCTCCCGCCCGCCCTGGCCTTTCTTCCAGCGGGCCGGCTTCCTCGAAGAAAGCAACGATGACCGACCTGATCACCGGCAGCCCCCGGCACGCCCGCCACACCACAGCACTGCTGCGCGGCATCTACCTGCCACGCAGCATGGACGCCGGCGGCTCCGCCATGACCACGTACGGCATCCCGCTCCTGGTGCTCGCCACCACCAACTCCGCGGCTCTGACCGGCCTTGCTTTCGCGCTGGAATGGGTCCCGAGGCTGGCCGCGTTCGCGGTCGCCGGCGCCATGGTCGACCGCTACGGTGCCACCCGGGTGTTCCGTCTCGCCTCGGCAGCGCGGGCCACCGTGGTCCTGGCCGCAGCCCTCGCCCTGACCCAGCTCGGCAGCGGCGGACCCAGCACCGTGATCACCGTCATGCTGCTCGCCGCCTGCACGGGCGTGCTCACGGAGTTCTCCTACATCGCCGCCGAGACAACGGGCGGCATGGCCAGCCGGGAGGCCGGCGACCGCGCCCACCGCGTGCAGTCCGTCCTGCTCGGCATCGACCAGGTCGCCACTCTGGCCGGCCCCGCTCTCGCCGGACTGCTGCTGCAGTGGGCCGGAGCGACCGCGATGCTCATCGTGATCGCCGCCTTCTCACTGCTCGCCGCCGCTCTCACCTCCCGCCACCACGACAAGGGACACACCGACGCCCCCGAGCCCGTCCTCCAGGGACTGCGCACCGGCTGGTCGACCCTGCGCTCACTGCCCGCCCTCGGCTGGCTGGTGACGGGGCTGGCCGTGTCGAATCTGGCCACTGGTCTGCTGCAAGCCGCGGCCCCGGTGATCGTGGTGCAGCAAATGGGGCGCTCCACCGCCGACGTGGGCCTGATCTGGTCTGCCGCCGCCGTCGCCTCGCTCGTGGCGGTCGCCGTGTGCCGGGCGGCCATCGACCGCTGGGGCCTGTGGCCCGTCGGCGCTCTCTGCGCCACGATCGCCGCCTCGGCATGCCTGGCCGTCTCACTCACCCACACCTACCACGCCTACCTCGTGCTGATCGCCGTCCTCATGGCGGCCGAAGGCGGCATGGCGGTGGTCCTGCGCACCCTGCGTTCCCACCTGGTCCCCGCCCCGGTGTTCGGCAGCACCCTCGCACTGACCGTCCTCCTCCTGCTGGCCCCGTTCCCCGTCGCCGGCGTCCTGGTCGCCGCCGCGCCGCCCGCCCTGCTTGGGCACGTGATCACTGCCTGCGCCGTCCTGCAGGCCCTCGGCCTGGGTCTCACCTTCACCCGCCTGCGCACTCTCCCCGCCCTGCGCACCCGTTCCGCCTGACCTCCCCACGCGGTTTTGGCCGCCTGCCTCCCGGAGATCCACTTGACGCCCACGACCCGCCCCGCACCGTCCCAGACCGCCCGGCCCGCGTCCCGGCCTTCAGCGCGTGCGGGTGCCCGACCCACGATCACCGACCGGTTCCACGCATACGACGCTGCCCACCCGTACGTCTACCTCGCCCTGGAGCAGCTGACCGCGGAACGGCTGGCAGCCGGGGACACCCGCCTCGGTCTCAAGTAACTGGTCGAGGCTCTGCGCTGGCGGCTGCCGAAGGACATGCGCGGCCTGGACAACAACTACACGGCGCTGTACGCCCGCAAGCTGCTCGCCGACCACCCCCAGTGGGCCTCTGCGTTCGAGCTTCGCCGCCGCCGCGCCGACTGAACCCGGTACTCACCGCTCCTGACACCCCCGTATCCATCATTCCTGGAGTTCTCTTGCCTTCTCGCACTGTTCTTGTCGTGTCCCCGGGGGACGAGGTCTACCGCCGGTACTGCCTGGAACAGGTGGCCGCCGGATACAAGGTGGTGATCGTCACCGATTCCCAGCCCACCTGGCAGACCCCGCTCATCGCCGACTGGGAAGTCACCGACCTCACCGACCCGGACGCCGTCGTCGCCGCCGGCCGTGAACTCGCCGCCCGTCACGACGTGTCCGGCGTGCTCACGTGGGACGAGTACCAGATCGTGCCCACGGCCCGGCTCGCCGAGCACCTCACGCTGCCCGGCTCCCGCCCGGAGGCGATGCGGGCGTGCCGCGACAAGGGACGCACCCGCACCGCACTGACCGAGCACCGTGTCGGCTCCGCCACCTCGATTCGCACCACATCCCTGCTGGAGGCCGTCCTCGCCGCGGAGTCCATCGGCTACCCGATCGTCCTCAAGCCCGCCTCCAACGCAGCCAGCCTCGGCGTTATCCGCATCGACAACGGCGAGGACCTGGCAGCCGGATACGCCTTCGCCGCCGCCAGCGCAGGGGGAGTCGGCAGCGAATCCGACGACGTGCTCGTCGAGGAATACCTGGACGGCCCCGAGATCTCGGTGGAGTGTGTCACCCACCGCGGCGTCACCGCAGCCGTCGTCGTCACCCGCAAGACGGTCGGCTTCGCCCCATTCTTCGAAGAGATCGCCCACTCGGTCGACGCACGCGACCCGCTGCTCGCCGAAGTGGCACCGGTCGCCACCGCCGCCGTAGCCGCACTCGGCATCACCACCGGCATCCAGCACGTAGAACTGCGCCTGACCGACCGAGGCCCGCGCATCATCGAGGTCAACGCCCGGATCGGAGGCGATCTCATCGGCCGCCTCGTCTCGCTCGCCACCGGCCTCGACCTCGCCCGCATCGCAGCAGACCTGGCCTGCGGCACCGCCCCAACCCTCGCTCCCACCCGGCACCAGGCCGCCGCCATCCGCATCCTGTACCCGCACGCCACAGGAACCCTCACCCACCGCTCGATCGACGCCCGGTTCGCCCACACCGCCGACTGGCTCGAAGAAGTCCGATGGCTCCGCGAACCCGGCGACCGGGCTGTCCTCCCGCCGGACGGCGACCTCGACACCGCCCGCATCGGCCACATCCTCGTCACCGCCCCCACGGCAGAAGACACCCAGGAGCGCCTCCGCCTGGCCACCGGCCATGTGACGGTCACTGTCGACGCGCGCATGGACACCCAGACCTACAGCGCCCCGAATGCGTGACGACCTGTCCAGCCACTCTGCCGGGCCGGTGCCGAGCGTGAAACCGCCGCAGCACGGCCCCAACCGCCGCTGAACAGGCACCGCCCTGCCACCGACACACCAACTCCCTTACCCCACCTTCGATTCAGGATCTCCATGCGCCTTTGCACTCGCTCGGTTGCTGTCCTCGTAGCCGCCGGCATATCCGGCACTCTGGCCTGGTCACCGGCCCAAGCGGCCCCCTCGCCTTCCACCGTCCTGGGCCCCGGCTACACGATCCCCGACTCCGACGGAAACGCCGGCACCTCCCACATCGGTGCCTACGGTCCTCCCGGCCCCAGCGTGTGGGGCCCCAACGAGACCTACTGTGGTGACCCGGAGCGGAAGGGCCCCGCAGACGCGGGCCACTACAGCGCGCCGGCCACCGTCACGTCCTGGACCTCGTCGGTGACCGGCAAGCCCGTACCCGCAGCGAACCTCGCGTACGCCTCATACGTGATCGGCCGGTACGGGCAGACGCGGAACAACGCGCAGGCCGCCGCAGTGGATGCCGCCGTCTACGAATGGCTGGCCGGCGGCGCATACGGCATCAACGGCCCCCGCGGCCGGGAACGCCTGGCCTACCCGGTGGTCTCACCCACCGCACGCACCCTCGCGCTCCGCTACATCGACGAGGCACAGCACCTCGCGGGACCGTACGCGTTGCACATCACTCCGTCGGTGACCCAGACGCATGCGGGACAGAACGTCTCCATCTCGGTGAAGCTCACCTCCACCCTCACCGGCGAGGCCATTCCCGGCGTCAAGGTATCCCTGGCCGAGTCCGGCTCCGGCACGGCAGAGAGCACAGTCACCACGGACAGGAACGGCTCCGGCAGCTGGTCGTTCACGCCCCGAGGCGCCGGGAAGGCCAAGGTCATGGCCACGGCAACCGGTCTGCCCGGGGCGCAGCTTAAGGTCCTCAGCCCCCAGAACCCGGCCGCGCAGCGCATGCTGCTGGCCGGTGACACGACCACCGTCCAGGACACGGCCACCGTGGACGTCGGAGCCGCTCCGGGCGGGGTAGAGATCCACAAGAAGGACCCCGAGGGCAGCATCCTGACCGGCGCCAGGTTCCAACTCCTGGACAGAACCGGCAAGACCGTCGCTCAAGGGGAGACCGACGCCGGGGGAGTGCTCGCCTTCGAAGGCATCGCCCCGGGAACCTACCGGCTCCGCGAAACCTCCACCGGCGACACCGTCCACGACCTGGTGCCGGACCAGGACATCACCATCACCGAGGGACGCTCCGCCCACGCCAACCCCCTCACGGTCATCGACCCGTTCAAGACGGCCGAACTGTTGGTCCGCAAGACGGACAAGGCCAGCGGCAAGCCCCTGGCCGGAGCGGAAATCAACATCAGAACCGACATCGTCGATCCGTCCGGCAAGCACCGCCCGGGCAAGCAGGTGCTCTCCCTGACGACCGGAAATGACGGCACCGCGACGGCCAAGCTGGACGTCGCGCTCAAGGCAGGCACCCGCTACTGGGCCACCGAGGTCAAGGCCCCGGCCGGCTACCAGCTCGACATCGAACCGGCCACGTTCACCGCGAAGCCCGGTACCACCGTCACCGTGACGCTGGCCGACACCGTGACCCCGCCGACCACGCCCCCGACGACTCCGCCCACCACCCCGCCGCTCTCGCCTCCCGCCGACACGCCACCTTCCGGCAGCCTCGCCCACACCGGCTCCGAGGCCACGACGTGGTTGCTCAGCTCCGCCGGTGTGCTTCTCATCGCGGGAGCGGCCACCTACTGGGTTGCGCGCCGTCGGCGCCCGGGCTCGGAACCCGCGTCCGGCTGACGCGCCCGCACAGCCACTTCACCGCCGCCTCGCGTAGACACCCACAGGACTCTCTCATCGCATCTGACCTTTCCGTAGACATTGACGGCGACGTCTATGTCTCTCCCCGCTACCTCGCCAGCACCACCGGGACCGGTGACCCCGCCCTCACCCCGCTTCTCGACCTCGGCTGGGACCTTCAGCACGACGACCTCGGCAATGTGTACGTGACAGCCCCCGACCGGCGCGTGCGCCTGGGCTATCTACCCGAGGGCGAGGACGACGGGCTCTGGCGCATCAACGCCTACAAGGACCCGTTCGGCCCGCCGACGTGGGGTGTCTGTTTCAACGACCGTGTGCCCACGGAGTTCGTGGCCGCCCTCACCACCGTCCTCGCCACGGCGTACGAGCAGGGGCCGGACGCCTACCTCGCCAGGCCGGTCTCCGGCACCGACGAGCACGACCCCTTTCTGGCCGTCGTCCCTCTCCTCAAGCAGGGATGGGAGGTCGACCGCCCCCGCTGGGGTGTGTTCGCGGTCCAGGCCCCGGACGGGCTCGCCGGCATGGAGTTCACCACCGGGGACCTCGATCCGGAAGCGGAGCTGACCACGCGCGACGCCCGCTGGCAGCTGTGGGCCGGCAAGTCCGCCGACCGACCCGCCTGGTACGCGACGGCCAGCACCGACACTCCCGTCGCCCTGATCACCGCTGTCACCCAATGCGTCTCCGATCCGGCACCGCTGCCCCGGTGGCGTCAGGACACCCTGAGCTACCTCAAGGGCATGGCCCAGCTCACTCCCATCCTCCCGCCGCAACCGCCGACCCCCACCCCGCTCGACGTGCAACGGGCCGCCACATCCTGCCGCCCGACCGTGTTCCCCGCTCTGAGCATCCCTCGCTGGAGCACCACCAGCCGCCCGGCCCTGCCCGGCCCTCGCCGATAGCCCCAGCTCGATCCCGACCGGAGACACTTCTTGTCCCTGCAGGCCCCCGAGTTCTTTGCCGAATTGTGCCTCCCCTTCCGCGACAGCACCGTCGTGGGTACCACCTACTACGCGGTCCCCATACCGGGCTCACCGCTACGACTGCGGATTGCCTTCACCGGAACCAAGCACGCAGATACGTACGGCGGCCTGCGTCTGGCGGTTGTCCACGCGGACAAGGGCGAGATCGACTCAGTAGCACTCAGCTTCCTGGATCACGGCACCTTCCACCGCCGCGACGAAGCCACCCGCACTCGCCCCAACACCAAGCAGCACGGCACATTCGACAAATACCACCGCCCCGGCCGGCCCCCATGGGACGGCGCCGTCACCACCGGGCTGCGCGACGCCATCCAGCGCTACAGCGCCGTCTGGTTCCCCGGAGCCTGGGCCGCGACCGCGCCGAGCCGTGCTGCGGGCTCCACCACTCACAAGGCCCCTTGCCGACCTCCCCGAGTAGCGGTCGCGCCCGCTGAGTCTCCGTCCCTACCTCCGTCTCGCAGGTCTTGCGCGGCCCGTTCAAGCAGGAGTCCCCGCTATGCCCCCCGACCTCCTCAACGGCCTCGACCCCGACCAGACCGTGAAAGTTCTCCCTCGCCGCCTTGCCGGCCCCGGCGCGCTGGACCTCCACATGGTGCGGCCTTTCCCTTTCGATGACGGCTGGCACCTCCATCCGGCAGACGCAGGGATGCTGTTCGCCAGCAGCCCCTGCGCGCGGCTGTGGACCCGCTTCGCCCCCGAACCCGAAAAACGGGGCAAAGGGACGTGGACCATCGGCGCGAGCCGTGTCCCGTTCGGCGAGCTGACCTGGCAGATCGTCTTCGACGCCACCACGCCCGTAGAACTACTGCACGACCTCCACGCCGAGCTGCTCGACCTCTACAGCGACCAGGACCGGCTGTTTGACGGTGCGACGGAGCCATACGAGGGATACGCGCTGCTGCTCGACCGCGGGTGGAACCACAATGTCAAGACCAACTACCCCCAGAGCCTCCTCGCCCCAGACCTGCCTGGAGGCGTACACCAGTACGCCAACAAGGCAACCGGCAGGCCGGAATGGGGCGGAGACATCTGGGAGCCGGACTGGAGTGCGGAACTCTCGGCCAGCACGCCCACCGGGCTCGTTGCGGCCTTCACCGCCTCACTGGTCTCCACCGAGCCGGTGCAACGTGCAGTCAAAGACCTGCCCGTTCATGTTCGACAACACCTCAATATGGCCACGCCGACGGCCAAGCAGCCCCCCGGCTACTCACCCGCCGCTTCGCCGGCCACCAGGCCAGGCAAGGGCCGGGCCCGATGACCTTCCCAACACCTGATCAAGGAGTTCCACCTCTCGTGCATGCACGCACTGTCCGCGGCGCCGTCCGATCCGCTGCTGTCGCCGCTGCTGTGATTGGCACCCTCACGTGGGCACCCGCCGCGACCGCCCAACCGTCCGAGCCGACACCCTCAGCACCCGTTGCCCCCGCCGAGGAACCGGCCACAGACGCGGCCAGCATCACGATCACCAAGAAGGACACGGCAGGGGACATTCTCCCCGGCGCCGCGTTCCTGCTGCTCAATTCCGCAGGCCAGGAGGTCGGACGCGGGAAGACCGACGCGCAAGGGACGCTGACCTTCCCCGACCTGACCCCCGGCGTCTACCGGCTCAAGGAGACGGCATCCGGTAGCCCGCTCCACGAGGTTGTCGCAGACCAGGACGTCATCGTCACCCCGGGTGCCATCACGCGGCTGACGATCACCGACCCATTCAAGGCCGCCAAGGTCCTCCTGCAGGCCAAGGACGACAAGACCGGCAAGCTTCTGACCGGCGCGACCGTGAACATCGGCAGCGGCGACAAGACGCTACTCACTCTCACGACCGGGGCCAATGGCACGGCCTCCGGCGAGCTGCCGGTGTCGAGCCGGAAGACCGAATTCTGGGTCAAGCAGATCAAGGCCCCCGCGGGATACCACCTCTACAAGCCCGTGAAGACGTTCGCTGCTGGCCCCGGCGCACCGGTCACCGTGACCGTCACCAACGCCGAGACCGCAACTACTCCGAAGCCCGACCCGTCCGGCAAGCCTACAGACAAGCCCACCCCCACCCCCTCTACACCGGAGGATAAGCCGACCCACGACTCCTCCGGCGGCATGTCCCCCTCCTCTACCCGATCCGCCACGCCGAGCACTGACCCCTCGCTTCCCGCGACAGCCGCGACCGAGGAAGCAACGCCGAAGACCCCGGACGGCTCCCTCGCCCACACCGGAGCCGACGCCACGCCCTGGCTCCTCGGCGCCGGCGGACTCCTCGTCGCCGCCGGTAGCAGCGCCCTGATTGCCGCCCGCCGTCGCAGCTGCCGCAAGCCAGCCAACACCGCCCAGGACGACAGCGGCGAAACCAGCTAGCCTCGCACTTTCGCGACTGCGAGTGTCCGACGCTTGATCAAATAAGCGAGGAGCGCATCTGACCTGGGACGATGGGACTTGTCTAGGGTCC